>CAYOLR010000148.1:0-7050 GCA_964404815.1 uncultured Halobacteriales archaeon
TTTGACCCTGCAGAAGACACTTGTCCAGCCTAGCGTCGATATCAGACCATGCGTCGTCGAGAGTGGCTGGGCGCCCTGTCAGCCGGTGTCGCCTCGCTCGCAGGGTGTTCCGCGCTTGGCCCGTCGACAGGGTCGCCGGCGATCCAGGGCTCGCCCACGCCGGCACCCGTCGAGGGGTCGCCGACAAGCCCGACACCTCCGTCGAGCCCGGATGACACCTTTGGCCAGAACGGTCCGAAATATGCCAGCATCGTCGATCTCCGAAATCTCGGTCGGACGTACGCCTTGAGCCCGGTCCGGTACCGAACGGATGACGGTGCCGAGATCCAGGTGCAGTTCACCGCCACCGGGACGGCCGAGCATCCGCCTCGACTCGTCGCCAGGCTGAAAAACGCGAACCCGTTCGAAAACACGTTCCGGCTGGAGTGGACGCCACCCTTCGGCCGATTGGCGAGTGACATCCCGCATCCCCCCGCGGAACCGTATCACGCAGGGGAGTTGACCTATCGGTCGAGCCTCGTGTTCGTTCCGACGGCAAACCACGAGCTCGTCGACCGGTCACCGTCGGTCACCCGTGACGATGACGGGATCTGGCGGGTGGATACGGCGGTCGGCGAGTGGCTCCCGAAGACGGTCCGATTGAAGCCGGACGAACACGTAACCGGCGAATACTGGCTCGTCGGCCATCCCGATGGCGTCGGCCGGGGTCGACCGTCCGGGATCTACGAGTTCAGCCGCGGCGGCGAGGGGTCGGTCCGTCTCGCCGTCTGGGAGACGATGCAGCCCGGTCCGACCACTCCATCAAGGTTCGACGGTCGGGACCTCCCCAGGCTCGGCGAGGAGAGCGCTGTGGCATGGTTTCATCACGCGGAGGAAACGTCTCCGACGTACGTCTCGCCGAGTACCGAGCGAACCTCGCTTCCGGCGAAGATCGATTTCATGTTCATCAACCGTTCGAAGAGCGAGACCTCGTGTGGCCACTGGGATCTCCACAAGATCGTCGGCGACACCTGGTACCACCTCGGTCCGTACGTCCAGACCGCCGACTGCCGGGTTCTCCCTCCGGGGAGTGCCAAACGCTGGACGCTCCATGCCTACCACGGCGAGGGGCTCGCCTGTCAGGAGGCGGCGGTTTACGGCTTCCTGGGCGGCGGGGAGTACGGCGCCGTCGCGGGGTACGGCCACGAGACGGAGCGGAGCGCCGCCCTCGTCGAATTGACTGGCGAGCCGGTACGGATCGTTCCCACGGCGGACGTATCGTCGGAGCGAGCCGAGGGAACCGTGACCGTTACCGATCCTCGATGGGAGGACGGCGAGGCCCCGGCGTCGTCGACGCTAACCGTCACCCGGGTATCGACGGCCCCGACCACCGTGATCCCGGAACAGGTGATGCGACATCGCTTCGAAGGCCTTCGCAACACGATCGCCTTCTTCGAGGAAGGGGTCGAGAAGGTCGTCCTCAGGACGGACGAACGGATCGCCGAACGTGTCGTCGGGTACGACAACGACGCCCGGCGGTTCAGGATCGAGTCCCTCGATCAGGCGTTCGAGGTGCGGATCGACCGGGAATCCGCATCGTAGTCCCGAGCCGTGGGATCAGGAAGGCGTTGCCGATTGGACGGCGACGGTATCGGCGGCCGTGATGACGAAGATCACCAGTTCCGCGTCGTCGTCCGTCAGGGCCGATTCTGACCTGGTGATAACGTGCCGTTCGGTGGTGGCCTCGAGGGCGATCTCGACGACGTAGCGTCCCGCTTGGCCGAACCGGTGCAGCTCCACCGCCTTGTCCGGATGCATCTCATAGCCCATCTGGGTGACGATCGGCTGCCCGTCGGGATCGTCATCGGTGGCGGTGCCCGTCCGCGTAATGGTGACGCACGCCACGAGCGTCTGGTCGGTCGCGTTTTCGAGATACACCCCGTTGTCACGGTACGCCTCGACGGCGTCGTAATCGATGTTCCGGGGGCTCCCACAGGGATTGCCCGAACCAGATTGCTCGGCGGGTGACCCTGATTGGCCGTTCGTGGACCCGCCGCTGAGACAGCCGGTGAGCCCGAGGACAGGGGTGGCTATCGTGAGCAGATAGGTGCGTCGGTCCATCGGAGTGTTCACGTCGTGCTACGCCGAGGTGGGCCCTTGAAGCTTAGTGACGGCCCGAACTCAAATGTCGCCGAAGCCGGCCCCTTCGTTCCGGTATGCCGGGCGCGGCGGGCTGAAGACATCCAGGACCAGGGCACCCCGGTCCCCCGTTCGAATGCCGTGTTCGACGCCACCCGGCGTATGCCAGAAATCGCCTACTGCCATCGGTACTTCCATCCCTGCCTGGATGCGAACGCACTCGCCCTCAAGCAGGATCCCCCACTGTTCCTCTGGGTGGCTGTGGAGCTGGCCGTCGGAGTGGGGGTCGATCATGACGAACGAGAGCATCGAGTTCTCGCCGGGGAACACGTTGGTCTCGAGACCGTCCCCGAGCTGCCGAACGACAGCCCGGGGATCGTCGGCCCGGTGGTACACCCAGTCGGGGCGGTCGCTGGTCATGGCTGAGGAACAATCGTTGCTGGATTAATTGTTCGGGTCAGGATCTCGAGGCGGGGTGAGCAGCCCTGCGGGTCTGGACGGTGGGCCGTTTTCACCCCTTGGGAACCCGCCAAACGGTTATCTCCGAACCTGCCGTAGTAGAACATGAACCGACGCGGACCAAATCCCGGCGGTTCGGTCATATCATGAGATTCGAAGACGCCGTCAACCATCCGCGACAGGGCGACGATCCGTGGCGAACCATCCTGATCGGTGGCGTCCTTGGACTGTTGAGCTTTCTGGTGGTCCCCGTGTTCCTGGTACTGGGCTTCTACGTGCGAACGCTTCGGGCCGCGATCGACCACGAACACTCGCCACCGGCATTCGAGGAGTGGGGCGACCTCTTCGTCGACGGCATCACGGCGTTCGTCGTCGGGTTCGTCTACCTCGTCATTCCCGCGGCCGTCTTCGGGTTCTCGGTCGGCGGGATCGTCATGTCGGCGGTGCTGACCGGGGATGTCGGGTTCGGGACGATTGCCGGGGCCCTCGCAGGGTTTTCGCTCTCGTTCGTGCTCGGGCTGGTTGCATGGTACATGCTTCCCGCCGCGATCGCCAACGCGGTCCACGAGGGCCGGATCGGAGCGGGGTTCGCTTTCGGTACCCTCCGGGGTGTCCTCCTCAGCGGGACCTACGCGGTCGCCTGGCTCATGGCGTTCGGCCTGTTCATCGCCGGTGGCGTCGTCACCAGCATGCTGAGCGTCATCCCGCCGCTGGGGTTCATCGCGGGGGCCTTTGTGAACTTCTACGTCGGTGTCGCCGCCTTCTACCTCTATGGTCGGGCCTTCGCGGAGACGGACTCGTCAGTGGCGAACCCGGAGGCGCCCGCCGGCCAGGCTGCCGCCTAACGATCGATTCTCGACCTCGGGAGTACCACCTGGCCGACTGGTTCCCGATATTTCGATACCTCTTGAACTGGTACTCGGCAGACTCGAACCGTGACCGGGGGCGGCAACCCGTCAGCTCAAACCGCCATCACGGTCCGGATACCCGCTTTTCAGCGGGGCTGTGAACCCGTGTTCACCATGACCGCGGTCACTTCGACCGCCGCGCTGCCCTCGTTACCGACGGTGAACCCGAGATAGTGGACCGAGCTGTTCGTGATCGTCGAAATGATGGTCTGCCCATCGCCGAGTTCGCTGTACACCTCACTCTTTACGCCGCCGGTGTCGACCCCGTGACGGTCCCCTCTGAGGTAGTACCGTGCTTGGAGCGGCTCAGATCCAGTCCGCTTACCAGACAGCCACCCGTGCCGGCACCCGGGGTAACATTAAGGGCGTCCATCACAATTTTTCGTTCGACATGTACCCCAGCATCAGGGAGACGCTCGAATTCACAGCCGACAAGTATCCGGACAGGGACGCCCTGATCTATCCCCGTCGCGAGCAGCGGTGGAGCTATGCCGAGTTCGACGAGAAGGCCAACCGCCTCGCCAACGCCTTGGCGGACCTCGGTATCGAGAAGGGTGATCGGGTCTCGACGATGCTCTACAACGGAACCGAGATCGTCCTCGCGGTCTTCGCCTGTGCCAAGCTCGGCGCGGTCTTCAACCCGCTGAACTACCGGCTGCCGGCTGGCGAGATCGAGTACATCCTGAACGACGCCGGCTCGAGCCTCCTGATCTTCGAGGCCGAGACCCGACCGGCCGTCGAGGGCGCCCGGTCCGACCTCGATACGGTCGACGACTACCTCTACATCGACGACGAGCCCCCCGGCTTCGCTGACGGGTTCTACGATCACCTCGAGGCGGCCGATGACACCCGACCGGACACCGTCGTCGAAGAGGACGATACCTACGCGTTCATCTACACTTCGGGGACCACGGGCCGGCCCAAAGGAGTCGTCCACGAGCACCGCGACATGGTCGAGCACAACCTGATCTGTATCGCCGAGGGCGGGATTCGGAAGGGCGATGTCGGGCTCTCGTCGTTTCCGCTATACCACTGTGCGGAGCTCCAGGCCGCGCTGTTCCCCCGGATCCACGTGGGAGCGACGAACGTCATCCATCACGACTTCGATCCGGTCGCCACGCTCCAGGCCATCGACGAATACGACGTGTCTGTCTTCTTCGCCGCGCCGACGGGGTGGAACGCCCTGTTGCAGGCCGCCGAGAAGGTCGACGCCGACGTGTCGTCGCTCCGGCTCGGCCTGTACGGCGCCGCCCCGATGCCGAAGGAGGTGCTGGACGGGTGCATGGACCTCTTCGAGAACGCGGGCTATCTGCAGGCCTACGGCATGACCGAGATCGGCCCGTGCGGGACGTTCCAGCACCCGGAGGACCAGATCAGCAAGCAGGGCTCGGCCGGCGTGCCCGCGCTCAATCATGACCTCAGGATCGTCGAACCGGACGGCAATCCGACCGACGAGGTCGACACTGGCGAGATCGGGGAGATCCTCTTCGCGGGCCCCTGCACGATGCGGGAGTATTGGAACCGGCCGGGGGCGACCGACACCTCCCTTCGGAAGGCCGACGGGAAGGAGTGGTACTACACCGGGGACCTCGGATATCTCGACGAGGACGGCTACCTCTTCGTAGTCGATCGGAAGGACGACATGATCATCTCCGGGGGCGAGAACGTGTACCCGACCGAGGTCGAGGACGTGCTGTTCGCCCATCCTGACGTCGTCGAGGCCGCCGTTATCGGCGAGCCACACGACGAGTGGGGCGAGCGGGTCGTTGCCTATGTCGTGGGTGACACCACGGCGGCCGACCTCGACGACTTCATGCGGGAGAGCGACGACCTGGCGGACTTCAAGCGGCCGCGGGAGTACTACTTCGTCGACGAGCTCCCGAAGAACCCCAGCGGGAAAGTGCAGAAGTTCAAGCTCAGGGAGGAGTCCGCCGAGGTGACGGCCTGAACGGTAACGGGCGGGTCAGGCCGGTGGGATGCCATTCGTGTCGATCGGCGGATCATTCTCGTCCGGGACCGCCTAACCGGCAGATAAACCCAGCGCGGAGCGGCCGCCAAGCATCGGCTCGGTTCACTGGCGACGAACGGTGCTCGTGATCCTCCCGGGGAGCGGTGGGTTGGTGGGCGTCGGCAGCGTGTCCGGAATCTGGGCGCCATTCTTGACGAACGGTCCTGGCGTTCTGTACGGAGGGGAGATCAGCCTCGCCGTCCATACCCCCTCGGACGGCCGGGACAAAGGAGACCGGCGGCCGGGTGTCGAACCGATTTTAACATGCGGCGCTCACTGACCACGGCAAGGATCAGCTCCCCCGCCTCGTCGATACCGATCGCGAAGCGGTAATCTACGAGAGTGACGCCATCATCGACTACCTCGAGACGGACTATACCTGACCGATCCCCGCTGGACGAGGATCCGTTAAAACCTATTTACGGTGTGGGGTGCTGGAAGCGGTATGGATCGGCGGGCCTTCCTCTTAACCACCACGACGATCAGCCTTGCGGTCGCCGGGTGCACGTCGGGCCCCGTCCCCGGCGATGGCGGGACCGGGACCCCGACTCAAGTGAGCACCTCCTCTGCAGAGGGGATCGAGATCCTGGTGTCCCAGATCGCGATCCCGGCCGATGCGGCTGGCCCGAATGCCTATTTCAGGCTGCGGAATGCCGGGGAGACAGCCGCGACGATCAAGATCGAGACCGTGCTCGAGATCGATGGGGGTGATTCGTATCGGTCATTCGCCTACGTGGACGTGCCGGCTGGAAATGAGGTGACGGTCCAGTATCTGATCGTTTCCTTCGATGACCTCTCCGAGGCGGAGACCCGATCGGTCCGGAATGGCGAGGGGGTGAGTTTCAGGGTGTTCATCAACGGCCAGGAACGCCAGGATGTCTGACCCGGAAGGGTCACTTGTTCGCGTCCTGGGGCTCGCCGGAGCCGGCGGGGGCCTCCTCTGGACGGTCGTGATGCTGGCCGCTGGATTCGCCTTTCTCGGTATCGACCTCGGCGTGTTCGGGTTCGGGAGCTTGGTGGCGGTCGGGGCGCTCTTCCAGGTGGTGGGCCTCGCCGTGCCGCTGATGCTCGGTGGCGCTATCGGCCTTCACTTCTTCGCACGGAACGACTACGGCGAACTCGGGCGGCTCGGTACCTCCCTCACGGTCACCGGGTACATCCTGCTGCTCCCCGGGAGCGTTGTGCCGAGCGGGTGGCTGTCCGGGATTGCGCAGTACATCCCGTTCGTCTTCTTTGCCGGGCTGATCGCGATCGCGATCGGGAGTGCCATCGTCGGCTACGCAGCCAATCGGTCCCGACGCCTGCCCTCTCGGCTGGCGGTCTTCTACGCGGTTGCGATGGCGGGTGGAGGGCTTATCGGCGCGGGTCTGGCCGCGGCCGGGGCGGGGAACATCGTGTTCGTCCTCGGCTTCGCCGTTCCGTACGGGGTGTCCTGGATCGTGCTCGGGGTGTATCTCGCCACCCGGTGATCGCCGGGTCGACACGGCTTCGGAATCGGTTTATGTAACGGCCCGATTGTCACCGGCAATGCCCTCCATCGATCTCCCCCGTCGAGCA
>CAYOLR010000149.1:0-6638 GCA_964404815.1 uncultured Halobacteriales archaeon
ACCATCCGATCCGGATCAACCACCAGCGCGTCGTCGCGGCGAGCGAGATCCTGGAGCACGTCGACGTCGAGACGGCCGAGGACATGACGACGTTTCATCGAGCGATCGGTCGGGCGATGCGCGAGGGCGATTTCTGGGATTTTCAGCCGATCGCGAACGGCTAGTGCCAACCCGTACGAGGTCCGGTAACCAGGGGTATCCGATCACTTCCGCGAGCGAGATGGTCTCTGGAATCGGAGGGAAAATTCCAGCCAGTACAGTACGACGGTTTGGGCCTTAACCCTACCGGGGGTAGCTTTTAGCCGATTTGTGCCGATCGTCGAATTATGAACGGCACGGTGTCGATCCGGGACGTCATGGCGCGGGAATACGTGGGGGTGAGCGAGTCCGACTCCGTCGCCGGTGCCGCCCGGCTCATGCGAGACGAGGGCGTCGAAAGTGCGGTCGTTCTTCGCGGAAGCGAGCCGGTCGGCGTCCTCGGCGCCCGTGAGGTGATGGTGCTCGTGGCCGACGGGCGAGACCCCATGGATACGGCCGTCGAGGCTGTCATGACCGCTCCCCCGATCGTCCTGGCCGCCGCCGCCGACATCACGGATGCGATCGCCGAGCTCTCCCGGCGTGACGTCCGCCGCATCGTGGTCACCGAGAACGGAGAAGTCGTCGGGGTGGTCACCGAACACGACATTATCACGGCGACCTCGGCGATGCCGGAGATCGAGGTCGGCCCCGGGTCCGCAAGTGGTGCCCAGACCCTCGGCGAGACCGAACCCGGTCCCGAGGGAACGGCCGTCGCCGGTGCCGAAGCTAACGAAGCCGACCAGTTTTCGACCCAGAGTGTCTGTGAGGTCTGTGGTGCCCTTTCGGCGAACCTCAGCGAGGTCAACGGCCAACTGGTATGTGCGGACTGTCGGGAAGTGTAGGCGTCCAGAACATCAGGGGTAGACGCCCAAGCCCCCGGCGAGCGACCGGTAGAGTCGGGGAAGCGCAAGAACCATAGGGAACCTGTCGAATATCTCGCCCATGTTGCGTGGTGCGGGAGCTGGTTCTCGGGAGGTGGCCCGGCGTGGTCGTTAGCACGGGACTACCGAACGCCGTGGTCACGGGCTTGGTGACGGGAAGTGTCGTCGCCATGGGAGCCATCGGTCTCGCACTGGTCTACAGCATCGCGGAGGTCCCGAACTTCGCTCACGGGGAACTTCTGACCCTCGGGGCCTTCATGGCACTGTTCGCCAACAAACCCGGGACCGTGCCGGTGTTCGAGCTGCTGGTTCCCACCGGGAAGCGACTGTCCCCGGCCGGACAGGCCGTCCTGTTTCTCATCGCCGCGGGATGCGTCCTCGGGATGGTCTATATGCTCGGCGGCTGGTCCGCCGTGGCCGGAGGATGGTGGCCGGTCGACCCACCCGACATCGTCGGGGTCGGCGCCCACCTTCTCCTCGCCGTTCTCGTGGGGGTGCTCGTCGTGGTCGGGGCCCCGTCGATCTGGTCGGGGATCCTCATCGCGACTGTCATCGTCGGGGTCGCGGCCCCGGTGACCGAGCGGGTCATTTTCCGGAAGTTCCGGGCCCGGGACGCGACGCTCGCGACGATGTTGATCGTCGCCCTCGGCCTGTCGCTCATCCTCCGCTTCGGCATCCAGGCCATTTACGGCGGGGCCTCCCGGACGTACGCCGTCCCGCGGACCGCTGAACTCGTGGCCGGTACGCTCTATCTGACTGCAGCGAAGTTCGCCGACCTCTACCTGACCGGGACCGGTCTCGTGTTCCAGCTTCGCGACTCCGGACCGCCGGCGCCGCAGGGCGTCAACAGCGTCCCGATTCTGACGGTCGAATGGTCGTGGATCCTCCTGGTCATCGTTCTGGTCGGGACGCTCCTCGCGGCGGTCGGCGCCAACCGGTGGCGACGCCGGGCGGCCGCGGGATATGTTGCAGCCCAGACGTTCGGCCCCCGGATCGTCGGGGCCGTCGCCGGCCTCGGGATCTTCGTCGTCCTCTCGGTCCTCCTGGCGGGGTCGGCGTCCGTCCCCGAGTCCTACGTCTACGGGACTCGCATCCGGCTCTTCCCACTCAAACTCCTGATCCTCCTTGTTGCCATCGCCATGATGACGACGCTCCATCTCCTGCTGCGGGAGACGAAACTCGGGACCGCTATGCGGGCGTCGAGCGACAACCTCGACCTGGCGAAAGTCACGGGCATCAACACCGACCGGGTCATGATGGCGACCTGGATCATCGCTGGCCTCTTCGCGGGGTTGTCCGGGGTCATGCTCGGCCTGACCCTGTCACGCGTCCAGGTCAACATCGGGTTCTTCCTTCTCCTCCCGATGTTCGCCGCAGTAATTTTGGGTGGTATCCGGTCGGTCTATGGCGTCATCGTCGGGAGCTTCGTCGTCGGGCTGGCGATGGACGTCGGGTTCACGGTCCTGCCCGTCGGCAACGAGTTCCGCGTACCGATCGCCTTCGCGGTCCTGTTGGTCGTGCTCCTGGTCAAACCGGAGGGCCTCGTGGGGGGTTCCTGAGATGGCGATGTCGTCCAGCGTGGTGACGTTCGCCACCACGGTTGGCGTGTTTGCGCTGTTGGCCATCGGGATGAACATCAAGTTCGGCTATACCGGACTCCTCGAGATCGGTCACGTCGCCTTCTTCCTGATTGGGGCGTACGTGACGGCCCTCCTCGTCCTGCCGCCGGCCTCCCAGAATCCCGGCCAGATCTACATTCTCGGACTCGACCTCCCGTGGAGCATCGGGCTCCTCGGGGGTGTTCTCGCGGCGGCCACCCTCGGAGCCCTGGTCTCGCTGCCGGCCATTCGATTGCGCGAGGACTTCCTCGCGATCGTCCTCCTCGGGATCGCCTTCATCATCCAGCAGATCTTCCGGTCGCCGAGCTTCCGCTGGATGGCGAACGGCCCACGGGCGTTGGCCGGGTTCGACCGCCCGCTGGTGAACCTCTTCCCGCTCCCGGGAGAGACGATCGCGAGCATGCTCCTGTTCGGAGTTCTGGTCTTCGTGTTCTGGTTCGGGGGCACCTGGGCGATCGCGTGGATCATGGAACCCGGCCCGGCGCCAACTCGCGGAAACCGGGCGATTCGGGTGCTTTTCGCCCTCTCCACGCTCGGGGTCGGCTACTGGTTCGCTAGACGGGCACTCGGGTCGGACCGGACGATACGGTCCCAGGCGATGGCCGCTGGGGTCCTCGTGGGTGCCTTCACCGTCGTCGCCATGGTCGTCACGCCCGTGTCACTCAACCAGATTACCGGGTTCGCGGTCGTCGGGACCTACTCACTGTTCACCTGGGTCCTCCTCGCCACGATGTACACCAAATTCTATGCCGAGCTCTCCCGACGCGACCACCTCGCGGGGATCGGTCTCACCCTTGTCGCCCTCGCGACGCTCCTGCCGCTGGTCATCTTGGGGTCGAGTCGGTCGGAGGCCTGGAGCGTGCTCGGCCTCGTCATCTCGGCCGTTCTCATCGGGGTGTTGATCTACGGGATCTACCGGTTGGCCCCCGTCTGGCACACCTACTCCGATGTGGGTGTCCTCCGGATCGTCGGGGTCGGCGCCATCTGGCTGTTCCTGATCCGGTACTGGGTGCTCCCCGTGATCGGCCCGGTTACCGGTGGTGCCGTCGGGCAGGCCCTCGGTGACACGATCCGCAACCTCATCTGGCTGCTCCGGTTCGACCCGAACCTCGGGATAGTCATTCGGTACGACCGCTTCCTCTTCATCGGCGTGGTCGCCGCGGTGGCCGGGGTCTACGTCCTGACCGAGATCACGGCCCAGTCCCCGTTCGGGCGCGTGCTCAAGGCCATCCGGGAGGACGAAAACGTCGCGACGGCCCTCGGCAAGAATACGTTCACCTACAAGGTCCAGAGCATGGCGCTCGGGAGCGGGATCGCCGGCCTCGCCGGGGGCCTCACTGCGATCCAGTTCCAGGCGCTCTCCTGGTCGATCTTCCGCGTGGAGGTCACGTTCATCGTGCTCTTGATGGTCATCATCGGCGGCACGGCGAACAACCGCGGCGCCATCCTCGGCGCGGCCATCTACTGGGCCTTCTCGCGGGGGACGACCGACCTCGCGGCCTTCTTCCCGACGGCCGCGAGTTCGTCCATCGCCGCCCTCCGTCGAGTCATCATCGGGGTCCTCCTGATCCTCATCCTCTACTACCGGCCCGAGGGACTCTGGGGCGAAGAGGGGGTGGGGAGCGAATGAGCGACGACGAGCCCATTCTCGAGGTGCGGGACCTCCAGAAGCAGTTCGGCGGGATCACCGCCGTCGACGGCGTCACGTTCGGTATCGAGCCCGGCCAAGTCACCGGGTTGATCGGGCCGAACGGCGCGGGCAAGACGACGACGTTCAACCTCATCTCCGGCTTCTACGAGCCCGACGGCGGGGAGATCTACTACGACGGCCGTGACATCCAGGACATCATGCGCCCCAGTCCGGAAGAGCAGGCGATCTGGGTGGGGTCGGCGGGGATCACCTTCGGTGGTCTCGGGCTGGCCTCGGGCGCGGCCCTCGACCTCGCCGGGAGCGGGCTCGGCGTCGCTGCGCTGGCCGGGGCGGGCCTCGGGGCGGCGGTTTACTGGGGACAGAACCGGGTCAGGGAACGCTCCCCGTCCTTCCAGCACCGGCGACCGTTCCGGCTCGCCCAGCAGGGGCTCGTCCGGACCTTCCAAATCTCCCGGGAGCTCCAGGGTATGACCGTGCTCGAGAACATGATGCTCGCGCCCTCCGGCCAACGGGGAGAGAACCTGATCAACTCCTGGGTCCGCCGGGAGGCCGTCGCGGCCCAAGAGACTGAGATCCGGGAGCGCGCCCTCGAATACCTCGAGTTCCTCGAGATCGACCACCTGGCCGACGACCTCGCCGGCAACCTCTCGGGCGGCCAGCGAAAGCTCCTCGAGCTCGGTCGGGTTCTCATGCTCGACCCGCAGCTCATCCTCCTCGACGAGCCCGTGGCCGGCGTCAACCCCACGCTCACCCGGAAGCTCCTCGACCATATCGACGACCTGCGGGACGAGGGGTACACCTTCCTCGTGGTCGAGCACGACATGGAGGTCATCATGAACCTCTCGGACACGATCATCGTCATGAGCGAGGGCCGCAAGCTCATGGAGGGCCCACCGGCGCAAGTTCAGAAGGACGAGCAGGTGATCGACGCCTACCTCGGTGGCTAACGACGCACCGTCACTCCCCGTGGTCGGCGAGGATCCCTCGCAGCTTCTCCGTCGCCAGGTTCCGACCCGAGATTGTGATGACGACCGTCTTCCCGGCGAGCTCCTCACCCAGATCCAGGGCCGCGGCTACGCCCGACGCCCCCGCTCCCTCGGCGAGGATGGCGTCCTCGTCGAGCAGTCGGTAGATCGCCGCCCCGATCTGGTCGTCGGAGACCCGGACGAATTCGTCGAGGTGCGCCCGGAGGATCGTGAGCGGAAGGGCGAACGCGGTGCGCGTGGCCAGCCCCTCGGCCATGGTCTCCGCCCGGTCGAGGACCGTCGTCTCGCCCTCTGCCCAGGCCTGGTAGACGGCATCCGCGCCCGTGGCCTGGACGCCGACCACCCGGGCCCCGTGGAGGTTGCCAACCGAGAGGCAGTACGCGGCCGTCGAGGACCCGCCCCCGACGGGGTTGATCAGGACGTCGACGTCGGGGCGGTCCTCCATGACCTCGAGGCCGGCGCTGGCCCGGCCGGCGATCAACGGCGCCTCGTTCCCGCCGTGGACGTAGCGATACGGTTCCTCGGTCGCGGCCTGCTCGGCCCACTCACGGGCCTCGTCGTAGTCGGCGCCGTGTTTCTCGACCGTCGCACCCATGCGCTCCATCGCCCCGATCTTGCCCGGGTTCTCCAGCGTTTCGGGGACCACGATCGTCGCGGGGATCCCGTATTCACGGGCCGCGTAGGCCATCGCCTGGCCGTGATTCCCCATGCTCGCGGTGATGAGCCCCTTGTCCTCGAAAGCGGGATCGAGGTCCGAGAGCAGCGTGAAGAACCCGCGCGGCTTGAACGAACCCGTCGGCAGGGTGTCCTCGCGCTTGAGCAGCACGTCAGCGTCGAGGGCGTCCGAGAGGCCTTCGCTCCGGACCAGCGGCGTCCGGGGAAGGTACTCCCGGACCGTTCGGCGGGCCGCGAAGATGGCCTTGGTCGTCGGCGGGTCGAGGTCGTGGTAGCCGAAGACGGTCGTTTCGTCCGGCGAGTCGACCGGTTCCATTCGCGGGGTCGTCATGGCGGGCTCTGGTCCGAGCCGGGGGTTAAGTCTTCCTCGTCCCCGTGCGGCCCCGGATCGGGCTGACCGGTTCGGGCGGCGCGAGCCGGCACGGATATCCTTTTGCCAGTGCGGTCCGCATCATCCGGACATGCGAGCCGCGTCCATGCCGAATGGAGGGCCGTAACCGTGGCACTGCTCGAAGCCAGGGACGTCGTCTCCGGGTACGGTGACGCCGAGATCCTCCACGGCATCTCGATCGACGATGGGACCGTACGCTGGACGTACGAGGGTGAGTCGCTGGACAAGAACGGTGGAACGATCGCCGATGGAACCGCATACGTCGGCTCACGGGACGGCCGGCTGCATGCGATCGACGTGGCCGATGGGACCGAACGCTGGACGTTCGGCACCGACAAGGCGGTTCGCGGTCGCCCG
>CAYOLR010000149.1:6648-6962 GCA_964404815.1 uncultured Halobacteriales archaeon
GTCTCCGGATACGGTGACGCCGAGATCCTCCACGGCGTCTCGATCGACGTCGAGACCGAGGAGATCGTTTCCATCATCGGCCCAAACGGGGCCGGCAAGTCGACGCTGATGAAGACCATCTTCGGCCTGCTCGAGTGCTGGGAGGGGTCCGTCCATTTCGAGGACGAGGACATCACGTTTCTGCGCCCGGACGAGATCACCCGCCAGGGGATGTGCTACGTCCCCCAGACCGACAACGTCTTTCCGAGCCTGACGGTCGAGGAGAACCTCCGGATGGGCGCCTACATCCTCGACGGCGTGCCGAGCGACACGCT
>CAYOLR010000150.1:0-6931 GCA_964404815.1 uncultured Halobacteriales archaeon
GGATGATGTTCGACTGCTTGTCACCTTCGGCCTTTTCCACCGCACTGCGGCGTTCGCCCTGAGCCTCGAGGATCATCGCACGGCGCCGGCGCTCGGCCGAGGTCTGCTGTTCCATTGCGTTCTGCACGTCAGCGGACGGTTTGACCTCGCGGACCTCGACCGATTCCACTCGGATGCCCCATTCGTCGGTCGGTTCGTCGAGTTCTTCCCGGATCTTCGCGTTGATCTGTTGGCGTTTGTTGAGCGTATCGTCAAGTTCCATGTCGCCCAGAACCGCCCTGAGCGTGGTCTGGGCGAGGTTCGAGACGGCGGTCTCGTAATCGTCGACCTCGAGGAAGGCGAGTTTGGCGTCCATGACCCGGATGTAGACGACCGCATCCGCGGTCACGGGCGAGTTGTCACGCGTGATCGCCTCCTGTCGGGGGACGTCGAGCGTTTGGGTCCGCATGTCGAACGGATAGATTCGGCTGACGAAGGGGGGAACGAAGTGGATCCCCGGCTCCAGCAGCCCCCGATACTCCCCGAACACCGTGAGGGCCTTCTTCTCGTACGCGTCGACGATCTCGACCATCGAGTTTACCGTCACGATCGCCAGGGCGAGAACCAGGACCATGGCGATCGCGACCGGGTCGATGGTGGGGAGTTGGCCGATGATCGGCGGCCCGATGACGGTCCCGAGGACGGCAGCCAGTACGAGAAACGCGAGGACGAACCCGCCGTAGCGCATGACCCCCTTGCGAAGGTCGCGAGATGATGGTGCCATGTCCGTGCTAGAGGATTACACCCACAAAAGTGTGTGTCGCCGGGTTCCGCCAACGATGGGGCTAAGGCCGACGGATCAAATAGGATGATGAGCAATGGCCGAGTGTGACTATTGTGGGGAACGGTTCGATGACGAAGGGGCGCTCCTTTCGCACTTGGAGGAGGCACATCCGGACGACCTTGGACCGATCGATCGACGGCGGGTGACCGCTGCGAGCGAAGGCGAGGCCGGGCTCGATCGTCGGGTACGGATCGGTATCGCCGCCGTGGCGCTCATCGCGCTCATCGCCGGGGGATACCTCCTTGTTTCCGGTGGGAACGGGACCCAGCAGGCGGGCCTCGAGACCCAGCCCTTGCCCGACCGGGGTGAGCAATCGGTCATCTCGTCCGTTCAGCAACACGACTCACGCGGTAACGCCCACGTCGCCGCCGGTACTGAGATCGAGTATCAACGGATCCCGCCAACGTCGGGAACGCATTACCCGACGACGGTCGAGGCCGGACTGTACGAGCAAACCCCGCCCCTCGGCGCGCTCGTCCACTCGCTGGAACACGGTGCGGTAGTAATCTATTATGATCCCGGTCAGATCGACCAGGCGACCGAAGACAGCCTCGAAGCCTTTGCCGCCGCCCATACCGGGACTTGGGAGAGCGTGATCGTCGTCCCGATGCCGGAGGCTGGGCCCACCGCACCGGTCGTATTGACGGCCTGGCGGCATTCGCTTCGGCTCGAAGATTACGACCCGGGGACGGTTCGTGCGTTCCTCGCCGAGTATCTCGGCCGAGGTCCGGAGCACCCCGTTCGATAGGTCACTTGGGCGGTCGATCGTCGCGTGAACCGAGGGGCCATTCGTACTCGGTGGCTGTGACCGGCACCAGGGGTTGCTCGTTGTACCCCAGCCATACGCCAAGGAAACAAGCGACCACGACGAAGACGACGGGAAGGCCGAGGAAGATGGCCATCACCGCAACGGTGGCCGAGATTACCCCCGTCCACCACAACGTGGCCGTCGCAAGGATCGCGAGGAGGACGGTGGTAATCAACCCCAGGCGGAACGCACGGTCGGCCATCGGCCCCGGGGAACTCATCGAGGGGCTAGTTTGAGCCCTGTCCTTTTGAATCCGCCGGCAGCCACCCCGAGGGGGCTATCAGGGTGGAATGGTGAGCTTCGGCATGATCGTCCTTGCCGGCGTAGTCGGATGGGTCTCGTTCATACGAACCACAGCGCGGAAACCCACAGCTTTAGCCGTGGGAAGAAGCGCGTACACTTGGGAATCGGTCCACGCATACCCGCCGGTTGACTCCTCAATGACCTAAGGCACGGGGGGTGTCTTATGATTAGTATGGAGATCGTTCGGACGGTCCCCGTCAAACTCGACGTAGACAGCGAAGCGTCCGACGCACTCCATCAAACGGTCGAGCAATTCCAGCAGGCCGCCGACATCGCCGTGGAGAACTGCCGGGACGAGGACGGCTATGTGGTCACGTCAAAGAATAAACTCCACGAGCGGTCCTACGAACAGGCCCGCGAAGCCACCGACCTCCACTCGAACATGGTACAGGCGGCACGCTCCCGTGCCGCCGACGCCCTGAAAGCAACCGTGGGGCGGTGGAAAGAGGGACAGTCGGCGTCCCTCCCGGAGTTCACCGCCGACTTCGCGGAGTACGATAAGCGGTCGGCCACGTTTGCCGACGGCCACGTCTCCCTCTCGACCGTCAATGGCCGGATAGGGGCCACCTACGTACTCCCCGACGATGGCGACAACCCCCCACACGAAGTACCTGTTCAACCCGCTGTTCGAGACAACCGGTGCGACGTTGCACCACCGCGACGGTGACTGGTTCCTCCACCTCCGCACAAAGGCGGAGGTGGACGACCCTGCTGACGCTGGGCACCTGACGGTTCTCGGCGTCGATCTCAACGCTACAGGGTCCTTTGCCGTAACCAGCACCGCCGCGTTTCTCGGGTCGGCGGACTACCTCACCCACGTCCGCGACCAGTACGAATGGACGCGGGGCGGCCTCCAGCAGACCGGCACCGAGTCGGCCAACCGCACCATTGAGAGCATTGGTCAGCGGTTCGGTCGGTTCTCCGAGGACTACCTGCACCGCGTCTCCAAACGGATTGTGCAGGAGGCCGCCGACCACGACTGTACGGCCATTGCGTTCGAGGACCTGACCGACCTTCGAGAGCGGATCATGAACGCCTCGAAGTTCCAGCAGTGGGCGTTCCGGCGGTTGTTCGAGTACGTCGAGTACAAGGCCGCCGTGCGTGGGATAGCGGTCGTGCAGGTTGATCCGGCGTACACCAGCCAGCGGTGTTCCAAATGCCGGACGACGCTT
Organism: uncultured Halobacteriales archaeon; assembly: GCA_964404815.1. Classification (GTDB taxonomy): domain Archaea; phylum Halobacteriota; class Halobacteria; order Halobacteriales; family Hikarchaeaceae; genus CAYOLR01. The sequence continues at coordinate 3,107 of CAYOLR010000150.1, forward strand.
GAGGAGAACCGGAATGACGACGACTTTTCTTGCCTCAAGTGGGGCTACGAGAACCACGCCGACTACAACGCGGCGAAGAACATCGCCATGAAGCACGTCCGTGACGGGCAAACGTCTCGTGACGGACGGGCACCCCGTCAGTGTGCCCTGAAGTCGGGGACGATGACCGCGAGTGGGGAGTACACCCCCGCCGAACACCGGTCAGAGCGGGAGTCCACCGACAAGCCCACGACTTTTGTCGTGGGTCACTGACGTACTGTGAGACATGGGAGGGCCAGTTCGGGTTCAATAAACGGTGGGGTGAGGCGTAAGGCGCTGTTCGTTAACGCGGCATAATCGGTTCTCCCGCCGTCATTCCCGGTTCCTGGTTTCGTGATCCCGGCGGGCGACCTGTTCGGCGGATTCCCTGTCCATGACCGTCCGGTCACGGTGTTCGGAGCGAACGAGCGCATAGAGGAGTAGTCCGCTGCCGAGGGCGATAACGATGAGCAGGAGGACGATCCCGACCATGGCTGAGGCCGGCGCCACTCACCCGAGGAACACGTCGACGATATCGCTCGTCCCGGGGGTATCGTCCCGATAGAGTTCGGAATACCCACAGCGGGTGCAGGACACGACTTTGAACTGGTTCGTCTGGATGTCGAACATCTTGCTGAGACCGCCACCGGTGGTGGATATGGTCCCGACATCGGTCTCTTCGTGGCCACATTTCGGACACCCTCGTTCAGTTGAATCGGCGTCTTGGGTTGCCATAACCGTGCGCACGGCCGACCGGTTCCAATACCTGCCGATGGGTCAAACGGCCGCTGAAGTTACTGACGGATCACCACTCGGCTGCCTGCAATGCCGGGACTGTCGTGTGATGATACTCTGTTGTACGTAAAGCACACGGGATGGGGGAAAGAAGGCCCGCCCGTGTGTATAAATAACTAATGACCCCGACGGATAAATCGATTCCGTTTCGAAAACGAAGCGGTTCAAGCCCGATTTCCCTCCCTGTGGGAACCTGTGTGGCAGTTTATCTTTCAGAGAACCCTTTAGTAAACCATGACTACCCTCCGATACGACCAGGGATACGTCGAGAAGTATCGATCGGCTCTGGGGGCGATACCGCCCATCGACCGCTCGGTGGATGACGGGCGGCTCTACGAGAAACGGGCCTTCCGAGGGGTGACCGTCGAGCAGGCCATCCGGTATCTCGAGCATCTGGGCGGCGAGCGGGTCGACGACCGGACCGTCGAGGCACCGAACTGGCGGGCCGAACTGACGACGGGGACTGTCCCGGTGGGCCCGTCGTACCGACTGACCGAGGTGACGGTCGAATGGACCGGCGATGCGGCCGTCCTTGATGGTGTAATCCTCAGATTCCGGGTGAAGACTTTCCGGGCGCCGGGCTGAGTGCTACTCTCCCACCGCGAGCGGCGGGTCCCTGGCCAGCCGATCGCGATCGTGTGGCGCGTCAAAATCGGGGTTTGGGCCGATCGGGATGACGGTATCGTTGTCGCTCCCCGACATGTATCCCTGTTTGATATGGTCCATGTTGACGGTGTCCGAGACACCGGGTGTCTGGTAGAGATCACGGAGGTACGGCCACAGGTGGTCGTACTCCTCGATCCGCTTGACGTTACATTTGAAGTGCGTATGATAGACCTCGTCGAACCGGATCAACGTGGGAAACAGCCGAAGGTCGGCGAGCGTTAGCCGATCGCCGACGAGATATCGCCGATCGGCGAGCACCTGATCCCAATGATCAAGCGCATCGAAGACGTCACGGACGGCCACTTCGTAGGCCGATTCTGTAGTTGCGAACCCCGCACGGTAGACACCGTTATTGAGCGGGTCTTACATTGCCTCGACGATTCGATCGATCTCGTTGCGGTGCTCCGGGGGATATAGATCGATTCGCCCGTCGAACGCTGTAGCCAGCATCCGCATGATCTCGATCGATTCGTTATTCACGATCGTCCCGTCCTGCCGATCCCAGAGGACCGGGACCGTCACGCGGCCTGTATAGTCGGGATCGGCGGCCACGTAGACTTCACGAAGGAAGTCGGCGCCGAGAACCGAGTCACGGGTGCAACCCTCCTTGTCGGGCGAAAAATCCCAGCCGTCGTCGATCCGTACCGGGTCAACGATGTCCATCGAGATCACCTCGTCCAGGCCCATCAATTGTCGGACCAGCGCCACACCGTGGGCCCAGGGGCACGATCGCGAGACGTAGAGGTGATATCGGTCCGCCTCCAGTCGATAGCTGGCATCGGGGTCATCTCGGATCCGGTCCCGAAAGGTCGTCTCGACCCGTTCGAACTCACCGTCGGCGTTCGTGGACCGTTCGACATCGGTCCGCCACTCGCCGTCGACGAGCATGTTCCGTCCCATACCGGAGTGCTGTCGGCGTGGAATCAAAACCGTCCGGGAAGGGGCAGTCGGCGAGAACGGACACTGGGCTATAATACCGTCCGAGGTCGGAATCTGAGGTATGCCCACGCGCAATGAAATGGCCACCGAGCGATACCGACGCCGCCCGGAAGCGGTTTCGACCGATCGGGGCTCGGGTCCGCCCATCGTCCTCGCTCACGGAACGCTGATGGACCGCACGATGTTCGCGCCTCAGTTCGACGCATTGAGCGACGAGTATCGGGTGGTGGCCTACGATCTACGGGCCCGAACCGACCAGTTCTACGAGCCGTATGATCTCTATGATTTAGCTGACGACCTGGCGGCGCTCCTCGACGGGTTGTCGATCGACTCGTGTGTTCTCGGTGGGATGTCGATGGGGGGATTCATGGCCCTCCGATTTGCCAGGAAGTACCCCGATCGACTTGCCGGGCTGGTGCTTATCGACAGTATCGCGGAAGCCCACACGGCCGACGAACAGGAGCAGTACAGTATGATCGCCGAGCAGGTACGGGAAGCCGGAGTTCCGCCGGAGTCTGCACTCGAGATCGGCAGAAACCTCCTGTTCGGCGAGACCACCAACCGTGAGAACCAACTACTAGTCCAGAACTGGTCGGACCGATGGGAGACCTATCCGGGTGAAGCCTTTTATCGGGAAATGCATTCCTGGTTGGATCGCCCGGACTTCACGGACGAACTTGACTCGATCGACGTGCCGGTCCTGATCGTCCACGGCGAGGAGGACATCGCCCTCGAGCCGGAGCGCGCCGAACGGATGCTCGACCACCTGCCGGATGCGAGGATGGAGCTGATCCCCGACGCCGGCCATTCGTCGAACCTCGAAAACCCGCCGGCCGTCAACCGGGCGATCCGGGAGTTCCTCGCCGAGGTTTACTGACGCGGCGAGTCGGCCACCGGTCACGCTGCAAACGTCCGATTGCAGAAGACCTATGCTGATGACCTTAGCGACTAAACGCGAACGATGCGCGAATTGGTCCTCGCCGCACTCGTAGTGCTAGCTGGTTGTAGCGCGTTTGGTGGGTCACCCCCACCCAGCGACCAGCGGGCCCTCGAAGTGCGAAACCGAACCGTCGATACGCTCGCATCGGTCGAGTCATATCGGGTCGATCAGTCGATCGCCGTTCACGCCGAAGGTGACGGCGAAACCATCGACATCCGCGGCTCCGGAAACGGGAGCGTTAACCGGTCAACGAGGCAGCTCCGGATGTACGCCTCCGTCGAGAGCACCGAGGCGACCTCCTATGTGAAGGGGTTCAAAGCGTATCGGGCCTGTGGCGGCCACTGGGGTGGGTACGTCGTCGAAAACCTGAGCCGGAGCACGGGATGGTTCGTCCATACCCCCCTTGGCAATCTGCTGGAGTTATTCGGAGAGACGAACGTGTACTGGGGCGGCACCCCGACGATCGA
>CAYOLR010000151.1:0-6886 GCA_964404815.1 uncultured Halobacteriales archaeon
CGGCTTCTTCGCCAACCGTGAGGGCATCGGGAAGTACTATTACAACCACTCGATGCTGTCCGGGCGGGTTCCCCAGATCTGCGTCCTCTACGGGCCGTGCATCGCCGGAGCCGCCTACACACCGGTCTTCGCGGACTTCACGATAATGCTCGAGGGGATGTCCGCCATGGCGATCGCCAGCCCCCGGATGGTCGAGATGGTCACCGGTGAGGACATCGACCTCCAGGACCTCGGCGGTGCCCGGATCCACGCGGAATACTCGGGGAGCGCTGACCTCGTGGCCGAAGACGAGGAGCACGCCCGTGACCTGGTCGACCAACTCATCACGTACCTCCCGGACAACTCCGAGGAGAAACCGCCGAGACAGTCACCAGAGCCCCCGGCATGGTCCCCGGAGGAACTCGATGCGATCGTTCCGCAGGAGCCAAACAAGGGGTACGATATCCGCGAGGTGATCGACCGGGTGGTCGATGCCGGCTCGGTGTTTGAACTCCAGCCGGATTACGGCCAGGAGATCGTCACGGCCTTCGCCCGGATCGACGGCCGGCCGATCGGGATCATCGCCAACCAGCCGGCCCATCGAGCCGGCGCGATCTTCCCCGCCAGCGCCGAGAAGGCGGCGGGGTTCATCTGGAAGTGTGACGCGTTCAACGTGCCGCTCCTCTACCTCTGTGACACCCCAGGATTCATGGCCGGCTCGCAGGTCGAGAAGGACGGCATCCTCAAGCAGGGCAAGAAGATGATCTACGCGACCTCGTCGGCGACGGTCCCGAAGCAGTGTGTCGTCGTCAGAAAGGCCTACGGTGCGGGGATCTATGCGATGTCCGGTCCGGCCTACGATCCCGAGAGCACTATCGCATTGCCGAGCGGCGAGATTGCCATCATGGGGCCGGAGGCCGCGATCAACGCGGTCTACGCGCGCAAGCTCGAGGCGATCGACGACGAGGACGAGCGGGCCGCCATGGAGGCGGAACTTCGCGAGGAATACCGAGAGGACATCGACGTCCACCGGATGGCGAGCGAAGTGGTTATCGACGAGATCGTTCCCCCGAGTACGCTCCGGGAGGAACTGGTCGAACGGTTCGCCTTCTACGAGGACGTCGAAAAACAGCGGCCCCGCAAGAAGCACGGCACGGTCATCTGATCTATCCGAGGGGGACGGCCCGCATCACGCCGTAGCCCAGCCCGAGGGCGACCGCGAACGATCCCACCCAGGCGAACAGCGTGACGAGGATCTTTCGTCGGCTGACACCGGCCGACTTTCGCACCGCCAAGCCACTGCCGACGATCGCGCTCACGATGATCTCGTTGAAGGAGATTGGCACGCCGAGGAAGACGGCCGATTGGGCGATCAGGAACGATGGGATGAGTGCGGAAATCGACCGTCGCGGCCCGAGTGCCGAGTAGTCACGCGACAGTGATTTGATCATCCGCGGCGCCCCCGTCCAGGCCCCGATCAACATCCCGAGCCCCCCTCCGACGAGCGCGGCCGTGATCGGGATCGTCAGGGAATCGAGGAGGGGGAGCAGCGGGCCGATAGCGAGGCCGACCTGGCTGCCCCCCGCAGAGAACGCCACGAGGCCGCCCAGGGTAAGCAGGAAGGCCCGGAGCGTCCGCGTCTCGTCACGCGTCACGGCGAGGCGAAGGATGAGGACGATCCCCAGCCCGACGATGCCCGAGACCGCGATCCGACCGCCCGGGACGAGCCGGCCCAGGTTCGTCGCCAGGGATGCTGCCTCGGCCGGCCCGCCCAGGACGAAGAACTCGATGTTGGCGATCACGACGCCGACCAGCCCGCCCAGCATCGGAATGCTCACCCCTTCGGGGATGTCCGGGCGGGGGAGGGTGCTCGCGAGGACGTAGGCCGTCCCGCCGCCGACCAAGGGGGTCGCCAACCAGAGGAGGGCGATTTCCTGGTACTTCGCCCAGGCCGGCGATCCGCCGAGGGCGATCCCGACCCCGATGACGGCGCCGGTAACCGTGAACGCCGTCGCGATCGGATACCCGGTGTAGATCCCGATCGCCATCAACCCCGCGCCGATTCCGAGGCCGATGATGGCCCCGGCCGGGGGGAGCGTCACGCCGTCGATCAGCCCGGTACCGACGGCCTCCGAGACGTTCGCCCCCTGGAGGACGGCGCCGGCGAGGACCAGGAAGCCGACGACGAAGGCCGCCCGAAGGATCGAAATGGCGTTAGCGCCGACGGCCGGCGCGAACGGCGTGGCTCCGGAGGAGCCCGCCCCGATGACCCAGGCCATGAACAGGCTGGCCACGAGGGCGACCATCAGCGTGAGAAGGGTACTCAGGAGCATCTATTGTCGTGTGTAGTTATGCCAATAATATAGTCGACACATCGGTCCCGTTCAACACGATATCATCTATTTGCCTTGACTTCGCTACCGTCCAGGGCTATTAAAATTGTTTGGTTAGAACAATACTTATCCGGCAGATCGAATTCGATTCAATCGGCCTTCAGCGACAGCACGGTCCGCTGGAACTCACAGACGAGTTCGCCGTTCTGCTTGAACACCTCGACGGCCATCGTCACGATCCCTCGATCGCCGTCCGAGGTTTCCCGTTTTTCCGTCACCGTCGTTTGGGCCCGGATGGTGTCGCCGTGGAAGACCGGGTTCGGGTGTTCGACCTCGTCGTACGAGAGGTTCGCGACGATGGTCCCGTCCGTCGTGTCGGGAATCGTCAGCGCGACCGCCAGGCTCATCGTGTAGAGCCCGTTGACCAGCCGTTCGCCGAACTGTGTCTCGGCGGCGAACTCCGCATCGAGGTGAAGCGGCTGCTGGTTCATCGTCAGGTCGCAGAACCGCTGGTTGTCGGCCTCGCTGATCGTCCGTCGGCGGTCGTGCTCGATCGTCTCGCCGACCGTGAAGTCCTCGTAGTACAAGCCAGACATGTCGCGGGCGACGCGTGCCCGGGAGATAAGGCCGGGGGTTCGAACCACCTTTGACGCCACCGGCCGTTGGCCGATCATGGCCCGCCGAAGCCTCCTGTTCAGTCCGGGGGACCGTCCGGAGATGCTCCGGAAAGCCACCGGGTCAGGCGCGGACGTCGCGATCTTCGATCTGGAGGACGCCGTCGCACCGAGTCGCAAGGCCCAGGCGCGTTCCGACGTCGGGACATTGTTGCACGACGAGGGGTTCGACCCCGACTGTGAGGTCTGTGTTCGGGTGAACCCGGACACCGTCGATACGGACGAGGATCTCGAGGCCATCGCTGGCGCCGATCGCCTCGATTCGGTCATGCTCCCGAAGGTCGGCTCGGCCACGGATGTCGAGACGCTCGACCGGCTGTTTCGGGAACACGACCTCGACGTTCCCGTGATCGCCCTCGCCGAAACCGCTAGCGGTATCCTCAACGCGGCGGCGATCGCCGACGCGGAGCGGGTCGAGGCCCTGGCGTTCGGTGCCGAGGACCTGTCCGCCGACATCGGCGCGACCCGGACCGACGCGGGGGAGGAAGTCCTGTACGCAAGGGAGCACGTTGTCCTGGCGGCCGCGGCGGCGGGGATCGAAGCCCTCGATACGGTCTATACCGACATCGACGACCTGGCCGGCCTCCGGGAGGAGACGCGGTTCGCGATCCAGCTTGGCTACGACGGCAAACCGGCGATCCATCCGGCGCAGATCGATGTTATCAACGAGGCGTTTACACCAGGCACTGAGGAGGTCGACTGGGCCAGACGGGTCCTCGAGGCCCGGGAGGCCGCCGATGACGAGGGTCGGGGGGTCTTCAGAGTGGACGGTGAAATGATCGACGCACCGTTAGTCACCCGGGCCGAGCGCATCGCCGACCGGGCCCGCGCCGCCGGCGAGTGGTAGACCCCTGGCTGGGCGGCGAATGAACGACGACGAAAAGCGTGTTCAGTCAACCCGTTTCCATTCACGACCACAGTCGGGGCAGTACCGAACGACCCCGACCTGGTCCGGGTCGTTCCGTTTCTTGAGCTGCGCCCCACATGACGAACACTCCAGCCGTCCGTAGGTGTCCTTTCCGATGTCGCCAGCACGCAGCCCTTTGCGGACGGATTGCATTGACGTTGATACTTAACACTCCAGTGTCAAAAACCTTCCCGCGGATCGAGCCCGTGATCGGCCGGATGGACAAGGTAGAAGCGGGTCGGCCCTCTACCGCCAACGAGAGATGTCACTGGCCGACTGGAACCTCCGCGTGATCACCGTCGCCTCCGTGTGGGGGGCGCTCGTCGGCCTCCTGTTCAACTACGCCGTCTTCGGCGACCCGGGGAACCCCGTCGGCCTCTGGATCGCCGTCCTCCTGGGGTTCGGCGCCGTCTATTATTGGCATACCCGCATGCAGGACACGTCGAGCCCGGAAACCGAATGGGAGGGGTCATAAACCCCCACAGAATGATGGGCCATCGTTCAACCGCCGGAGCCGGCTATTCTCAAATGGGTTCGCCGTTCGACGCTCGTTGCGGCCAGCACTCGCGTCCTGGGACCTGCGGCGGACCCGGCGCTGCTCACTTCCGGGCCCGGGCGGGTTCGGGCATGTGCATGCCGGCTGGGGTTTCCGCCCGCGGCTCGATTTCATATGCCTTTTGTACGCTAGACAGCGGTGGATGAGCCATGCGCCGACTCGGGAGTCCCACGCTCGAGATCATCGTCGTCTTTTTCGTCGTCTTCGCCCTGCAGTCCGTCGGTAACCTCGTTGGGATCCCCGCCGGCTGGTTCGCCCTCGCCGCACCCCTTGACCGTCCGTGGTCGGTCGTGACGAGCGTTTACGCCCACGGGAGTCTCGAGCACCTCGTGGTCAACGCAGTGGCCTTGCTCTTGGTCGGTCTCCCGTTGGAGCGGTTCGCATCGTGGTTCCGGTACCACGCGTTCTTTCTGCTTACCGGCACGATCGCCGGGCTCATTCAAATCACCCTCGCCGGGATGATCGGACAGGTGACACCGGTTCTCGGGGCCAGCGGCGCGATCCTGGCCCTCTACGGGTACATCATCTCGGGAAACCCCCTCACCGGCGGCCTCCTGGCTCGCTTTTCGCCGAGCCGTCGGACCAAACTCCTGATACTCGGCCTTGCCGCCGCTGCGGTCGTTGTCCTGACCGCTGCGCCCGGCGTTGCGCTGATCGCCCACGGGGCGGGTTTCGCACTCGGGTTGCTCGCCGGCCGATTTAGGCTCCTTTCCGATCGGATACTCGCATAGGTACGGTTACTCCGGCCACAGACGGATTGGGACCGCAGCTACCAATATCAGAATGGCCGGCCCGACGATGTAGCCGGCCCATGTCACCAGGCTCGTTAGCCCGGCGACCACCAGCCCGGCCCGCACCGGGATCGATCGTTCGAGGTCATCCCGCCTTGCGATCCGGAGCACCCAGCCGCCCGCAACTGCCGGGACGATGACGAACGCGGCCGTCACGGCAATCCCGGGCGTCGGACCAGTCCAGGACACGGCGATAACCGTCTGGACGAGCGTTCCGGCGGCGGTTCCGAGTACTAACAAACCGGCAGTGACCAACCCCCATCGCAAAACAAGCCGGTCCCGACCGCTGAGTGTCCGGCGCGCCCAGATCACCCCACCCAGGAACGTCAGGAGTAACGGGCCGATTACCAGCAGCGGGTGCTGCCCCTCCCAGAGGTGGACGCTGACGAGGTTGTACGACACCATGAGATACTCACTCGGGGAGAACGCCTCGCGGAAGCCGATAGCGACGCCGACCGGTCCCTCCGCCCCGGACGGTTCGTAAATCGCGATAAGATACCTCGTGGGCCGGTCGACCGGTCGATCGAGACTGACGGTTTGGTAGTTCGCCGATGGAGCGAACATCTCATACGAAGCTGACTCGGGCCGTTCCCCCTCGATCACCTCGGCTCCCATTCCGGCAGGGACGGTCACCGTCGAGGGCACGGTCCCCCTCCCGTCGATCGAACGGCTCATCAGCACGACAGACGGCGTGAAGTCGTCCTGAACGGGCGTGAATACCTCGAGCCGTAACCGTTCGCCGGCTTCGAAGGTGACTTGATAGTACTTCGTTTGGCCGGGGGCAATCCGATCGTGAAACGACCACGATTTGACGGGATCCGGAACCTCGAGGGCCGTCGCTGGCGAGGTGTTGTCCGACGGAAAACTCGGCACATGGGCCGCAGCCGGGACGGCCAGCAGCAGGAAATAAAGCCCGACGATCGCCGCCCGAAGGTACCTCATTCGATCGATAGAGAGGGCGGCGAGTTTCCTAAGGCTGCCGGGCCAACCCTGTCACAAACCCGCAAAGGGAACCGATCAGGACGCGGGAAGCGCCTCGCCGCCGCCGGTGTGTTCGAGCAGCTGGGCCCACTGGAGCACCGCCGTTTGGGTGATCTCCTTCGTCATCTCCTTGATTTCCTCCGGCGGGATCGGCCCGTTCCAGTCAGGATCGTCGGACCCCTCGAACCGATCGGCCATGATGGGGATCCCCGGTCCGATGGCGTCACCGGTCGGAAACTCGATGATAACGTGACCCTGGAGCCCGTCGGGCGTGCGATCGATCCGTGTCGAGACGGTGAAATGGTGGGTCAGATGGGATCGGACACCTTCGGCGATCGACTTGATGTCCGACTGGAGCATCTCGAGTTGGGCCTCGGTCGGTTCGAACGCCAGGGCCTCTTGATAGTCGATATTGAGCCCGCCCGCGTCCGGAAGGCCGCTCACGGCAACCGGATCATCGTCCTTCATTCTCTGTTACCGTATTCGTCCCAACTACTGATAACCTCTTTGCACTGGTGAGAGTGAGTGACATGATTCGGCGGAAGAGTGCGCGGGACCGGATTCGAACCGGCGGACCCCTACGGGACAGCGTCCTAAGCGCCACTCACCTGTAACCGGCGGTTACAGAGTGATTGAAAGGTCCTCGTCGGATTTTTTCGCCCCGG
>CAYOLR010000152.1:0-6823 GCA_964404815.1 uncultured Halobacteriales archaeon
TGCTGCGCGCAGCCCCACATCACGTCGTCGATGTGGTCGCTGCCCAGCCCCGTCTCCTCGAGCATCGTGTTGATGAGGGGGATCGAGAGGTCCTCGCTCCGGATGTCTGCGAGGGCTCCGTCTTCTTTCCCCTGGGCGGTGCGCTTCGCGCTGACGATCACCGGTTGCTGTGTCGTCATACCCCTACCCGGACCCGCGGCCATATCAAAGTGACCCGATGGTGTCGAGGGGCCGAGCGGTAGCGTCGAACTGGTCCATCACTACCGAGTGTGTATAATCCTTTCGACGAGCTCGACTGGCAGATTTATGCATAAACTTTATGGCCGCCTCGGGGAACCATTTCAGGAGGTCATCGGGGGTCACGTGTGAACGAGAACCGAGGCTGGGCCGGGCGCGGACAAAGCGAGATCATCGGCATGGTCTTGCTTATCGGGCTCGTCCTCACCGGCTCGGTCACCATCGTCGTGCTGGGGGCGAGCGTCCTCAGCGACGCCCAGGAGGGAACACAACTGGAGGCTGCCGAATTACACCTCCAGGAATTCGGCAGTCGCCTGTCGACACTTGCGGGTGCTGACGCGGACCCTAGCGTGGAGTTCGATGCGGGCGAGACCACTGCCAGAGACTACCGAATCGAGCGAGACGGGTACCTCAACGTCACCGTCGACCGTCGCGGTGAGTGTTCGTTCAATCAGTCTCTTAGCACCCTCGTCTACGAGGATTCCCAGGGGCGGACAGTCGGCTACGAAGCCGGTGGTGTCTGGCGCGGCAACCCCGACGGCAGTGCCGCGGTCTCGTCACCGTCGGTCACCTTCGAAGAGGGTCGACTGAACGTGCGCCTGGTGAACCTGACCGGGACCTTCAACCAGGCGACCAACGTCGCGACGCTGAACGTGACAAGGACGCAGAATCGCACGACAATTCACCGGGAAGCCCTCCAGCAAGGTGAGTGCGTCCGTCCGGACAACCTGACGATCTGGGTCAACAGTCGATACTCGACGGGCTGGCGAAACCATTTGGAACGCGAAATCGGCGTCCCCTCGAGCAATATCAAAACCTTCGACAACGGAACTGTCAGAATCTTCGTCCCGCAGGGATACCTGCACCCCTTGGCCGACGACAACGTCAACAACGTGATCAACTTCCTCGAGGCGCCACCGCCGCCGCCGAATCGTGCGGTGGACGTTCCGTATATGGACAACGCGCTGCTAGATGGGGGAAACCCGTCGCTTGACGTGCCCGTTAGAGTCATGGCGGACAAGGGGGCTGGGAATACGTATTCGGCGTTCGTCGAGCCGCTGACCGAGGGCACGCTGGGAATCGGGGACGAACTCGAACTTGACGGAGTAAACGTTAGCGGGCCGCCCCTGGATGTCGTCCTCGTCCTCGACGAGTCCGGCTCCATGGACTGGGAGGCCGACGGTGACAACGATCGAGATTGGTGTGGCGAGCCCGACCCCGCTTGTTATAGCAAGTCAGACGCGGCAAAGGACGCCTCGCAGAACTTTCTAGGCTCTCTCAACGCCTCGCGTGATCGGGTCAGCGTCGTCGGATACGATACCGAAGGCCGGTATCACTTGATCGAGAATGATTACTACTTCTCGTCCGATTTTGACGAGGTAAACGCGACAATCGTCAACGACATCACCGCAAACGGCGGCACTCGGATGGACAACGGGATGGATTACATGAATGCCCTCTTCGACCTGAAGAGCAGCGAGTCACGGCGGAAAGTCGCAATCTTGCTCACCGACGGGCGAAACGACTGCTGTGGCAACAATGCAAACACCGAAGATGCTGCACATATAGCGAGTGATCGGGACATTACGACCTATACCGTGGGATATGGGGGCGATTCGTACATCAACGAAACGCTCCTCAGGAACGTTGCGACCATCACGAACGGGAAATACTGTCAGGCGGAGAACGCCTCGTCGGTCGACGCCTGCTTCCAGGCGATCGGCGATCAAATCAAGCCCCAGAGCGCCATCGCGAGCATGCCCATCACCTCGAACATCACGACGAGCACCGGCCAATTATTGGACGCGGACATTCCTGGGGAAACGAGTCACATTGCCCGGGTGACGTCGGGGAGCGAGACCTTCCTGAACGTCAACGACCCGACGGCGCCGTCGCTGTTCACTCACTCCTACGCAGTCGAGGATGGTGAGGAGTCGACCTTCAATCTGACGCGCTATGATTGCAAGCCGGGGGCTTGGAATCTGACGGGCCGGACCCGGACCGTCAACGGCACCACGATGACGGTCGCCCGCTGTACGGATATTGGGCCGAAAAACGGCACCTTCGCCGCCGACATCTATCTCGACGGCGAACGGCCGACAACCCTCCTGGAGACGACCTACGCCGGTTGGCAGGACGACGTGAACGCCTCGCTCGACCGGTTCGATTCGGTGAATATCAACGCGAGTACGGGCAAACTGGAGGCCGGGAGCAACCAGGCCTTGCTCGTCTTCGACTTGCCACCCCAGGGCAGTGGAACGCGGAACACGCTGGCGTTGCTGGTCCAGATAGGCCTTTCGGAGACCGACGCGGCTGGCGAGGCAATCGTCACCGTCCGGGTGGCCGAATCCGACCTTGTTAGCTCCTAGCTCGGGCCATTCGCGGTTCCATGGTGCACGCGTCAGCGACTATCGGTCCACGCTCATGTTCACGACAGTCTGGCGGACGTAGACCGGCATGGTGCCCCCACCCGACGGCTCACAGCGGTAGTTCCAGGGAGTCGACGCGTCCGTCTGCCAGGCCTGGTCAGAACCGAGCATGTATCTGTTCCAGCCGGACTCGAACCGGGAGTCTATCGTGACGTTGACGCCGGTGGACGTGTCGAGGCTCCCGGGGCCGCTCCGGTTCTCTGGGAATCGAAGTTCACTTCGGTTTTCGGTGGCCCGGAGTCTAACGACCGAGCCACTGTAGCTGCCGCCGGTCGCGGGACCCTGGAGCGTCACAATCGAGACGACCGCCCGATCGTTTCCACAGATGAACGTGGGTTCCGCACGGGGAATAGCGTTGCCGCCCCGCGTTCGCAAGAACACACCACCACCCTCGTAGGCGGCGACCCCTCCGTCGAACTCGTAGGCGATTGCGCCCATTGTGTACGTCGTCGGGGAGTCGCCCGTCCCGGAGACGTTGACGGTGACTGTCGACGGACTGGAACCGGCGGCAATCGTAAGACCGCCGCTATTCAAGGAAAGACTCGTCGTTCGCACGGCCGCCCGTGCCGACTGAATTTCGTCGATGTCGTCCTCGAGTAGCTCCATGGATTGCTCGATACCGCGTGCGTTCTGGCTCAATTGCGCCGATTCGAGATGGTCGATACCGACCGTCGCCGTCAATCCAACCCCCACGAGGATGACGCCAACCATGAGAACGTAGCCGACGAGGTCGCTGACAGCTCGATTCCGACCCGGTTCACCACTCGCTGCCGATTGGTCTCGGCGGCGGTGCCGCGGGGGTTGTGCCAGGCCATCCGAGCGAGTTCGTTTCTCTGGGTTCCTGGCCATGTTAGGGTGTACTATCGGTGAAGACGGTCGAGCTAACGGTGCTATTGATGCGGTACCTGACTCCGAAGGTGAAGGTCGTGCCGGTGACCGATTCCGAGAAGTCCTGGAATCGGATGACGGCATCTTCGTTCGCACCGACGGTCACCTCGTCGGTGTGAGACCACCAGCGGGAGTCGTCGATCTTGACGATCGTGCCGTCTTCCTCGATCTGGATACTACCGCTCGTGTCGACGTGACCGGAATCCGACGGGCTATCGATTTCGATTTCGTGGTCCGAGCGCGACTCCGACAACTCGTCAACTGAGCCCGGCGCCGGATCGATCATGACCCGTTCGATTTCGATCGGCACGCTGTGGCGGTTTCTGACCGAGAACGTGACCGCTTCGTCGTTCCCGACGATTGTCATGAGGGAGCCGGTCACGTATTCTAGCCCTGATACCTGGATCTGTTCGGTCTTCGACGCACTCAGGCCTGAGTTATCGGTTACTCGGAGCGTGACATTATGCGTGCCCGCATTCGAGAACACATGGGTTTTCGTCACGCCGGTCGCTTCAAAGCTACCGTCCTCGTCGAAGTCCCACTCGTAGGTGGTAATGCTCCCGTCGGGGTCACTGCTCCCGCTCGCGTCGAACTGGACTGGCGTGCCCGTGGTGGGGATGCCGGGCGTGAGCGTGAAATCGGGGATTGGCGTCTGTGAGAGCGTCGTGCCGCCGCCGAACTGCGGTCCCGACCCAATCGACTGACCGATTCCGACCCGCGGGCTCATATCGAGGCGCTGCCGGCTGAGTTGGGTGGTGTCACTGCCGCCATCGGAGCCGATAAGGAACGTCCCCCCGACGCCGCTCGTCAGGGAGAGCTCGGTTTCGTTGTCGACGGCGACGATCGTTGTATGGTCGTAGGCCGTGGCGGCGATTCGAAGACACGTGGTCGTCGTCCGGAAGGCGCTACAGTCGCCGGTGGTCGGCGGCGGCGAATCGTGCAGTAATTCGGCGGTGTAGGTGCTGCCCGCGACGGTCTCCGGGAGCGAGGCCCGCACGCGAACCTCGTCGCCTCGCTGGGCCAACCGGTCGGCTGATTCCAGTTTTTGCGCCAGCCGGTTTCCGACTGTCTCGATTTCCTGGTCGGCTGCCTGGCGCTGTTGTTCCTCCAGGAAGCCCGTTGCCGTCGCGACGAGGCTGATGATCAACAGCACGGTGATGCCGACGCTCATGACGTGCGAGACGACCGTCGACATCCCGCGGTCTGCACCCGAGTTCATGGTACCTCCGAGTACACCGAGAGGTTGTACGCGCTCTCGTAGCTGACGCGGTCGTTCTGGATTCTCGTCGTGATGTTGGCAGACCAGATAACCGGCGCGACGCAGGGCCTGGCCAGTGACGGATCCAGCCCGTCACACGGGCGGTAGGTGCTCGATGTCGGGCCGATCCGCGGGTTCGACCGGTTCATGACGATCTCGTAGCGACCCTCGATGCGCTCGCTGTCCTCGAACCGGATGCTGCTCGGGCCCTCGAGGACACCCACGCCGGGGAACTCGCAGGTGCCGGTGTAAGCTGACCCGTCATAGAGGTCTACGAGCGAACGACCCGCCATCCCCCCGCATCGAACCGAGTTCGAGTTCGACGGCGCGGCGGGCGGGTCGAATTCCCAGTTGACCGAGAGGTTTCCGCCGTCGTTTTGGAGCCGCAGCGTAAGCTCGTGGCCCGACGCGTTCTCGGCTTCGACCCGGAACGGGACGCCCGTCGACGTGTTACCGATATCGACGTTCGCGGTGAACCAGCCGACGCGTGCCTCGGGGTTGTCCGGCACCGTCCCCGGTCCGAGGACCGGGTTCCAGTCTTCGACCCCCGAGAGATCGGTGAATTTGGCGTCGGTGTCCTGGACGATCCGGTAGCCCAGGGTGCTGGTCGCGTTTTCGTAACTGACGGTCACTGTCGCCGAGCCTGCGGCTGCCTTGGTCTCGCCGTAGAGTCGGCTGAATTTGGTGACGTTGGATTCAATCGCCGTTGCCACCTCGCCTGCCGTCACGTTTCGACTCGCGTGGTTCACCCGGACAGCGACCGGCCGGAGGCTCCGCTGAACCTCGAGGTCCGCGTCCTCGACCTGATCCACCGCCGTCGATGCCCCGCCGCTGCCGACCGACCCAGAAAACAGCAGGGAGTTCAACAGGAAACTCAACCCGAAGACCACCGTGGCGATGAGTAGTGCACCCACGAGGATCAACTGACCCCTGTCCAGCCCACTTACCATACGATCAGGCGCACCTCCACGACGTTGTAGATCGGCCCGTCACTGGCGTCCGGGATCGGATAGTACCCGTCGTCGCTATCCGTGAAATCCGTGTCGTACTGCCAGAGTTCGACGTTGCCCGTTCCGGGCGCCGTCAGCGTTTGGTTGTCGAAAAGCGTGATCGTTCGGGTCGCCACGGCAGCATTCTCGTCGGGCGTCCCCTGGTAGACGACCGGCGTGGAGAGCGTTTCGTTCGTGGGATCGGCGGGGCGGTACCGCAGCAGCAGGTTGTACTGGCGCGACTGGCTGGAGAAGGTCTCGTTGAGGAGGGCGCCGATAGCTCCTGGCGGTTGACGCGCGCCGTAACCGAGCCGTGGATTCAGGCCGCCGTAGAAGGTCCGTTTGCTTTGACTCCAATACCGCGAGAGCGACGAGAGGTCGAAGGTGTCGTTCTGGTTGGCGATCTCGAGGACGTCCCCGGCCTGGTGGCGGAGGTCCGTCCGCTCTCCTGGACCGACGTCACCACCGGATGTCGGTGTTATGACGACCGACTGCATCGCGAACACGACGGCACTGATGATTACCAGCGCCCCAATTACCCCCTCCAGCGTGTACATTTGCCCGCGGCTCACCATACGCGAACCACCAGCCGACACGCGGGTCGACAGTCGAAGTCGGAATCGTCTATCTGGACGACGCGGGCCGAGCTCACGGCGTCTTCGCCGCGGGCCGTCGGGCCGGCAATCTGGACCGCCCCGGTGCCGCCGGCTCCGTCAGTGAGGAACGTCGAGCCGTTGAGCTCCTGCAAACTCAGATTGACGTACTGGTGAGAGCGGAGACCAAAGCGATTCCGGAGGTCGGTTTCGTCGAGCGCCATCAACGCTGAGACCGTCTCGCCGTCCAGGACGTTCGGCCCGCCGTCCAGCGAGAGGTTCGAGACGATGCGGTCCCCGATTTGCGTCGAGAGGGTGGCGTCGGCGGCGCCACCGCCGTTCTGGAAGGGGGCCACCACACTCGGCAGGAGGCCGAGGACGACGGCCACCGTCAGGATGAACACCGAAATCCCCGCGACGTAGTCGTGA
>CAYOLR010000153.1:0-6728 GCA_964404815.1 uncultured Halobacteriales archaeon
ATCCTTAAACCGTTATCAAGGTGTGATAGGACAGATGGACGAGTCCGATCTGCCGACCTCCCTCTCACCGTATGTTCCCCACGGGATCGTAGCGGCACTCATCGCGTTCATGGTCTGGGTCCGACTGAAACCCATGGACGGGACACTCCAGTCCGACATCGTGTATTTCAGCGGCAACGACCCCTGGTATCACGCCCGCATCGTGCACCTGACGGTTGCCCACTTCCCGGCCACCCCGCGGTTCGACCCCTGGTCGTTTTTTCCCTATGGAACCGGTCGCCACTCCGGATTCGGCGGGATTTTCGATCAGTTGATCGCCACCGGCGCCATGATCCTCGGCCTCGGAGATCCATCGCCACACCTCATCGATGTCGTCACGGCCGTCGCACCCGTGGTGTTCGGAGCCCTGGCGGTCATCCCGGTCTATCTCGTCGCCAGACGTCTCACCGGAAGGATCGGCGGCTTGCTCAGCGCCGGGTTGCTGAGCATTCTGGGTGGCCAGTTCCTGTCACGGACGGTGGTCGGATCGGCGGACCACCAGTCGGCCGAGGCGCTGTTCGGTGCCATCGCGATGGTCGGCTTTCTCTATGCCGTAATGACGGCCTACGAGGAAAAGCCGATCATTCCCGATATCCGGGATCGCAACTGGGTCGTCCTCCGACGGCCGGTCTTCGCCGGGATCGTGGGCGGCGTCGGGATCGCCGCGTACCTGATGCTCTGGGGGCCAGGAGTGATGTTGGTCTTCACGATGGGCGTCTTCGTGATCCTGCAGATGATCCGCGATCATTTGCGCGGGCGGTCGACGGAGTATCTGACCTTCGCGACGGTGACTGCAATGCTCCCGGCCACCGTCCTCCCGCTTCTGTACGCGAAATCCTTTGAATTGGATTCTACCGCGTTCTCGCTGCTCCAACCGCTGGTCCCCTTCGGGATCGGGCTCGGTGCGATCGTGTTGTTCGGCCTCTCTCGCTACGTTGACGAACGGGGCGATCGGGATGTCGTCTACCCGGTCGCGGTCGTTACGCTGATCGGCCTCTCTTTCGGCGTGGCCGCGCTGGTCTATCCTCGGAGTATCACCCTACTCAGCAGCCTGATCACCCGGGTATACAGCTTCGGCTTACTGACCGACCCCTCCCAGCTCACGGTCCAAGAAATCCAACCCGCCGATGTATCGGCTGCGTGGCGGGCGTTCGGCGCCATCTTTTACCTAGCCCTCGGCGGCTTGCTGGTACTGGTCGCCAGAACCATCCGCCAAAACCGGCCGAGCGAACTCCTCGTCATTCTCTGGAGCCTGAACATCCTCTCAGCGTATTTCACCATGATCCGGTTCGGATACTACCTGGCGGTCAACGTCGCCATCCTGGCGGGGTTTGCCATCTGGTGGACCGGCCACCATCTCCTGTCGCTCGATATCGACATCACGGACCTCAGCAGCATCCGCCCATATCAGGTCGTGGGCGTGCTGATCATACTGATCGTCATCGTCCCCGGGAACGTCGTCGCCATTCAGGATCGCCAGCCGGTTTGGGAGCAGGCCGATCACCTGAGCGGGTCAGACACCGCTTGGCACACCGAACTCGCGTGGATGCGGGACAACACCCCCGAGCCCCCCCTTGAGTATTCCGCTCGATACCGACCGCCAGACGACGGCGATTTCGATTATCCACCGGGGGCCTACGGCGTGATGTCGTGGTGGGACTACGGCCACTGGATTACGACGACCGGCCACCGGATTCCGAACGCGAACCCCTTCCAGCAGGGACAGCTGGTATCGTCGATGTTCCTCCAGGCCCAGACCGAGACACGGGCCAATCTGCTCTTAGAGGCCATTCCCTCGCTCGATGAGAAGGACCCCGTCGAGATGTCGAACGACGAACTCCGGGCAGCCATCGACGCCCAATCCGAGACCGAGGCCGGCGAGGACACGCGATACGTGGTGATCGACGACCAAATGCTCGGCGGCAAGTTCGCGGCGATCGCGACCTGGACCGGCCCGGGCTATAGCGCCTACGTCTCGCGCCAAGAGTTTACCGTCGGCAACCAAAAGGCGCAGCTCGTCGGCGTAAACGACCGGTATCACGACATGCTGATGGCGGAGTTGTACTTCCAGGACGCCCGGGGGTTGAGCCATTACCGGCTCGTCCACGAATCCGAATCGGTCTCGACGTTCGTCAGCATCGCCCAACGAGGTCCGAGCGGTTTCCAGTCCCTCGACTTCGTCAATCGCCGGCTCAACAGCCGGGTGTTCTCGGCGGTCCAACAGCGACAGGACCTGTCCTTTTACGATGTCCGCCAGGCGTCCCGCGTCAAGACGTTCGAACGGGTTCCCGGGGCCAGACTTACCGGATCGGTCGAGGCCGAAAACGGCACCCCGGTGATCGCCTCGGTCCGATTGCAGTCGAACACCGGCCGGAACTTCACCTACGTCACCCAGTCGACCGTGGGGCCCGACGGGTCGTTCGCGGTCACCGTCCCGTATGCCACCACCGGCAACGTTCCGCCGGAGGACGGCTGGACCGACTCGGGAATCGAGGCGAAGGGCGAGTATTCGATCGCCGTCGGAAACCCGTTCCAACCCACCCATCGGGGCTCCGTCGCCGTGCAGGAGTCCGCGGTTTATGATGGGACAACGGTTCGGGTGGACCTCACGGAGGTCACGACCCCGAACCAAACGGCCACCAATGCTTCGGCGCTTCCCGACCCGATCGACAGGAACTCACCGCTGAACCAGCTGTCAGGATAGGCAAGCCGGCCAACTCCGCTCCGGCGTCATGTTGCAATGCCACCCGATCGGAAGTGGCGCGGAGTGAAAGATACTTGAACTGCGGTGTACTGATCCGAGGGTATGCAAGCCGTGGTGTTGGCCGCTGGCCGAGGAACCCGCCTGCAGCCCCTCACCGACGAGACGCCGAAGGGGTTGGTCGAAGTCGACGGCAAGCCAATCCTCACCCACTGTTTCGACCGACTCGACGCGCTCGGGGCGTCGGAGTTTATCGTCGTCGTTGGGTACCTCAAAGAGCAGATCATCCGCCGCTACGGCGACGAATACGGGGATATCCCGATAACCTATACCCATCAACGCGAACCGAACGGACTGGCCCATGCCCTGCTCACGACCGAGGCGCTCATCGACGACGATTTCATGTTGATGCTCGGCGACAACGTCTTCCGGGCGAACCTCGCGGACGTCGTGAACCGCCAGCGCGAGGACCGAGCCGATGCGGCCTTTCTCGTCGAGGAGGTGCCGATGGACGAGGCGGGCCGGTATGGCGTCTGTCGAACCAACGATTTCGGCGAAATCGTCGAGGTGATCGAAAAGCCCGACGAGCCGCCATCAAATCTCGTCATGACGGGATTTTACACGTTCACACCGGCGATCTTCCACGCCTGCCATCTCGTCCAACCGTCGGCACGCGGCGAGTACGAACTCTCCGAAGCGATCGATATCCTGATTCAGTCCGGGCGGACGATCGACGCCATCCGCATGGACGGCTGGCGCGTCGACATCGGGTATCCGGCGGACCGGGAAAAGGCCGAAACGTTGCTTCGGGACGATCGATCGGAGCCGCAGACCTCCCACACCCAATGAGGCACAAAAAGGATTCCCGCCACCAATGCACATATTGATCACTGGTGGGGCCGGCTTCATCGGCGGACACCTCGCCGAGTCGTTCGTCGAGGACGGCTTCGACGTCACGGTCCTCGATAACTTCGATCCGTATTACGATACCGGCATCAAACAGCACAACGTCGATGTCGCCAAGGCCGCCGCAGCGGAGAGCGATGGGGCCTACGAACTCGTCCAGGGCGACATCCGCGACCAGGCCCTCGTAACGGAAGTCGTGGCTGAGGCGGACTACGTCTTTCATCAGGCGGCCCAGGCCGGCGTCCGGGCCAGCGTCGAGCAGCCCCACAAGGTGAACTCCATCAACTGCGAGGGAACGTTGAACGTCCTTGCGGCCTCGCGGGACGCCTCGGTCGAACGGGTGATCAACGCGAGTTCCTCCTCGGTCTACGGCGTTCCGCAATACCTCCCGTACGACGAGGACCACCCGACCACGCCGATCAGTCCGTATGCCGTCTCCAAACTTGCCGCCGAACATTACACGCGGGTGTATTCGAGGATCCACGGGCTCCCCACGGTATCCGTGCGGTATTTCACCGTCTACGGCCCCCGGATGCGGCCGAACATGGCGATCACCAACTTCGTCTCCCGGTGTCTGAACGGCGAGCCCCCCGTGATCTACGGCGACGGGACACAGACGCGGGATTTCACGTACATCGACGACGTGGTCGACGCGAACCGCTTGCTGCTCGACACGGACGCCGCCGACGGCGAGGTCATGAACATCGGGAGTACGAGCAATATCGAAATCCGTGAACTGGCCGAGCTCGTCCGTGACCGGCTCGCCCCCGAGCTCGAACTCTCCTACGGTGACCGCTATGCCGCCGATGCCGACCACACCCATGCCGACGTCTCGAAGGCACGGGACCTGATCGGCTACGATCCCGCGATCCCGATTCGGGAAGGGGTCGAGTTGTTTATCGACTGGTATGAGGATAACCGGGACTGGTACGAACCGCTCGTTCGTGGATCCTGATCCCCGGGTCCGTTCCGGGTGAGCGTTCGTTTCGTTCGAACAGGCTATCCGCAACCGCCGATATTATCGTCGGGAAATCGGGTTGATCGGAAAATCGGCCTAGCTCGGGTGTTCCGCATGATGTTCCACCCGGGTAGTACGGTCGTTTTCTGCGACCAGGCGAAATATAGTCGAGTAGTCTGCCCGTTTGAACGTCAGGCGTGGGGTCGTCCTGCCCAGGGCAAATCAACCGGCAGTCACCCGCAACCTGTCAGGGAGAGGACGGACCAGGGAAACCCGGGTAAGAGAACCCGTCGGCCGGGGTCATCATCCTCGCCCGGCGTTGGAGCCCAGGGCAGCCGATCCGGCTTCGAGCATTCGTTGAGCGGATGGGATATACCTGGATCCCCCCGTCGAGCGAGGGCAACGGCGGCCGAAACGTTGACGTACCGCGTTTTCGAACCCGCGAGCAATGGAATCCACGCGAGTCCCCGTGATTTTTACCGTCGGGTTGATCGGCATCCTGACGCTCGTATCGGGGCCGCTCGTGCCGGGAATCGATTTGACGGCAGCCCGAACCGACGCCCCGACGCTTATCGGGAACGAAACCGATTCGATTTCGGCCGCCGTCGTTTCGGCGCCCGATACTGACATTCGGTTCGAAAAAGCCCAGTTCGGGGCGGGAACGTACGAACTCGTGGTCCCCGACGCGGTGATCCGCATCGAGGCCGTTTCCGGGCGGCCGCGGGTCATCTATCGGCTGAACATCCCTGCCATGCATTACTCGCGGGGGACGATCCATTTCGTCGATGCCGCCCAGGCGAATAGTCGATTGACGCTGAATTTCGAATCGACCGATTTCACCCCCGATGAATTGTCCCAGGAGCGATATGCCGGCCGCCTGGCAATCGTGACCCTCGATAGTACCGGATCGACCGAGATCTACAACGAGAGCGTCACCATTCGGGTCGAGTAATGGCGGACACGGCGGCGAACCGCTTGGAGCAGTCGATCGCAGGTCTCCGTCGCGTGGGGGCCCGCCTGTTCCGGGACCGGGTCGGCCTCACGATCTTCCTTGGCGCCCTGCTTTTTTACGGCCTGTTCTGGCGGATCGGCATCACGATTTCCGATAACTTGACCATCCTGAACACGCTGGTCGCGGTGGCCGACGGCCATCTCTACATCGATCGTATCGTGTATGGCCCGTCGGTGAGCCAACCGGGAATGCACCTCGTTGGCGAGCAGGTGTACGGCCGAAATTACGGCCATGTGTTCCTGTCCTTACCGGTGTTGGTGGCGATGCGGCTGAGCGCGACCGTGGCGGACCCCCGGATCCTCATCGCTGCGGTGTGGAGTTTGCTACTGCTTGCGTTC
The DNA here is from genome assembly GCA_964404815.1 of uncultured Halobacteriales archaeon. Lineage (GTDB taxonomy): Archaea > Halobacteriota > Halobacteria > Halobacteriales > Hikarchaeaceae > CAYOLR01. The sequence continues at coordinate 5,955 of CAYOLR010000153.1, forward strand.
TCGATCAATCTCGGGGTCATCGTCGACCAGCGCCGGGAGTTCCGCCTGCTCGGTAGTTCGTTAGCCGTCGTGATGTACGGCGTCAATGTGTGGTTCGCTACCCCGTTATCGCCCCGGATGTTTCCGATGATTGCCCTGCAGGTTACGACCATGCTGGCCGCCGGATTGCTGGGCGTGGTCCTCTATAAACTGCTGAGCGAGGTTCACGATCGGCGGGTTGGCGCCTTCGTTGGGATCATCGCCACCATTGCGACCCCGGTCGGATTCTGGGCCACCGTGCCGAAGCGGCACGTCCTGACGACCTTGCTGGTGGTGGTCGCGGTCTACGGGTTTGCCATGCGTCGTCGTGGAGCGGAGGAAACGCGGTATCGGGCCCTGGCCTACGCGGCCGTAGGCCTCATGACCTGGATCCATGCGGCCGAGGCATTGATCCTCTTTGCCGTCCTGGTTCCGTTTGATCTCTGGACCGCCCGATCGAACAGCAAGGAGGAACTCGCCGTCATTGGCGTGGTCTTCGCGCTGTCGCTCGGTCCCTTTCTCCTCACGAACGGATTGATCTCCGGAAACCCGGTGAAACCACCGCGCATGTTGCCCGCGTTTTCCGGGGAATTCCCGCCCGAGCCGGGGACGGTAACGGGCTCCGGAGGCGGGGCAACGGCAGGCGGTGATTACGGCCCGCTCTCCCGACTGCGATCCGTGATTTCGCCGATGGCCTATTTTTCGGGATATCTTGCCGGCGGCGCAGACACGCTCGCTCAAGACCCCGATCGGTTG
>CAYOLR010000154.1:0-6716 GCA_964404815.1 uncultured Halobacteriales archaeon
GAATCCGGGTTCCGATGGTAGCGCCCTCGCGGTCGAGCCGTTCGAGGAGCTGTTTCCGCTCGAACTCCTTCACGGCCCTAACTACATGCCCACGGTGGAAAAACCCCGTCGGTCGGGCACCCAAAACCCCTTTGCACAACCGAACCCAAGCGCGGCCAATGGCGAAGTGCGATCGGTGTGGGCGCGCTGAGAACATGCCGTACAACTGCCGATACTGCGGCGGGACCTTCTGTGCGGAACACCGCCTCCCCGAGAACCACGACTGCCCCGGGCTCGAGGAGTGGAACGATCCGACCGGGGTGTTCGACAGCGGGTTCGACGACAGCGTCCGGCAGCAGGGTGGGCGGTCCCGAACCGGGGGCGTCCTGGACCGGGTCGGCGTCTCGACTGGGGCCGGGGGCCCGTTGGCCTACTTCCGGGGGAACGCATCCTACCTGTTCCTCGCGATGATGTGGGCCTGGTTCTTCATCGAGTTCGCCATCTTCCCGCTGCTCATCGCCCCGTTCGGCTCCCCGACCTGGCAGAGCGTCTTCGTCCTCAACACGAGCCATCCCGAGTACGTCTGGACCTGGGTGACCTCGATCTTCTCCCATGGCGGCTTCGGTCATATCGTCGTCAACAGCATCGTATTGTACTTCTTCGGGCCGATCGTCGAACGGCGGGTCGGGACCCGGAACTTCGTGCTGCTGTTCCTGATCGCCGGGATGGCCGCCGGCCTCGCGCAGGTCGGCACCGCGCTTTTCATGGGACAGACGGCCGCCGTCCTCGGGGCGAGCGGCGCCATCATGGCCGTGATGGGGGTGCTCACCGTTCTGAACCCTCACCTGAAGGTCTACCTGTACTTCATCCTCCCCGTCCCACTCTGGCTGCTCACGATCGGCTTCGCCCTGATGTCCGTCCTCTTCATCGGCTTCGGCGGGATCGGGGCCGGCGGTGTGGCGCAGCTGGCCCACCTGACCGGCCTCGTCATCGGTCTCGCGTACGGTGAGAAGCTCCGCCGGGAGGGCCAGCGCCTGCCCGAACAACTCCAGCTCGGTCCCGGCCGCGGCGGTGGCCGGCGCCGGTTCTGATGGAACCCGTCCGCCCGGACCTGTTGCCGGACGCATCGGTCGATCGGGCCGAGATGGAACGCCTCCAGGACGAGATCGCCTCGATCGCTCGGTTCGAGGACGACCCAGCCCTAGCCCCGATCGAGGATCGCACCGTGGCCGGTATCGATCAGGCCTTCCTCGACGACCGAGCGGTGAGTGCCATCGTCGCGGTGTCGGCCGGGGAGGTGGTCGATCGGGCGGCGGCGGCCCTCACCCTGGCGTTTCCCTACGTCCCCGGGTTCCTCTCCTTTCGCGAGGGGGGACCCATCGCGGCGGCCCTCCGGGAGCTCTCCGTCGACCCGGACCTCCTCCTGTTCGACGGGAACGGCCGCCTCCATTACCGACAGGCCGGCCTTGCGACCCACCTCGGGGTGGTATTCGACCGCCCGGCGGTCGGTGTCGCAAAGAGCCTGCTCTGCGGTGAGCCCCGATCACCCCTAGAGGGCCTCGAAGTGGGCACCCGTGTCCCCATCGCGGCGGATGACGAGGTCGACGCTCCGCCGGGGACCGTGCTCGGCTATGCCGTCCAGACGCGGCAGTGGGCGGCCGCCGATCGACACATCAACCCCGTCTTCGTCAGCCCGGGGCACCGGGTCGATCCCGGATCCGCCGCCGATCACGTCGAACGGCTCTGTGCGGGGTACAAACTCCCCGAGCCGATCCGATTCGCCGACCGATATGCCGACTCGGTCAAGGCCGAACTCGGGTAGCCGCGTCTCAATCCGCGAGACAGGCGGCGACCGCGCGGAGCGTGTCCACGCCCTTGACCTCGTCCGCGAACAGGGGAACGCGCTTGACGTCGTGGCCACGAAACAGCTCGAACGCCTCCTCGAGCGCCCCCTGCTGGACCTGCCACCGCCGTTGACAGAACTCGCAGGTGTCGATGTTCGGCGCGACGAACTCGACGTCAAGGTCGGGGGCCACGTCGGAGAGGGGTTCCATGACCCGGTTCACGATGACCGTCCCAACGGGGATCCCGAACTCCTGGAGCCGGGCCCGGAGTCGGCGGGATTCGAGCACGCTCATCGCTTCCGGCACCATTACGATCCGGAAATCAGTCTGGCTCGGGTCCCGAAGCGTCCCGCGCAGCCGCTCGATCCGGTCGCTGAGCGTCCGGAGCTCCTCGAAATCCGACTCGTCGGGTTCCTCCCCGCCGAACATGGCGGCCACGCTCTCCATCATCCCGGAGAGGCGGTCTTTGATGCTGAGGACCCGCCCCACCATCGAATCCATGGCGTCGGGAAGCTCGAGGAGGCGAAGGGTGTGGCCGGTCGGAGCCGTATCGACGATCACCCGGTCGAACCGGTCGTCGTCCAGGTACCGGAGCAGTTGTTGGACGGCCGCCGCTTCGTCGGCCCCAGGCATGGAGGTCCCGTCGAAGTCGATATCCTCCTCCGCCGGCATCGCGTCGCCGAGGAGGTCGCTGAGGCCGCCGATCGCCCCGTCCTCGTCGAAGAGCCCCGTTTCGGCCATGGCGGCATCCGGGTCGATCTCGGCCGCATAGACCGGGTAGTCCGGATCGATCCGTGTCGGGTCGGGACCGATGGCCTTCCCGAAGGTATCCGCCAGCGAGTGAGCCGGGTCGGTCGAGATCACCAACGTGTCAACCCCCGACAGTCCGCTGGCGATCGCCGTTGCGGCGGCCATCGTCGTCTTTCCTACCCCGCCTTTCCCCCCGTAAAGGACGTATTCGGGGGCATCGACCTCGATCTCGTCGACAGCCTCGACATCGAGTTCGGTCATGGCGAAGCGAGGCGATCCCGCCTTGTGTACCCGTCGATACGTCGGATCCCACCCCGATCAGCCGAAGTAGTCCACGAGCCGCTCGGCGGCCTCGTCCGCCCGCGGCGTGACCAGGGCGAACCGGAGCCAGTCGGCGTGTGATTCCCCGAAGGTCTCCCCCGGCATGCCGGCGACCCCCGCCTCGTCGATGAGCCGTTTGGTGTTGGTCATCGTCCCCGGGAAGCCCTCGAACCGGACCATGACGTAAAAGGCACCGTCGGGGGTGGTGTACTCCGCCCCGGCGGTCTCCAGCGCCTCGGTAAAGGTATCGATCCGGTCGGCGACCAGCCGCCGGTTCTCCTCGTAGTGGCCGGGGTCGGTGTCGCGGAGCGCGTTCAGGACTGCATATTGGGCCGGACGGCTCCCCGTCACGTTCGTAAGCATGTGCCGGGTTTTGGCCGCCCCCACCAGATCCGACGGGAAGAGGCCGTACCCGACCCGGAACCCCGTGATGGCCATGGACTTCGAGTAGCCGTTCACCACGATCGCGTTGGCCGAATCGAAGCGCAATGCCGAGGTGAACTCACCGGAGTGGTCGAAGTGGTCGTAGACCTCGTCGCTGACGAGTATCGCGTCGACCGTCTCGGCGATGTCGACCAGCGCGGCCACGGTATCCGCGTCGTAGACTGCACCCGTGGGATTGTTCGGTGAATTGACGACGATCGCGGCGGTTTCGTCACCTGCGCGTTCCCGGACGGCAGCAGGATCGAGCGACCCATCACGATCGGCGGCGACGTAGCCGGCCTCCCCGCCCAGCATCGATACTTTGCCGGGATAGTAGGGGTAGACCGGATCCGTTAGCAGGATTTCGTCGCCCGCCCCGCGTTCGAGGGCTAGCGCCATCGCCAGGTAATTGGCCTCGCCGGCCCCGTTCGTGACGACGATCCGGTCGACCGGGACGTTTCGCCTGGCCGCGATCTCCTCGCGGAGCTCGAGGAGGCCCTCGCTCGGCGGATACTGGAACGCGTCGCCGCCCTGGTCCGCGTACTCGTGGAGCCCGGCAGCGATCCCCGGCGGCGCCCCCCAGTCAGGGTTGCCGCTGACCATGTCGATCACGTCGCGGTCGGCGGCACCCGCGTACTGCATCACGTGAAAGAACAGCGGCTCCTGATAGTCCATGCCAGGGCCTGCCGGGCCCGGGTACCTTCCCGTTTTCGTCCCATGGCTTCAAGCCGACCCCCGGCCATCCCCTGCCTATGCGACGTTTCGCGAGCGATCCCCCGGTGGAGACCCGTCTCGGGGAGGCCCTTCGGGAGTCGGGCGGGACGCTGGCCATCGTCGAGGGGTGTACCGGCGGCCTGGCCGCGGCGATCGTCTCGAGCGTGCCGGGGGCGAGCGATTACCTCGTCCGGGCCGATGTCCCCTACTCGTATGACTCCCTGCGGCTGGCGATGGGGGTCACCCGTGAGGCGCTCGACACCCATGGCGCCGTGAGCGAACCCGTCGTCTCGGAGCTCGCCCGCCGAAGCCGTGACATGGCCGACGTCACCTGGGGGTTGGCAATCACCGGAATCGCCGGGCCCGACGGGGGGTCCGCGGACAAACCGGTCGGCACCGGCTTCATCGGGATCGCCCATGCCGCCCCGTGGGGCAGCGGGGCCTCGACGGTCGAGACCCATCGCCATACCGTCGACGGTGACCGCGACGCCGTCCGTGAGCGGCTCGCGAGGAGAGCCCTACGAGCCCTACTCGATCGGGTGACGTCGGCCCCTCAGTAGCTGGCAACGCCGTCGAACCGACCACCGTACGCTGGATGGCGGGGATGCGTCGCCTCCGTCCCGGATAGGACGACCCGGTCAAACTTCTCCCAGGTATTCTCGACGAAGAGGTGGGCGAACTCCCCGGTACATCTGAGCCGGTGCCGCCAGCCTTCACGGTGGGCCGTGGTCCGGGGGCGCCCATCGATGATGGCCTCGGTTAGCCCACCCGCCGAACGGTCGACATCTGGGAAGGACGTCCAGACCTCGCCGACGCTCCCCGGGAGGTGGGCGTACGACGAGGCGAAATCCGGGAGGTCCAGCCGCGCACGAAGGGACCGTGCCCGCCGGTTGTGCATCGGGAGGTGCTTCGGATTGTATGTCTCGATCGCGTGGATCTCGTCGGCATACCGCTGCAGATCGGCCGGACCGAGGCTGACGGTCATGAAGTCCGGATGGGGGATGAGTATGGCGGCGCCTTGGTCGTCCATCGCGGTCATCGCTCCCTCGAGCGAGATGAAATCGGGGATCGGGTCCGACAGGCCGATCCCGAGGACGTGTTTCCGGTTTCGCCAGGATCCGGTGAACACCTCACGGCCCGGGAGGACGAGCAGCTCCTCGTCGGAGTATCGTTCGGCGCGCTCCTCGATCGTAGGGAGCCGGGTGAAGTGCGGCGCATACACGAGGGCGTCGAGCCGGCGGGCCTTCGCCCGGCGGACGACCCGGTCGTTCAGGACCTTGACATGGAGATCGACACGGAGCCCCTCGTTCCCCATTACCGCTCGACTTGGCGGATCCCGCTGAAAGCCATTCCGCTTACCACCCAGGTTATGACTGGCCGTTGATAGGAACAATCCCGGCCGGGACTCGCGTGCCAAGAATTATCACGGCTGATTGCCCGGGGGAAAACGTTTTAATGGGGGATTACAAACGGTCCGCTTATATCATGGAGCGTTGGGCCTGTGGAATCGAGGGGTGTGGGAGGGGCTTCGAGGCCGTCGAGCCGCTGATCCGACACCAGGCCACTGACCATCCAGAGTGTGAATGTAAGGTCTGCGGCGAGACCGTCCCCGCCGGCTATCCGGCCATCCATCACGCCTTCGAGGAACATACGCGGGCGGAATACGTCCGGGCGTACAACGCCGATTCGGACGAAATCCGGCTCCGCGAGAACCTCATCGACCGGATCAGCGAGACGATCGACCTCGCCTCGCTCCTTGGCGATCACCCTCCGGTGGACGAAGCAGCCGTCACCGTGGGCGACTGACCCCGGATCCTGCGGCTACCGTTCTTCCGAATCGAGTACCCGGATCTGATCTCCACGGACCGTCACGGGGATCGGCACCGTCGCCTCGTACAACTCCACCGTCACTTGGTCCTTCGACTCGTCGATCCGCTGGACCTGCGCCTTCTCGCCCTTGAACGGACCGGCGATGAGTTCGATGATGTCGCCCTCGGCGATCCCCTCGACGTCCGGTTTCGGCGAGAGGAAGTGTTCGACCTCGGCGATCGAACTCTCGCCCGGGACGATGCCCCTGGCGTGGGGGATCTCGTCGAGGACCCGCTCGATGATGCCCGGGTCATCGGCCTCGACCATGACGTAACTCGTGAGGGAATCCGGCGCTAACACGGCATGGATCTTCGGTTCCTCGCGGTTGGCGATCATGTCAGCGACGGTCTGTTCCTGGCTGGCAGTCGTTTTTACGGCGTACATGCTCATGGTTATTTCACCCCGGAAGGACCGTCATAATCGCGAAGATGAGGAATCCGATGATACCGACGAGAATGATCCCGGCGCCGGCGATCTTGGAGACCTGGGAGAACTCCTCCCAGGACGGGGTGCTGGCCAGCTTCAACACCCGGATATAGGCTGCGAGGCTGTAGGGGACGTCCATTATTACGGGGAAATTGGCCATCGTCGCTTTTCTATCTATCGACACCTCCCGTGGGCCCCGACCCGCTGCGGAGGCCGTCGGCTCGGCGGAATCGACGGCAACCGATGAATCCTACCGGACGTTACTCGACGTAGTCGATGTCCTCGAGCTGCTGTTCGGCCCGTGCCTGGGCGGCCTCATGCCGGCCGTAGATCTGTGGGGATTCGACGCCCGTGACGACGATCATCGTTCGCATGCTGCCCTCTAGCTCC
>CAYOLR010000155.1:0-6715 GCA_964404815.1 uncultured Halobacteriales archaeon
CGAGGACTCGTAGGTCTCCGGGTCGAGTACCTGGACGGCGTGGCCGTCCTCGACGGTTACGAGCGTCGTCTCCTCAGCGTCGTCGATGGACCCCACGCGGTCGGCGTCGACGTCCCAGTCAGCCTCGTACGGTTCGCCTGTCGTCACCTGGATGCCCTTCAGGTTGCCCGTCACGCTCCGCACGAGCACGGGCCCCTCCGCCGTATCGATCACCTCCCCGGGTCGGAACCGTGGGAGTCGGACCGCGAAGGTCACCCGATAGACCGGGTTGCCGTCCCCGTCCTCGGTCACCAGCGTTTCGGAACTCGACCACGAGCCGCCGAACTGCTCGATGAGCCGTTTGGCGATCTGTTGGCCGATCTTCGTCGTCGAAACCTTGATGTCGAGGCCCTCCGGGACGGGTGTGACATTCGAGATGAAGGCCTCGCGATTCCCCGTCGCCTCCATACTCGCGACGACGTCGGCGGCGATATCCGCCGCCCGCTCCGTCTCGTCGGGTGTAGGTGTCCGATCGGTCGCCCGGACCTGCACCACGCTCGCGTAGTAATCGCCGGCGATCCGGCCGCAGCGATCGCAGGTTCCCCGGGAGATATCCACGGGGACGGTCGCCGATTCCTCCACAGGGGTCCTCCTAACGACTCCCGAGAAGGTCGCGTGGATCCGGACCGTCGTCGGGTCGACCTGCTCGGGGTCGACGGCCCACTGGACGTCCGTCGCGTCGACGTGGACGGCGAGCGCCTCTTGGACGGCGTCGACCGCGACGTCGGTATAGTCCCGCGCGTCGACGTCGATCCACTCCTGGCCCTTTTTGACGGCCCCGCATTGAGGGCAAACCAGGACGCGAAGCCGTTCAGGGGCGTCGACCAAATCGAACGCCTCAAGGTAACACGCATCGCACAGTGATTGCTGTCGTCTGCGGTTTCGGCCGGTATGGTCCGGGAGCGTCGGCCGCTCCGCTCGGTCGGCCTCGACCGGCGAACCGCAGCGGGGACAGAACTGCCCGGAGTCGCTCATTACGCCAGGTTGGCGGTTGGCGAGTTTAAACTCCGCGACCTATTCGAGCAGCGTTCCACGGTACTTCGCGGCGAGCTCGACGTCGAAGGCGTCCAGCCCGACGATGTCCGCCTCGGTCAGGTTGTCGTACCGGTCGACGTACGCCGCCGCGTCATCCCGATCGGAGAACGGGACCGGATTCTTCATCATCGGCGCGTCGATCCGGTCGGGGTTCGTCTCGAGAGCGAACACGCCCGATTCGGCATCGAACAGCTCCTTCGTGGCGAAGTCGTGGGCCCAGACACCGGCGACGTCGTTCCACGACCGCCCGTCCATGAACGTCGCCGGACTGGCGTGAAACGCGACCAAACAGCCCGGCGAACAGAAGAACGTACGCTCGCCATCTGCGAACGCAAGCTGGGCATTCCAGTCGGGGTACTCCGCCGGTTTCATTTTACAGGTGGCGCACTCGGCGTCCGACGGGACATCGACCGGGTCAGTAGGGGACGGTTGCCCCCCGAGACAGCCGGTCAGTGAGAGACCGACGGTGCCCGCAATGCCCCCCAGCATCCGCCGCCGGGTGGTTACCCCGGCCCCGTGCTCGTGTGTCATCATCGGGTGGTCACAATCAGACCCTTCGAATCCGACACGTTTAGGCCGTCCACCAGTTCTCGCGGATCGAAAACCGACACGAAGATGTTCGGTCCGCCGGGTATCCCACCCCCAACTCACGAATCATTAATACGTGCTCACCGGTTAGACCGCTGGTGACATGAAGTGGAAACCGGACTGGGGCCTCCGGCTCAGGATGTTCGTGACGATGTTCCTGCTCTTCGCCCTGTTCATCGTGTTCGCCGGGGTGATCACTTGGTACCTCGGCGGGAGCCTGGTGATGATGGCCTTCCTGTTCGGGGGCTTCTCGCTCGTGCAGTGGTACTTCTCGGACCGGTTGACGCTCTACAGCATGGGCGCCTCGAAGGTCTCGGAAGACGAGCACCCCCAACTCCACGCCACCGTCGACCGTCTCTCACAGCAGGCCGACCTCCCCAAGCCGACGGTCGCGGTCGCAGACTCGAAGGTGCCGAACGCCTTCGCGACCGGGCGGTCGAAGAACCACGCCGCCGTCTGCGTGACGACCGGACTCATCCGGATGCTGGATCAGGAAGAACTGGAAGGAGTGCTCGCCCACGAGTTGGCGCACATCAAGAACCGGGACATGACGGTGATGACGCTGGCCTCCTTCCTCTCGACGTTGGCCTTCATCATCGTCCGCTGGGGCTGGCTGTTCGGCGGCGGTGGCCGCGGTCGCGGCGGGAACCAGGCCCCGATCTGGGTGGCGATCCTCGTCTCGTTCGCGGTGTGGATCCTCTCGTACCTCCTAATCCGCGCGCTTTCGCGCTACCGCGAGTTCGCCGCCGACCGCGGGGCGGCCGTCATCACGGGTCGGCCGTCGGCCCTCGCCTCGGCGCTTATGAAGATCTCCGGGAACATGGATCGGATCCCCGACGAGGACCTTCGCGACCAGGCCGAGATGAACGCGCTGTTCATCATCCCGATCAAGTCGGGGTTCATCGGCCGGCTGTTCTCGACCCACCCGGCGACGGAGAAGCGGATCGACCGGCTCCGCGAGCTCGAGCGCGAGATGGAGACGGTTTGAGCTACCGGGTATCGCCGGCGAATTCCCGCCAGTGTCTGAGCGTCCAGTAGGCGACACCGGTACACACGAGCCCGGCCGCGACGAGGTAGACGATGAGTTGGGAAGCGATCAGCGCCTGTGGGAAGGTGAGGAGATAGACGACGCCCTCGCCACCGAGTGAGAGGACGATGAACCCCGAGAGGGCCACAGCCATCGACGAGATGATGACCGTTTGGCCGTCCAGCCCTCGGGAATCGAACAGGACGACGAAGATCACGAAGATGACCGAGGCGACGAGGACGTAGAAAGGGAGGCGGGTGGTAAAGTTGTCGACCGGGCCGGAGAGGGCCGCCACCACGCCGATGAACGCGGCGGTCACGACGAGGGTGGACAGCAGCACGAGAACGCCGACCCGGGCTAACAGCTCCCGATCGCGGCCGCGTCGTGACATGCTCGTGGCCACTCCGTATCGCGGTAAAAGCGTTCTGGACGGGCAGGACTCATGTCTGACGCCGGGCAGAAAACCTATGCGTGGCGGCGGGCCTATAGAACGGTACGACCAGCCAATGGCACCCGTATCGGAAACCATCAGCATCGGGGTCGACGGGACGACCCTCCCGACCTCCGAGATCATGACCGGCCGGGCATTCCTGACCGGTAAATCGGGATCGGGGAAGTCCAACTCGGCGAGCGTCATCGCCGAGGAACTCCTCGAACGCGGCCTCCCGCTGCTGATCGTCGATACGGACGGCGAGTACCTCGGCCTTAAGGAACGGTACGACCTCCATCACGTCGGCAAGGGCGATGGCGCAGATACGGACCTCGACGAGGCCGACCCCGCCAAGCTCGCCGAGCTCGGCCTCGAACGGAACGTCCCGGTCATCCTCGACATCTCGGGCGTCCTCGACGCCGACGTCGGCGCCGACATGGCGCGGCGAGTGATCGAACAGCTCTTTCAGACGGGCAACCGGGTGCGCAAGCCCTTCCTGGTGATCGTCGAGGAGATCCACGAGTTCCTCCCGGAATCCGGCAAGCGGGGCGACATCAGCGAGACGCTGCTCAGGGTGGCCAAACGCGGCCGGAAGCGCGGGATCGGCCTCCTTGGCATCTCCCAGCGGCCGGCCGCCGTCGACAAGGACTTCATCACCCAATGCGACTGGATTGTCTGGCACCGCCTCACCTGGGATAATGACACCCGAGTCGTCCAGCGGATGATCGGCGGCGAGTACGCCGACGCCGTCCAGGAACTCGATACTGGCGAGGCCTTCCTGATGGCCGATTGGGACGACAGTATCCGCCGGGTCCGGTTCCGGCGGAAGCGAACCAAGGACATCGGCGCGACCCCCGGCCTAGAACGGTTCGAGTCGACCGAACTCGACGCCGGGTCGGACGGGGCGGTCCAGCACCCCGTCGCGGAACCCGCCGATGACGACCCGGACGACGCGGACGAAGAACCGATCGAGCTGACGGCGGAACCCGTCGAGGACGACGAGGAGGAATCGCCCCGCTGGGAACCCTGGCCGGGGCATGATCAGCTCGAGCCGGAGACGCCGGCCCATCCACGGGAACGGGACGCCGAGACGAACGATCCGATCGCCGAGGTCGGCCACTTCATGGGGTTCGTCGTCCACCGCCTTTTGGGGTCCGTCAGGGCCGCGGGTCGGGGGCTCAACCGTGCCGTCCCGGATCCTGCCCCAGAAGGGTCGACCGAGCAGAGCGAACCGTTATCGGTTGAATTCGTGGCCGAGGCGGAGTCCCCCCGTCGTGCGCTGGCGGTGCTCGCGGTCCTCGCCGCCACCGCCATCCTGGTGGCCTGGCTGTTGATGGCGTAACCACGATTCCGGGAGGTTCAAACCCGTTCAATCCCCTACGGGAGAGCGATGGGACTCCTCGACGGCCTTCGCGATATCCTGGGCTTCGGCGCCGAGTCCTCAGCCCAGAAGCCCGCGGACCCGGATGACCTGTTCGGGATGAGCACGGCCCACGTGACGATGGCCGCGGACCTGGATTACGACCCGATCGACCGGGCCGCCCTCTGTTTCTCCCAGGTCGATAGCACAGACTTCTCGACGACGCTTGAAGAGGCACGGAGCATAATTGAGATGGGTGACGAGGGGACGATCGCGACCGTCACGGAGGACGACCAAGGCTACCACTGGGTAGTCCTTGAGGATCCGGATTTCGAGGACCTCGTCGTCGGAGTGCATGCCGCCGCCGATGAGTTCACCGAGCGTGGTTACGGGTCACGGCTGCTGGCCGCCGTCTTCGGCTTCGAACAGGGCGATTCCAGGGTGTATTGGGTCTATTCCTTTCGCCGGGGCGCCTACTACCCGTTCGCCCCGACCGGCGACCGCGAGCGCGATAACGGAATCGAGTTCAAGCTCCAGAGTGTCCTAGACGGCGAACTCGATGTCGAGGAGGACGAGTCGTATTGGTACCCGCTTTGGCCGGACGAACCGGGAGGTCACCCCTGGCAATAGGCGGGATCAGAAGCCCAAATAATGAAAGGAAGCCACAACTCCTGAGCGATCAGGTCAACCGCGGCCTCTCGGACAGACGCCGTCTGTCCGCGATTCATTTCCTCAAACAACGGAAGGACAAGGTTACCGTTCGTGAACTGGCCGAATAGGTCGCCGCTTGGGAGAACGATAAGGAACTGAACGAACTCACCTTCCAGGAGCGCAAGCGGGTCTGTATCAGCCCTATCAGCCCCACCTCCCCATGCTCGACAAACAATTCCATCGAAAATGAGAGGACGGTCAACGACCAAACCATTAGCAGCCAGGAGATCGAAACTCACCATAAAAAACCTTGGATTTAGAACACGACGCTCACGGTTACCCAATCGTTCGGTCAGTCCGACTGCGCCACCTCGCGGGTCCTCGTCAATGGCCCGCCCCAGGTGGTTATCGAGGTCCCCGGCAACTTCACGGCGGGCCAGCCGATCACGCTCCGGGTGAACGTCACCAACGAAATCGGCAACGCCACCGCCACTTGGAGCTTCCCCGACGGAACCCGACAGGTCGGAACCGAGGTCTCCCATACCTTCGACTCTGGGGACCAGACCGTCCGGGTCGTGGTCGAGGACGAGTTCGGTGACACGACTGAGGGCGAGGCCACGTTCGCCGTCAACCCGGCCGCCGGTGACGAGCCCATCATCGACCGGATCGCCCGCGAGGTGCCGTTCAGCGTCCGGGCTGCCGGTGCCGTCCTCCTCTCCATCGTGTTCGTTCTGCTCGCCCGGCGGCTAGTGACCGGGTGGTCCTTCGGTGGCCTCCGAGGCGTTCTCGCGGCCTATCGCCGGGACCGTGGGCCCCGAATCGTCATCTGTGACGACCCAGCCGTCGACATCCGGAACCGCCAGTTCGTCATCGGCGAACTGCGCGTCGAGGACGACGACGGCGATCTCGAGACCATCGGGATCGAAGTCGAGGACCATCGGGAGCGCCCCGTTGCCCACAAGACGATCGACCTCTCGGGCGAGGCCGAGTACCACGTGAACGACGTGATCATCCCCGCCATCTCGCGGGTGTACGTCCGTGAGGACGGCGACTACACGCTGCGGATCAGGGCCGAGGACGCCCGTCATCTCACCGACGACGAGGAGTGGTTGGGCCTGCGGGTGACCGGTCCTACCCCGACCTGATCGTTTCCCTTTCCCCCACCCCGGGCGTGATCGGCCCGATTTCACTTTCACTTCCCTGTATACGGGTCTTTATAACCCAGTGGGCGAAAAGACCGACCACACCATGGCAGCCAAGGCCGACCTCGAGGACCTCCCCGGCGTGGGACCGGCGACGGCGGAGAAGCTCCGTGATACGGGCTTCGACTCCTATCAGGCGCTCGCGGTCGCCAGCCCCGGAGAACTCTCCAACACGGCCGACGTAGGCGAGTCGACCGCCGCGGATATCATCAACGCCGCCCGTGACGCCGCCGATGTCGGTGGTTTCGAGACCGGCTCGGAGGTCAAGGAACGGCGCGAACGCATCGGCAAGCTCACCTGGGGCGTCCCGGCCGTCGACGAGCTGCTCGGCGGCGGCGTCGAGACCCAGTCCATCACCGAGGTGTACGGCGAGTTCGGCTCCG
>CAYOLR010000156.1:0-6710 GCA_964404815.1 uncultured Halobacteriales archaeon
GAGACGCAGGCCCCCGCGGACACCCAGGGGGTCCGGGTCGAAGAGATGGTCGTCGTAAGGGAGAACGGCGTCGAGATCCTCAGCCAGTGGCCGGTCGAGGAGATCACCCGGATCGATCACTGATCATGAAACTCGGCACCGGACTGTTCACGGCACAACGCCGTCCCGACGACGACCGATCGATGGCCGCCATCTACGACGAGGTACTCGAGCTCGGGCGGGCGGCCGACGAGGCCGGCCTGGCGAGCGCCTGGGTCTCGGAACACCACTTCGCCGACGACGGCTACCTCTCGGCCACCATGCCGACGCTCGGCGGGCTCGCCGCCGTGACGAACGACCTCGAGATCGGCTCGTGCGTGCTGCTCGCCCCGCTCTACGATGCCGTCAGGGTGGCTGAGGACGCGGCGACGGTCTCGCTGCTGGCCGACGGCCGGCTGACCGTGGGGCTCTCGATCGGGTACCGGGAACGGGAGTTCGACGGGTTCGGCATCCCCAAAGCGGAGCGGGTCGAGCGGACCGAGGAGGCGGTCGAAGTCCTCCGTGGGGCCTGGAGCGACGGGCCGCTTGGCATCGACCCCACGTTCCATCCCGCCGATGCGACGTTCGAGGTGACGCCGAAACCGGACTCGACACCGCCGATCGTCCTCGGTGGCGGGGCCAAGCCGGCCGTCCGTAGAGCGGCCCGGTTGGGTGACGGCTGGGTCGCCCCCTCGTCGATCTCGGTGACCGGTCTCGAGAAGCGGGTCGCGGATATTCGGTCCGTCCGGGCCGAGGAGGGGCTCGACGGCGACTTCACGATCTACGTCCTTCAGCACGGGTTCGTCGGGGACTCGAAGGACGCCGCCTGGGCGGCCATGCGCGACGGCTACCTCTACATCCAACGGAAGTACGCCGAATGGTTCGGCGGCGAGCCCATCGACGAGCTCCCGGCCGACCGCGTCCGCGAGCTCAAGGAACAGGCCATCTTCGGGACCCCCGCGGAGGTCTCAGCGGAGCTCGACACCTACCGCGAGGCCGTCGGGGACGACGTCCACGTGATCCTTCGGACCTATCACCCCGGGATCGGAACCGAACGGATGGTCGACTGCCTGCACCGCCTGGGCGACGAGGTCGTCCCCGCACTCCCCTGATCAGCCGAAGCGTTCGAAGGGCTCCTGGCACTCGTTACAGAAGTAGAACGACCGACAGAGTGCCGGGCCCTTTGGGTGCTCGCGGACGGTGTTCTCAGACCCGCAGTACGGACAGGCCGGCTGCTCGTCCGACCCGGCCGTCTCCACGCTGGGATCGGGTCGTCGGGCCATGTCAGACGCTCAGGCCGAACTCGCGGAGCGATTCCTTGCCCGCCTCGGTCACCATCTCGACGGACCACGGGGGATTCCACACGAGGCGGACCTCGGCCGCATCGATCCCCTCGACCGATGCCGCGGCGGCCTCCACGTCGTCGAGCAGCATCTCGCGGGCCGGACAGCCGGTGTAGGTGAGCGTCATGTCGACCCTCGCGTGGCCGTCCTCGACGGTCACCCCGTAGATCAGGCCGAGGTCAACGATGCTGATCGGCATCTCAGGGTCCTCGACGGCGTACAGGGCGTCCCAGACCTCTCGCTTGACACCCTCGGCTGACCGTCCCGTCGCGGGGAGCGACGCCTCGGCCGACCCTTTAGAGTAGTCCGGATAGGGGCAGGCCAAGCCGTCATCGAGCCCGAGCACCTCGCGGTCGAACTCGTCCAACCCCTTCGGGTCCGGTGGGATCTCACTCGACATCGTCGGGGTCCGCCATGATTTCGGCCGTCGTCGAACGACCGAGGTCGTGATACGTGTATGTGAACTCCTCGTGTAGCTCGTCCCAGATCGGTGTGTGCTCGCCGTCGCGACCGATCTCATCGGGCATCTCGAGGTCCTCGTGGTGGACGTCGTACTGCTCGGGGAGGTTCGCCTCGTCGACGTGGAGGCCGAGTCCCTCCAGGTGGGGAACGATTGTGTCGAGCCAGGTCTCGCGCATCGAGGCGAGTGACTCGGTCCGGAGCCCGAACTCGTCGATGTCGTCCTCCACGTCACCCATCGGGGCGAAGATCGTCAGGGCATACGGGACGAGCCGGTCGACCGCCGACTGCAACCGGTCGAAGCCGTCCGCATCCGATGCGAGCCGCGACAGCCAGCTCTCGGCGTGTTGGCGGTGGTAGTCCTCCTCGCCGATGACCTTCTGGACGCGGTCCCTGATGCGTGGATACGCGGAGTCGACGAGCCCGTCGAGGCGGATCTCCTCGGCCGTATCGTAGAGGTAGGTCCGGACGACCGCGTCCGCCCAATCACCCTCCTCGAATGCCAGCTCGGCCATCGTGGTGTGGCGCCACTCGTCGGGTTCGCGCTCGTAGATAAGCTCGGATTCGGTGTGCCCGAAGTCCTCCAGGAGGTCATACCAGAGGCGGGCGTGGCCGAGCTCGTCCTGGGCGATGTTCGAGAGGGCGAGGTCGGACTCGAGCGTCGGTGCGCGGACTTGCCAATCGGTGTACCGTTCCGCGGCGACGTACTCGTCGTCGGCGAGTCGGAAGAGCAGCGCCTCGACCGCCTCGCGCTCGCGGTCGGACAGATTGGCCGGGGCCCCGAGTGTCGCGGCCGCCATCAGCTCTCACCCCGTCGGCCCTCGGCCTCGCGTTGTTCGGCCTCCGAGTCGGCGACCTCCTGGGCGTGGGAGGCGTCGACGTTGTACGCCGTCGCCCACCGGTAGCTCTTGTCCGTCGCACCGCCGAAGATGGTCTCGTCCGCATCGACGCTGTGGACCTCGTCGGCGGGGGCGACCCAGATGCTGTGGGTGGGCTTGCGGCGGCCGTGCTGGATCTGCGCGAACAGCTTGGCCATCTCCGCGTCGGGAGCGTGGACGTCGCCACAATGGGTGTGATAGCCCCCTTCCTCGTCCTGGCGGAAGACTTCCCAGCGCATGGTCAGTCAGCCGCCTGCGGGGCGGCGCCGCCGCGGGATCGCGTTTCGTAGTCGTCAAGGGCGTCCCGGACCCACTCGACCGCGTCGTGGGCGGCCGCGCGGGTGTCGATCTGTCCCCGCCCCGGTTCGAACTCGTTTTTGGCGATCGAGAAGAACTCGTCCCAGTCGAGGTCGTCCTCGACCACCTCGTACCGGCCGGTTTCCTCGTCGTAGTTGAGCCGGGGTTTGTCCGGGATCTCGAGGCCGTACTTCTCGGCCTTCGGGATGTAGGAGTTGAGGAAGGCGGTCCGGAGCTGATCGTTCGACATGAGCTTCAGCCCGACCTCGCTCGAGAAGTCGTGATGTTTGCTCTTGTCGTCCGTCGGGCCGAAGAACTGGATGATCCGCGGCCACCACTCGTCGAAGGCCTCCTGAAGCCGGCGTTGCTCGGCCCGCGAGCCGGTCGCTAGCTCGCGCATGATGTCCTCTCCGTGTTTGACGTGGAAGCCCTCCTCAAAGCAGACTTTGTCCATCGCGTGGGCATAGGGCTCCCAGCTGCTCCGCTTGAGCGTCGCTTGGCGGCGCATGGCCGCGCCGTCAACGAAGAACGCGATCATCGGCGTCTCCGCCCATTCGGTCATGGGGTAGTGGAAGCAATTGAGGAACTTCCCGGTACCCTCGGCCAGCTCATCGAGCATCTCGTCCCGTGTCTTGACGCCGAGGAGTTCGGCCGCCCGGTAGAGCAGCTGGGCGTGGCCGATCTCGTCTTGCACTTTGGCGCTGAAGGCGAGCTTCCGGTCGATGCTCGGCGCCTGTCGGATGAACGGCCGTTCGAGGTAGGCGCCCATGATCTCCGAGTTCGCATGGAACTGGATCATTCGGGTCGCCGCCTCGCGATACTCCCGTGGCAGGTCGTCCGAGGGGTCGAACGCCCGCGGACCGGCCTGCGCTTTCACCTCTTCGATGTCCATAATATGGAGGTATTTTATGCCGGACCCCGAAACCTATTGACCCGTCTATAGACGTGTTTTATATAGAATGAACCCAATCGATCATGTATGATCGAGGAGTGCCTCGAGGTCGAATTCCGGGTCGAGGGCGACGACTGTCCCCTCGCCGAGGCGTCCAGGGCGGTGTCCGTCAGCATCGACGCCCGGCCCCCACAGCTCCGTGCTGACGGCAACACCCTCCTCCGGTTCTCGAGCCCGGAGAACCAGGAGCTGGTCGAGTACCTCGATAACGACGACCGGATCCGCTACCTCCACGTGTCGCGGTCAAACGGCCGACTGAACTTCCGGTGTCTGGCGAAACACCAGTGTGTCGTCCACGAGCTTGTCAGCGCGGGCTTCATGGTCGAGGAGCAGCGCTACCGGAACGGCGACGCGATCTTCACCGGGGCGGTCGTCGGCCACGACGTCCTGCGGGGCGTCATGGATACGGCGGGCGAAGCGGTCGGGGTTCGGCTTGAACGGGTGTCCGCCCTCGGCGCCGAGGACGACGACACGGTCGCCCAGCGGTGGGATCTGACGCCGCGACAGGAGGCGACGCTCCGGGCCGCCCTCGAGGCGGGCTATTTCTCCGTTCCCCGGGAGGTGACGGCGGGTGAGCTGGCCGAATCGATGGGGATCAGCAAGTCGGCACTCCTCGAACGCCTCCGGCGCGGGCAGTCCGGCCTCCTCTCGCAGGTCTTCGCCTAGCCGGTCTTGTATACGCCCCTGACGTCCGCCAGGCGTTCGTCGTCCTCGGAAAACACCTCGACATCGACGGTTCCGACGTCGCCCCCGACGCGAACGACGTCGGCCTCGGCCCGAATGTCCCCTGTTGCAGCCGACAGGTAGTCGATCCGCATGTCGATCGTGGGGACCGGTTGGTCGACGACCGACACGAGCGCGGCGCCGCCGACGGTGTCGGCGAGGGTGAAGGTGACGCCGCCGTGGGCCATCAGCTTGTCCTGGTTCCAGGAGAGCTCGTCACGCATCTCGAGGTACCCCTCGGCGTGGCCGTCGGCTGCCTCGGTGACCTCGACGCCGAGCATGCTGGCGAACGGCATGCCTTCGAAGAACGCCTCGATGTCCATGGGTGGCCTGGAACCTCCGGCGAAATTAAGGATTCGAACCGCTCAGAGCCCGAGGAACTCCTCTGCGTTCTCCCAGAGGAGCTTGCGCTGGATCTCGGGGGAGTAGTCGGTGTATTTCTCGAAGTGCTCGAGCCATCGGCCCGGCCGGATCATCGGATAATCCGTCCCGAACATGACCTTGTCCGAGAGGACGGTCCCGGCGTAGTGCAGCACCTGTTCGTCGATGTACTTCGGTAGCCACCCCGAGAGGTCCATGTAGACGTTGCCCTTCTGCTGGCAGACCGCCAGCTGCTCCTTCTCCCAGGGGAAGGCCGGGTGGGCCAGGAGAATCTGGAGGTCCGGATGGTTCGCGGCGACCTCGTCGACGAGCATCGGGTGACCGTACTTGATCTTCAGCCCCCGGCCGCCGGGACTCCCGGCACCGAGCATCGAATTACCCCCGTGAAACACCACGGGAACGCCGAGATCGGCGATCGTCGCCCAGAGCTCCTCGTGGGCGGGATCGCTCGGATCGAACCCCTGGGCGATCTGTTGGAACTTGAACCCGGCGAGGCCGAGATCGGTGACGGCCCGCTCGGCGGTCTCGACGGCGTCCGGCTTGAGTGGGTCGACTCCGGCGAAGCCGACGAAGAAGTCGTCGTGTTTGTCACGGATCTCCGCGACCCACTCGTTCGACACGGGCGGGTTCCCGGTGTTGGTCTCGGCGTCCCACCCGAGCAGGACCGCCTTCCGGACGCCGGCCTCGTGGTATTCGTCGATCATCTCCTCGAACGTCCAGGTCTCCATCCCCGCGCCGAAGCCGTGGGCGGCGTCCTGCAGCATCTGTCCGCCCGCGTCGAGCAGGAACTCCTCGGTGGGCTGGTGGGCGTGCGTGTCGATCGCCCGGGGCTCGCCCTCGAAAACGTCGAGCATGCGAGGTTCCCTAGTCCTTGTGCCTGATGAGGAACTTCATGTCGCCCGAGAAGACCTCCTCGTCGTCCTGATTTGTCATGACGGTATCCAGGACGACGAGGCCGGAATCCTCCCGGCTCGAGATGTCCTTCTTCTCTATCACTTCCATCTCGAGCGAGATCGTGTCGCCGATCCCGACCGGGGCGGGGATGTCCATGTAGTTCATGCCGAGGAATGCCAGGACCGTCCGTTCGACGATGCCGGAGCGGTAGACGAATCCCGTCGCGAGGACGAAGGTCATCGGCCCGTGGGCGACCCGTTCGCCGAAATACTCGTCCTCGGCGTAGTGTCGGTTGGTATGGAGCTCGGTCCAGTCACCCGCGAACGCCGAATGAATGACGAGATCGGTCTCCGTCACCGTCCGGCCCACGCTCTGGAAGGTTTGTCCCTCCTCGAAGTCCTCGAAGTAATGGGGTTCGTAACTGTACGGCATAGGCCCTCCCTGTCCGGAAGAGTATAAGAAACTACTGCAGGGAGGAACTCCTTTCAGCGAGCCCATCGATGAGGGGGCCATGCGAGATGCCTATCTGATCGGCGCGGGGCAGACGGCCTTCGGCGCGTTTCCCGACGAGAGCTATCGCTCGCTCTTCGCGACGGCCTACGAGGAAGCGCTCGACAGCGTCGGCGACGGGTTCGCCCCCGAGATGATCGACGAGGCTGCCGTGGCTACGCTGGGCGTCGGGGGCCGCCAGATCGGGCTGCCCGGCCCGGCCGTGACCGAGCACGTCGGCCTGCACAACATCCACTGTACCCGGGTCGAGAACGC
>CAYOLR010000157.1:0-6610 GCA_964404815.1 uncultured Halobacteriales archaeon
GACCTTCGTGGCGCCCGCCATTCGTGAGGCCGCCGGCCTCCCGGACCCCGTCACGGGGACGGTCACCGGCGCGATGGCCGCCGAGGAGCGATACAGCGAGGGTCGGCTGCGGCTGATGCCCGTCGGCCTGGTCGAGGACGCGGCCGGGAACACCCTGGTGTACCCGGTGGACAAGGGGAGCGGTGCCACCACGAGCCTGGTCGAGGCCGACGGTATCGTCGAGGTCCATCCCGATACGGAATACCTCGAAGCGGGGGAAACGGTCGAGGTCAGGCTGTTCTCGCCGGATGTTCGGCCGCCGACCGTCTTCGGCGTCGGCGAGGACGACCCCCTCCTCTGGCGGGTGCTGGACCGGCTCGAGCGACCCCGTTTCCTCCCGATCGGCAGCCGTGAGGGCCGGCGGCGGCTGCGGGACGGCGTCCCGGATTTCGCCGTCGTCGCCGGCCCGTCGGACCGCGAGCTGGACGCCGAGGTGCTCGGCGGCTGGCGGCGGGAATGGGGGTTGATCGTCGCCGCCGGCAACCCGGCGGCGATCGAGGGTATCGAGGACCTGATCGATCGTGACCTCCGCTTCGTCAACCGGGCACGGGCCTCCGGGCTGCGGGCCTCCCTCGACGCCGCCCTAGACCGCCAGGCGACGGACAGGGATCGGGACCGCACGGCGCTCGTAGAGGCCATCGACGGCTACGACCTCACGGTCAAAGGCTTCGAGAGTCCCGCTCGAAAGGTCCAGTCCGGCCGGGCCGACGTGGGGCTCGGCCTCCGGGAGACGGCCGAATCGTTGTCGCTGGGGTTCGTCCCGGTCGGCGACCAGTCGGTCGAGGTGTTGGCCAACCCCGAGCGGCGGGCCAAGCCCGGCCTGGCGGCGCTCGACCAAGCCCTCGACGGGCTCGACCGGGAACTGGACGGCCTCGAGGGCTACACGCCGTAGCCGGCCGATCGGCGGGACCGGCCCGGGGGTCGACGGGACCCGGACCGCTGGAGCTTTAGGGCCGTATCCGTAATCCACGCCGGATACACCGGGAGAGCCCGGGATCCCACATGGCGACAGGAACGACTGGCCGCTTCGGTGATGGCCGCCTCGCGACCGGATCGATCGTCATGGGTTTCCTCACCGTGCAGGTGTTGGCCTTCGCCATCACGTACGTCGTCGGGGTTCCGACGGCCTACGCCGTCATCGCGATCGCCTCGGCCGCCGGGGTGGCCCATTTCGCCGATGCCGGGGCCTTCGGCATCGCCACGGCCGCCCTGGGGACCGTCCTCCTGGTGGCCATCGGGCTCCCGCTGTTCATGTTTATCGCCCGGCAATCGCCGGCCGCCATTGCGGAGAAGGCTGTCGACCCCGCCGTCCACCGGGCGATCTACCTCGGGGTGTACGGGCCGCTGCTCGCCGCCGGGTTCAGCGTGGCCTTCGGCGTCCCGCTCGCCTGGCTGCTCGCCAGGGGGTTCGCCGGCCAGGCCGTGGTCGAGAGCCTTGTCGATCTGCCGTTGGTCGTGCCGCACTCGGTTGCCGGGTTGATCGTCCTCTTCGGGTTCGGAGAGGGTGGGGCGTTCCCCCAACTCGATATGCTCGGCACCCTCACGGGAATGGTCATCGCGTTGGCGTTCGTGAGCGCGCCCTATGCGGTTAATGCCGCCCGCGAGGCCTTCGAAGCGGTCGACCCGCGGCTGGAATACGCCGCCCGGATTCACGGCGCGAGCGAGTTCGAGACGTTCAAACGTGTGACCGGGCCCTTGGCCTTCCGCGGGATCCTCACGGGTGGCGTGCTGGCATGGGCTCGATCGGTCTCCGAGTTCGGCGCCGTTGCCGTCGTAGCCTACAGCGTCCAGTTCTTCTACCCGCCGGCCGGGCGCGAGGTGACCGCCTACCACGCCCCCGTGTTCGTCTACAAGACCTACCTCTCCGGCGGCCTCTCCGAATCGGGCGCCGTCGCGTTCCTCCTCCTGCTCGTCGCCGCGGTGATCTTCCTGCTGATCCGTGTCGTGGCGCTGGGCGATGACGGGGGGATCATCTGATGTTGGACGCGACCGTGGAGGCAGAATTCAGCGCGGACCAGGGGGAGACCTTCGAGGTATCCGCCCCGCTCTCGGTCGAGCGCGGCGAGACCCAGGTCATCCTCGGGCCGAGCGGGTCGGGCAAGACCCTCCTGTTGGAGACGATCGCCGGCTTTCACCCCTCCGAGGGGAGGCTCCGGTTCGACGGCGAGGACATCTCGGACCGCGAACCGGAGCGTCGTGATTTCTCGTTCGTCTTTCAGGACTACCAGCTCTTCCCGCACATGACCGTCCGGGAGAACGTCGCTTTCGGCCAACGCTACAGAGATAGCTCCAACGACCCCGACGGCCTACTCGCCGATCTCGGCGTGGCGGACCTGGCCGACCGCTATCCGCCAACCCTCTCCGGCGGTGAACAACAGCGGGTCGCGATCGCCCGGGCACTCGCGGTCGACCCGAGCCTGCTCCTCCTCGACGAGCCGCTCTCCTCCCTCGACGTGCCGACCCGACAGTCGCTCCGTGAGGATCTCGTGGACATCCTCGCGGACGTGACGGCGCTCTATGTGACACATGACCGGACGACAGCGCGGGTGCTCGGCGACCGGATCGCCGTCATGCGGGACGGTGAGATCGTCCAGTCCGGTTCGCCGGAGACGATCTTCAACCGACCGGCCTCCCCGTTCGTGGCGGAGTTCACCGGGGCTAACTGCCTCCCGGCGAGCGCCCTCGGGCGTGGGACCGACGGTGCGCCCACCGATTCGATGGTGGCCGTCCGCCCCGAACACATCGAACTGAACGCGGCCGATGACGGGGTTGAGGCGACGGTCCGACGAGTGATGCGCGAGGAAGCCACGACCCGGATCACCTTGTCGATCGGCGGCACGACGCTCGAGGCGTTCGCCGCCGACCCGCCGGCCGTCGGCGAGACGGTCAGGCTCCGGATTCCTGAAACCCATCTGTACCGGTTCTAAGCGAAGGGCTGGATTGATTGCCCCGCCGCCCGAATCACCGGGTGAGGCGGTCCGAATGCCCACCCACGGTGACAGCTGATGACGGCCGGAAAGGGAACGACGGTAACGATCGACGGGACCGACGTCGACCTCGCGGAGTTGTCAGTGGCCACCCGGACCATCGGTTTCGAGTGTTCGTCCGGTCGTTGGATCGAACACGAGTGGACCGGGATCCCCATCGAACGTCTCCTCTCGAAGGGCGACGTTGCCCCCGAGGCCACGCACGTTATCGTTCGAGCAGCCGACGGACATACGGCCTGCGTCGGGCTCCCGGCGGCGCTCGACGGTATGCTCGCCATCGAACAGGACGGCGAGCGGTTGACGGGGCCACGGTTCGTCTCGTCCGGGATCGTGGGTCCTCGGGCGGTCAGCGACGTGATCGGTCTGGAATCGATCGAGCTGGCGCCGGATGAGGACCCGACGGACCACGAGTCGATGAACCTGGTCGAGTCCTAGACGCAGAACGTGAAGGGATAGATCAGGGCCACCCGATCGCCGTTTTCCAGTTCGGTATTGAGACCCGCGAGGTGCTCGTTGAAGACCCCATTGACGACCACCCTGACGAACTTCCGGGTCTGCTCGCCCTCCGGGTTCTTCCGCCAGGTTCCCGGCAGCTCATCGGGAGCGGGTGCCCACCCGCGGGCGGTCGCCTCGGCCTCCGTTTCGGCGATGATCATGTCCCGGACGTCGTACTCCTCGAAGAAGGCCTCAAGCATCTCCCTGAGCGTGTCGCCCTCGAAGGTGAACGCCATCTTTCCGGTGCCGACGGCTGATCGCACGTGACCGGTGCATCGGACCTCGACGGTCGTTTGGTCGGCGGCCTGGGGACCTGTTTCCATGGACTGCTGCATACCTCCCCTAGGGGCCCACGCGTCGAAAGCGGTACGGTCGAACATGTTCGCCCATCCCGTTCGGGTGGGATTATGGTCCTCCGCGAACGAGGGGCGATATGGCCGAACTCTCCCTCTCGATCCCCCAGACGATCGTTGACGCGCTCCCGGAAGACGGCGAGAACGCCCGCCTCGACATGGAGCGGGCGGTGTCCGGGTGGGAACACCAGTTGAACGACCTCATGGATGACACCGAGGGCACGAGCGCCGTCGTCGACATGATCGAGCGGTTCGAAGATCGCTGGGAACGGTACGACGACTTCGTCGTAGAACTCAGGGCGTGGGGACAGTCACCCATTTACGCCATGGCGTGGCGCGACCTCCATGCCGCGATCCTCCGACAGATCCACGACCACGAGGACCTCGCCGACCAGATCGATCGGGAACGGCACGCCCGAATCGTGGAGGACGGTATCCGGCGTACCGGGTAGGGCTTCGGGGTCTTTTTACCGGCAGCCGCCTAGCACCTCCCATGCAGATCGAGCTCAGATTCTTCGCTAATTTTCGGGAGGCTGTCGGCCAGAAGATCCTGGAGTGGGACTACGAGGGCGACGCCGTTCCCGTCGGTGACGTCCTCCACGACCTGACCGAGGAGTACCCGGATCTCGATATTTTCGAGGACGACGGTGAGCTCCGGGACTTCCTCAACATCATGAAGAACGGTCGTGACGTCAACCTGATCGATGGGCTTGAGACGCCGCTCGAAGACGGCGACAAGCTCAGTCTCTTCCCGCCAGTCGCCGGAGGCTGACCCATGGATTGCGAGCGGACCTACCGGGGTATTTCCACCCGGGCGGCCATTCATTACCTCACGAACGTCGGCGGCGAGCGGGTCGACGAGCACACGGTGCGGGGTGACGGATGGTCGGCCACGGTCACCGCCGACCGTGTGCAGATCGGGCCGAGTCTCGGACTGACCGAGGTAACGGTCCGGTTCGAGGGCGAGGAGGACGTCCTCGAACCCCTGATCCAGACGTTTTCCCAGAAGGCGATCCGCGCCGGTGGGTGAGGTGGGAGCGGTCACCCACCCGATCGACGGCCAGGTCGTTCTCCTGGCCGGCGCGAAGGCCAGCGTCACGCTCGAACGGCTTTCCACCCTACTCGAACGGGTGCAACAGTACCTCGCACCACGCACCGACGATTACGAACGGCAGTACGAGTGCGTCTATCGGAACGAGGGCGTCGGGGCCTTTCTGGTCGAACCGGATCACTGGACGGGGATCGGTACGGCACTCGACCTCAACGACCGCGAGATCGACGCCGTCGCCCGGACCCACGCCGAGCAACTTCGGCGGTTGGCCAAAGACGCCGGCCGCGAGGCCGAGTTCGAAACCGCCCTCGAGATCCGCCAGGCGGTCGTGGTGTCCTACTCCTGAAGCGTCGCGACGACCCGTTCCGAGAACTCGGTTTCCGAGAGGTCGCCGGCGACCAAGGCCGATAGCCACGACCGGTCGACGTGCCACGAGCCCTCCGGGTTGCCCTCCAGGTCAGTGACCACCGCCTCGATACTGGCCCCGTCCCAGTCATCGGGGTGCAGGTCCCGGAAGACGTTGATCACGCGGCCGACTTCCCGATGGGGAATGACCCCTCGGTCGGCGTACAGGGATTCGTACTCGAGGTAGTACCCGCCGTCATCGGTGGTTTCGAAGTCGTCGACGTACACGCCGTGGCTCATGAGGCGGTTTTCGAGGCGTGTCGCGAGGTCATCGTCGCTCATCGGGGCATTGATAGAAACGCAGAGAGATAACCGTGACGTCGGTACCCGCGATCAGTCGGCCGCGGCCTCGCCGCCGGCGCTCACGCCCGTGCCCGGCCCGACGTCGATATCGAGCTCGTCCAGTTTCTCGTCGGGCACGACACCGTCGACCCAGCCACGAACCTCGTAATACTCGTCTTTCATCTTGTCCAGCTCGGCCAACTCGCCCTCGGCCCCACCCTGGGCCGGGATCGCCTTCTCGTTCCCCGCGACGAACCGGGGCGGCAGCGAATCGTCTGCCCCGTCGAAGCCGACCAGGTTGTTGTAATACCGCTCCAGGTTCCAGATGCGTTCGCCGGCCTTCAACAGGTCGTCCTCGGTGACGTCCAGGCCCGTCATGCCGTTGTACTGCAGGACGTACTCCTCGATCCCCTCGGCGAAGGCGTTGAACTTGCAGATGTCGAACGAATCGGAGATGGCGTGGAGATCCTGGAAGGTCGCGGCAAGCTCGCCCTTGCCTTCCCAGGCCGTCGGGTCGACCTTCTCGGGGATCCCGAGGATCTCGGCTGCCGGGGTGTACCCGCGGAGGTGACACGCCCCGCGGTTGGAAGTGGCGTAGCCGATCGCCATGCCCTTGACCGTCCGCGGGTCGTAGGCCGGGATCGCCTGGCCCTTGACCGTCATGGAGATGTCCGGGTCGCCGAACTCTTCGGCGGCGCGTTTGCCGCCCTCGGCGAGCGAGTCCGCGAGGTCGTTCTCGCGGTGGGCGATCTCTTCGATCATCTCGATCATGCGGTCGGCGTCACCCCAGTCGATGCCCTCGTCGATGAGGCCCTCGTCGGTCGCCTCCATCGCCATCGAGAGGGTGTTGCCCATCTCGATGGTGTCCATCGCCATGTCGTTACACCGGTCGATCATGACGGCGACCTTGTCGCGGTCGTCCGTCATGGAGTTCGGCCCGAGTGCCCACGCCGACTCGTACTCGTAGGACTCCATCCGGACGTTCATGTCCTCGCCCT
>CAYOLR010000158.1:0-6591 GCA_964404815.1 uncultured Halobacteriales archaeon
CCCGATGATCCAACCGGGAGACTGTCTGGGCGGCCTCGAGGAGTTGGAACTCGACGACGAGGTTCTCGAAGCGTTCCTCTATGGGAACGCCCGACGGATCTTCGGGGAGTCGATTCTCACGGAATCCTGACCCGGTTCAGGCACTGTGGTCCTGATGTCTGAGACCTGACAACGAGCATCGGGACGGCTGCTCGGTGGCCATGCAATCGCTCACTGCAACCTGGCCACATGAGGTCCTGCCGTTATTGACCCTCCAGGATCGGCCACCGAGCGTGACGGCACCGAACCCGGTCACGTCGATAGCCGGATTTCTCACATTCCGGGAAGCTCCGGCCCGCTATATGGTCACTCGCCTTGTTTCTCTAATTGTCGATACCATGCAATCCGAAACCACGATTGACGAGGTGGACACATCGGCTGGTCATCTCGAAACTGCGTTGAGCCGAAGACGCGTAACCGGGCTTCTCGGGGTGATGTATCTGCTGGGAGCGGCGCTCCATATCGGACTCGGGCTGTTTGCCCCCGAGAGCTACGAGCAGTTCGCTGACCGGGCTCTCCACGTGAGCTATACCCAACTTTGGCGGACCTTTATCGTCCCGAACCTGTCAGTGCTGCAGCCGTCGGTTATCGCGCTGGAGGCGGGAATCGGCCTCGCATTGTTGTGGCGGGGGCGGAAGTTCGGCCACGCTGCTGGCGGGATGTTTCAACTCGCGCTCGTACCGTCCGGGCCGTGGGGGCCGATAAACCTCCTTCTCGCCGCCATCCACTGGTTCGGATTGCGAGCCTCAAGCGGATCCTGACCGGATCATCTGGGTACCGGCTGTGGTGCAACGAATCGATTGGCGGTCAATGCGTCCGTGATTCTCTCGAAGTGAGAATCCGCAATCCTGTTCTTCTCCTCGGCAGGCGACTAGATGTTATATGCAACCAAGAGTCCCCGGATGGATCGGTGCAGCGTACGCCATAGGCGTCGGCCTGGCGATCATCGGCCTCTGGATGACCCTGTTGATGGGTGGTAACGTCCCGGAGCTCGAATCCGCAACCCTCGAAATCGGCTACCACCTCGTGGCAGAACTCCTCACGGCAGGCCTGCTCCTCGCCGCGGGTATCGGGTTATTGCTCCGACGGCCGTGGGCCCGTCGGCTGTACCCGGTAGCCCTCGGGATGTTGGGCTACACCGTCATCAATAGTGCGGGGTATTACGCCCAACTCGGGGCTTTCGATGTCGTGGGGATGTTCACCGTCCTCACGATCGCGACAGTGATACTCGTGATATCGTTCGTGACTGGGCGGGGTCGGACGGGGGAGCCGACGCGTGTCGCGATTCCGGGGGACATCGATGCTTAAGCTGGCGATCGGCCTGTTCCTGCTCCTCCATGGGCTGATTCACGGATGGTACGTCGTGTTGAGTCAGGGGTGGGTTGAAATCGAGGATCAGATGGGCTGGAACGGCGAGTCATGGCTGCTATCAACCCTCCTTCCACAGGGGGCAATATTGAACGTCGCCTCGGTCCTTTACATCGTCGCCACGCTCGGCTTCGTGGTTGGCGGGATCGGCTACGCCCTGGAACGCGAGTGGAGCACAATGCTACTGGTTTCGGCAGCCGTCCTCTCGAGCCTCGTTATCGTTGCCATGTGGGACGGCCGGCCGACCATGTTGGTCGAAAAGGGAATCGTCGGCGTGGTGATCAACCTCGCCGTGGTCTACCTCCTGGTTTTCCGGTAGCCGCCCCGTGAGCGGGGCCCACACCAGCCCCGGTGGGAATATACCGTTCTTACGGTGTGAGAATCGACGCAGTCGGCTATGAGCACGTAACGCGTTTGTTCGGGTGTTCCGATCATGTCCACACTAATCCGACGCTGGCAGGTCGTCAGTACCGTATCGATGATGTTGCTCGCCGTCCTCTCAAGCTTGCTAGGCTTGGTCAGACCGGGGCATTACAACGACGCCGAAGCCCTCGTTGCGCGGTATTTCGTGCAGGACGTGATCATGCTGGCCGTTGCCGTTCCGGTCTTGGCGGCGGGCCTCTGGCTCACGGTTCGCGGATCCGTTCGTGGTCGATTTCTCTGGCTGGGGTCCCTCGCCTTCATGACCTACATGTGGACGACGTACTCGCTTCAGGTCGCGTTCAATGAGTTCTTCCTTGGCTACGTAGCCCTGTTCGCCCTGTCGCTGTTCACCCTCATCGGGGCATTGCTCGACACGGACGCCGAGGCGGTCCGGGAAGCGCTTCACGGTCGGGTATCCCGTCGGATGTACACCGCCGTGCTCGGACTTACCGCAGCGGGGTTGGCGTCGCTCTGGCTCTCAGAGATCATCCCGGCCGCCCTCTCCGGCTCGATCCCGCCGATCGTCCGACAGTTCGGCCACCAGGGGATCGAAACGTACGTCATCGATCTCGGCGTGGTTGTCCCGGCACTATCGCTCGCCGCGGTATGGTTGTGGCGGGGCCGGGCATGGGGATACGTGATGACGGGCGTCCTCCTGGTGTTCGCGGCGGTCCTGGCGCCCAACCTCACGGCCATCACGGTTGTAGATATGGGTGCGGGCGTCGAGATGTCCATGGCGATGGTTCTCGGGACGGTCCTCCCGCCCGCGATCGGCCTCCTGTTCGCCGTCAAGTACCTCCTCGCAATTGACGGGAAAGAGGACCGTTCAAACCCCAACGTCGCTGTCCAAACGGGGTAAAGTCGATTGTCACGGCATGGGAATCGCTGGCGCTATTCATCTCCTTAGCCCGGAAATCGTTACGTATGCGAGCCATTCGAAGCTTCATCGACGACCACCCCGTCGCAACGTTCTTTCTGCTGGCCTACGCCCTCACTTGGAGCATCTGGTTCCCGATAAATTACGCCCGAAAGGTCGGGATCATCGAGACCTCACCCTTTGTGGTCGGCCTCCTCATCGCGGCGAGTTTCGGCCCGATGGTGTCGGCCGGTATCGTCACGTACGTGACTGCCGGTAGCCTCCGGACCTGGTTCTCGCAGCTGTTCCGCTGGCGCGTGGCCCCGCGGTGGTGGTTTGCGGCGTTCGGCATTCCGGTCGTCCTTTACGCGCTTATGGCCGTGATCCATCTCGCACTCGGTGGCACCTGGAACCCGGATCGGACCGCTCCTCTGGTAGCGCTCCCCGGTATCTACCTCACCGTGTTCCTCTACGGTGGCGGGAACGAGGAGCTCGGGTGGCGCGGGTTCGCGCTCCCGTACCTTCAGGAGAACTACAGCGCCCTCGCCGCAAGCCTAATCATCGGCGTCGTCTGGACGCTGTGGCATGCCCCGCTTGGCATCGTCGAAGTCGGGTTCGCCATCTGGGCGACGGATCTCCCGATGTACATGCTTAACGTCGTCGGGATCTCGTTGGTCGCGACGTTACTTTACAACAACTCCGGTGGAAGCGTCCTCATCACGATGGTCCTCCACGCCGGGGTCAACGGCGCGCAACCGTTCTATCCTGTCGACGGGATGTTCACCATGACCGGCGAGTTCGTCCGCCTGCTCGCGTGGACGGTCCTCGTCGGCGCGATCCTCTTCACCTACGGCTGGAAGAACTTTTCCCGGGATGAAGTGCCGGATTCGACCCAGGCCGGCGCCCAGCCGGCCGCTCCCTGATTCGGGAAACATATGGGTAGTCACTGATCGTAGTCGGCGAGATGGCTATCGACGGCCGACGCTGATCGAGAAGAGTTCGGCACCATCCGGGGCATGGACCTGGACCGTCACTTCTGTGTCGAGGGGCCGAACCGTCCTATCGGCCGGCCGATCGGGGGTCGCCTGAAGGCTCCCGTTCGCGTCGATTCACAGGTACCGTTGCTCATCCCTGAACGGCGCCTCGAGTGTCACCTCGTACAACGTCCCGTTGGAGATGATGGAGATGATCGATCCCGCAGGGACCGCATCGCCGTGGAGATGGACGAGTTCGACGTTCGACTCGGTAAACTCGAACACCTCGAGCCCGATATCCAGCGACGCACTCGGGGGGACCGCACGGAGCCAGGCTGGCGGGTCGGGGGCTGACGTCCCGAGCGTCAGGACCGCATATGTCGTCGAGTAGGTCTGGCCCTCCTCGTAAGTCACGTCGGTCTCGGCCTGTCGAATGACGCCCGAGCCCTCGACGACGAGGGTCGAAACCGTGTCGACGATCCCATCGTTCCCGACTCGATCGATTGACGCTTCAAGGGTAATGATGGTCGTCCCGTCTCGCTGTTCGACATTCGTGACCTCGTAGTCGCCCGCGGCGAACTGGATGTCCCGTTGAAGACTTCCGAACCAGACGAGTGATTCCGGCGGGTAGAGGCGTGGCTGGCGATCGTACGTGGCCTTACCGTCTTCCACGTGCCGCGAGACCTGGGTTGTCGTGTTCAACCAGAGATCGTTGGTGATCACGCTCTCCACACCCCCCGCATCGAATCCTTTGGAAACGGCGGATTGGAAGGCGACCTCTCCCGCCGGGCCGACCGTCGTTTGGAGGGCTAACCGGTTACTCGGCTCGCCGTTGTACGTGCTCGCGACCGTTTGGTTGACCACGAATCCCCCCTTTAGGAGGGTTTGCTGATGAGCCGCCATGAGTGCGACCGGGTTTACGATACCGTCGCGGGTGATACCCGGCGCGAGGTCGGTTGCTTCCCCAGGGGTCACTGTGGGGGTCGGCGTTTCGACCGCCGAGTTGGATGGTGTCGGGGTTGGTGATGCGTCGTCCTCGAACCCGGCACACCCGGCGAGGAGGACGAGGAGGGCGACGATGAAAGCGAAGGATTTGCCCATGGTTTCTAGTCGATTCCGCGGAGGAAATGCTCGAATGCCGTTTCTCAACTAATGGGAGTCCGTTCGGTTCCAGAAGTGGCGGATAACACGATCGATCCGAAACCGATGGACACAGTTGATTTTGGGTTACGAGTCAGTCAATGCCCGCTCGTTCCGGCGAGAAGTGAACGCCGATCAACCCGCCAATCGCAGACAGAACTACCTGGAAAGTAACGGTGAAGACGAGCGCGAAGACGACTGCCCCGATGGCAAACAGTGCACCGCCAACTGCACCCACGTTGACCGCTGCCGACGTCATTCCCCCGAAGAGGAACAGGACGACCACGACGACAGGCAACGCGGCCAATAATCCGGAAAGTCCCCCGACGCGGAGGGTCGCTTCCCTATTCCCACCGTGGAGATAACCCGCCACGGCCCCGCCGAGAAGGGGTGAAAACGGGATGAACCCGAAGACGAACGTCGCGACCGCGCCGACAATGGCTTCAATCCAGGTTGGACGGTCATTACTCCCTTGTGTCCGGTGCTGGACACGGAAAAACACGGCTGCGGCGACCCAGATGCCAAGACCGGTGAGGATCAGTCCGATCCCGCCCCACTGGACCGTTCCGAAACTGATCGCAACGAGCGAACTGTCCGGGAAAACGTCCGAACGCAACGAGCCCTCCTGAATCATCATGGTCAGGAAGTTAGTATCGAATACCACGAGGAGGGCCGCCCCGCCGAGTAGGAACGCAAACCCGAGCAGGAACATCACGAATGGCACAAGCCAGTCGACGAACCCCGGGATCGCGGGTCGCGGCCCACGCTCCATTCGTTCCGTCATCGCTGTCGATCCGCTAACGTCTGTCGATTCCATCACAGGTGAACGTTCGTTCGCCGAGCGTTTCAACGGGTCGTACCATTCTCAACCGGTGAGAAGGACTCGGGGGATACCGATGGCAACTCCGAATTCCCGACAACCCTGATAAATACCTATCGCCGGTTCTCAGTGTCTTGAATTCTGATCACGATTTAACCGCGGTCGGCGACCGAGGACACGTATGAGCGACGCGTCAAACCGGACCTTCGAACCTCGCAAAACCATCTGTCCGTTCTGTGGCGTTGGGTGTGGCCTGATCTACAACGAAGAGACGGGCAAGGCAACGGGCTGGGAGGCTCCGGTGAACACCCGTGGCGAGCTCTGCCCGAAGGGCGCGGTCGCTTTCGAACCCGGCGACCACGCCGACCGCCTGACGGAACCGCTCGTCCGGGAGAACGGCCGGCTCGTGACCGCCTCGTGGGAGGAGGCACTCGACCGCGTCGTCGAGGGCTTCGAAACGGTCCTCGAGGCGCACGGCCCGGACGCCCTGGCTTTCTTCTCGTCCTCGAACTGCACCAACGAGGTGAACTACCTCCTCTCGAAGATCGCCCGGGCGCTCGGCACCAACAACCTCGATAACTGTGCCCGGCTCTGTCATTCCTCGACGGTCACGGCCATGGCCGAACGGTTCGGCGCGGGCGCGATGACCAACACGCTCGACGACCTGATCGAGGCGGACGTGTATCTCGTTACTGGGGCCAACCCTGCCGAACAGCATCCGGTCATCTTCAACTCGTATCTCGGGCAGGCCATCAAGGACGGGACGGCGATGATCCACATCGACCCCCGGGCGAACAAGACGACGAACGCCGCCGATATCCACCTCCCGGTAACCCCCGGCTACGACATTCCCCTGCTGAACGCGATGGCGAAAACCATCGTCGATGAGGGCCTCGTCGACGAGGCGTTCATAGAGGAGCGGGTGACCGGCTTCAGGGCCTTCGTCGAGTCGGCCGCGGATGTGGACGTCG
>CAYOLR010000159.1:0-6548 GCA_964404815.1 uncultured Halobacteriales archaeon
GGACGAACCGACGGTACGAGCGGAAGAGGGCCAGTGCGACCACCCGGCGTTAGGCCTCTTCGATCGGGATCTCGTGACCCGCAGTGCCCGACCGTTTCGGCAGGCGCAACTCGAGCACGCCCCGGTCGAACTCGGCCGTCGCGTCATCCCCGACGGCATCGGGTGGGAGCGGCAGTTCGGCGTCCAGGAAGAGCGACCGGTCCTCCCGGGTGTAGTCGAAGCCGGCGGGGACGTCCTTGTCCCGTCGGGCTTCGATCACTACCCGGTTACCGTCAACGCGCACCTCTGTCGTCTCGGCCGTCGCACCCGGCAGGTCGATCACGAGGAGATAGGCGTCGTCGCTCTCCAACAGGTCGGCGAACACCGCCCCCGGGAGGCTCGAGAGAGCCTCTCGAAGCGTCGACATAGGTATCGGTACGGTGCCCGGAGCGAAAAAGGCCCCGGAACGGGTGGTCCGGGCGTCCCCGCAGGTTCCGAGAACCGACAGCCCTTAATCCGCCACGGCCGGAGGATTTCGGAGGAATGAGGGCCGCCCGCCGTGATCAACTGCTCCGCGTCGATCTCACGGCCGGTGAGACGTGGAGCGAACCCGTTCCCCCGGACTGGCTGACGGACTACATCGGGGGCAAAGGGCTGGGGGCCCGGTATCTCTACGACGAACTCGATCCCGACACAGATCCCCTGGGGTCGGACAACCTCATGCTGTTCATGCTGGGTCCGCTCTCGGGGGCCACGCCCGGCGACCAGCGGTACGCCGCGATTACGAAGTCACCACTTACCGGCACGTTCCTCGATTCGTATGCCGGGGGGAGCGTCCCCGATCGGCTGGCCGGGGCGCTCGATCGACACATCGGCCTGGCCATCGAGGGCCGGGCCGACGAGCTCGTCAGCGTCCACGTCGAGGACGGCGAGGCACGCATCGAGCCGGCGACCGACCTCGCAGGTGCGCCGGCCGACGACGTCGAGGGGGCGTTCCCCGACGCCGCCGTCGCGTGCATCGGCCCCGCCGGTGAGAACCTGGTCAAGTTCGCCACCATCGCCTCCGACGGCGGCGACCACCAGGCGGGTCGAGGTGGCGCTGGCGCCGTCCTTGGCGCCAAACGCCTCAAGGCGCTCGTCGTCACCGGCGAACCACCCGACTGGCTGGCGGAGCTGAGGGAGGCCGCCCGCGAGGCGTTCGCGGAGGCCCACGTCGGCCGCTGGCAAGGGTCGAGCGGGACGCTCGAGACCGTCGACTTCGCGAACGAGGTCGGGGCACTGCCCACCCGTGGGTGGCGCTCGGGGACCTTCGAGGGCGCCGATGACATCGGGATCGAGGCGGTTCGGGGGGCGGCCACGGGTCGAGAACGTGACGACTACGCCGTTCCCGGGGATTTCCGCGTAAAGACCGACGCCGGCGAGACCGTTCCCCGCGGTGGCTCACCGTTGTCGCTCGGGGCCGGCCTCGGTATCGAAGACTTCAGGACGGTCGCCGAGCTGACCGGACGGTGTGACCGTCTCGGCCTGGACGTCATCAGCGTGGGAAGCGCGATCGCGTTCGCCATCCGGGCGGGCGAACGCGGCCTGCTCGAAACCGATCTCGATTTCGGCGACAGCGATGGCGCTGCCCGGCTCATCGAGGCGATCGCGACCCGGTCCGACCCCCTCGGTGATACCCTGGCAGAGGGGGTCGGCGCGGCGGCCGAGACAATCGGCGGCCGGGACCTCAT
Source organism: uncultured Halobacteriales archaeon (assembly GCA_964404815.1). Lineage (GTDB taxonomy): Archaea > Halobacteriota > Halobacteria > Halobacteriales > Hikarchaeaceae > CAYOLR01. Next base: position 1,710 of record CAYOLR010000159.1, read on the forward strand.
CCCGACGATCAAGGCGATGGAGCTCCCGGGCTTCGATCCCCGCGCCTCCCCGGCGATGGCGTTGGCGTACGCCACGAGCGATCGGGGTGCTTGCCACCGTCGGGCCCGCCCGGTCGAGGACGAACCCCTGAGCGAGGAAACCTGGTCGATCGACCAGCGGGTGACGGCCGTCATCGACGAGCAGGACCGACGGGCCCTCCTCTGGAGCCTCCCAGTCGACGATTTCGTCGGCGAGACCTTCGACGACCTCGGCGCGGAATGGTTGGCAACGGTCGGCCGACCGACGTCGACCGAAGAACTGCGGACGACCGGCGAACGCATTTGGAACCTCATCCGGCTCTTCAACGTCCGCGAAGGGTTCGACCGGAGCGATGACGCGCTCCCGGAGCTGTTCAGCGAACCCCTCTCCGACGGGCCGTCCGCCGGCACCGTGATCGACGGCGAAACGTTCGATCGGCTCCTGGACCGTTATTACGCCGACCGCGGTTGGGACCAGACCGGCCGTCCCACCCGTGAAACGGTCGATCGTCTTGGCCTGGGGAAGGTCGTCGACGGTCGCACCCCGCTCGGCGGGTAGCCTCCCTCACTCGGCCGTTTCCCGGATGACCGCGTGTTGACAGCGGGCAGCGACCCGGGTGGCCATTGCCCGCATCGCCGATCGGACGGGCTCACCGTCACGAAGGGCGCTGGGTGGGAGTCGGCCGGAGCGTTCCTCGCGGGTCCGTGGCACGGTCAGCCGGCCGAGGATCGGGAGCTCGATCCCCGCCGACCCGTCCTCTACGGCTCCCACCGTTCCGATCGACGGATCGAGCGGTAGCCGGCCGAGCATCGGGATTCCGAACTCCTCAGCGAGCTCGGCCGCCCCACCCGACCCGAAGATCGTGTGTTCACCGCCACAGTCGGGACAGGTGAACGTGCTCATGTTTTCCACGACGCCGAGGATGGGCACGCCGTACTTCGCGAACCCCTCGAGCCCCCGGCGGGCATCGTCGACCGCCACGGCCTGGGGGGTGGTGACGATCACGGCGCCCGTCACCGGGAGGTGCTGGACGAGCGTGAGTTGGGCATCGCCGGTCCCCGGCGGGAGGTCGACGATCAGGTAATCGAGTTCGCCCCAGTCGACGTCGCCCGTCAGCTGGTGAAGGACGTCGTCGACCATCGGCCCCCGCCAGATGATCGGGTCGTCCTCGCCGACGATGAAGTCCATGCTCATTACCTTCACGCCGTTGGCCTCGCGGGGAACGATCCGGGCGTCCTGGGTGGTCGACGGGGATCCCTCCGGGGCCCCGAGCAGCGTCGGCGCGTTCGGCCCGTAGACGTCCGCGTCGAGCAGGCCGACGGCGAGGTCGGCATCCGCGAGCGCGACGGCGAGGTTCGCGGCGACCGTCGACTTCCCCACGCCGCCCTTTCCGCTCGAAACGGCGATGACGTTCTTGACGTTCGGGAGCAGGTCGACGCGATCGGACTGATCGGCCACGTCGGGGGACCAGTCGACCGAGACGGAATCGACCGCTTCGAGGTCGACGATTGCGGTCCGGAGTGCCGATTCGAGCCGGCCTCGGAGCCCCGCCTCGATGACCGGCAGCGTGACCCTGACGGTCGCTTGCCCGTCCACGACGTCGATCCCGGCCACGGCCTCGAGGGCCACCAGATCGGCGAACAGGTCGTCCTCGCCCACCCCGTGCCGAGCGATCGCGGTCCGAACGGCCTCGACGGTCCCCTGCTGTGCCATGCTTGGCGTGGAGCTAGCGGTGACGCGGGTTAAGCCGACTGACTCGTTGGTACGGTCTTGACAATACTCCGCTGCAGACGGCCGTCGGATCGACCTCGGGTTACCCGGGGGTAACACCGTTTTCAGATCCGGAGAATCGGCTGGGCCCTATAAACCCCCTGGCGACGGATATTGAACTGTACGGTCAACACACCCGACGACCATCAACGGAGACTACCACCATGAGCACAGAAATCGACGACACCAGCACCCAACCGTCGCTGCCCGACCTCGCGGCCCGACTCGAGGCCGTCGAGGAGGAGCTCGCGATGGCGGAAGCGACGACGGCGGAGGACCGCCCGACGAAGATGACCATTATCGCGATCCACGGGTCGCTCGACATGGCGTATCCCACGCTCATCCTGTCGAGCCTCGCCGGCGCCTTCGACTGGGACGTGACCGTGTTCACGTCCTTCTGGGCGCTCGACCTGCTTCACGAGAAGAAATCGAAGAACCTCAAGCTCTCTTCGGTCGGGAACACGGCCCTCCCGATGCCGAACCTCCTCGGGGTCCTCCCGGGGATGGACCGGATGACGACCTGGATGATGAAGCGGAAGATCGACGAGGTCGGGACGGCGCCCGTCGACGAGCTGATCAAGTCGGCGATGGACAACGGCGTCGAGTTCCAGGCGTGTCAGATGACGGCCGACCTGATGGGCTACGAGGAGGACGACTTCATCGAAGGCGTCACGACCGGCGTCGGCGCGGCCGTCGCGCTAATGGACATGGAAGAAGCCGATATCCAGCTCGTCATCTGAGGCGGGACGACCGCCGCGTCAGTCCTCGTCCGTCGACCGGGAGTCTGGGTCCCACCGTTCCGGGCGACCGACCGGCCCGTCGACGTACCACGCGTCGTCCTCGCCGGGATCTGTCGACGGCGCCACCGGCCGTTTCAACCACTTCGGCCGCCGGAGACCGTCCGGACCTTCGTGCTCGCCCGTCTTGTCGAGCCACTCGCGATAGATCTCCATCGAGCGGTCGGTATCGACGAAGATATCACCGTAATAATCGTCGTCGCTGGCGGGTTTCACCGTCACTTTCTGATGCCAACAGTGCATTCCCGAGATCGGATCCGGGTGCGGGGCGTGCGTGAGGTTCTGGGCGACGCCGCCGTCGTTCCACCACACGCGCTCGCTGTCGGCGTCGTCCGACTCGAAGGGGTGGATGCCCTCGGTCTGGCGCATGCCCCACATCGATTCGTCGTTATCGAGGTCGACCGTGACCTTGCCGTACGGATCGCCACCCTCGTCGAAATCGGCGTCCTCGCGGTTGACCTTCCACTGCCCCATATGGTGGCTCATCGCCGCGATGCCCGGCTTGATCGATTCCGTCACCCATACCTCGTTGACGAAGTAGCCGATCTCGGTCTCGACGCGGACCAGATCGCCCGTCTCCAGGCCCATTCGTTCGGCGTCCTTCGTGTGGAGCCAGACCGGGTTGTTGTGGGAGATCTCCTCCAGCCACTTCGCGTTCGACGACCGCGAGTGGATGGCAGTTGGGAGCCGGAAGGTCGGGACGAGCACCATCTCGCCGTCCTCGTAATCGATGGTGTCCGGGTGGACGTGGGACTTCAGATAGTGCGGGACGGTGTACTCGAGGTCGTCCCACCCCCACTCGGCCATCGTCTCGGAGTAGAATTCCTGCTTTCCAGATGGTGTCGGCCACCCCTGCTTGGGCTCGCCGTCGACCATGACGCCCAGGACCTCCGACGTATCCGAGGCCGAATCCGAGTCGGGCTTGTCGCCTCGCCGGATCGTCCCGTACTCGTCGACCCAGACGTCGTCCTCCTCGAGGACCGACTCGTCGAGCGGCCGTTCGTGAACGGCGTAGTCGTTGGTGGACGCCTCGAAGGCCCCGTGGTGTTTCATGTACTCGAGCGGCTCCATGCCCTTCTCCTCGGCCGTCTCCACGAGCGCCTCGTCGTGCTCGAACACCCAGCGGTAGTACTCGTCGATCGTCATCTGAGCCGGCTCGCCGTCCTCGCCATCACGGTATGGCGACTCGAAGTACTCCCGGATGCCCAACTCCCCGTCTTCGTCGACACGCCAGGAGAGGTCCATCCAGAACTCGTCCTCCTCCCAGACCTCGCCCGGGTTGGCCTCGTAGGTCCGGTCGATATCCTCGCCCTCGCGCTCGGCGTACTCTCGTAATACGGGCTGGCGGTAGGTGACCCACGTGCCGGCGTGGGTCTCCTGGCTCTGGATGTCGTGCCGCTCAGGCGAGTGGCCCATGGGCAGGACGTAATCCGCGAAGTAGGCCGTCTCGTTCCACGTCGGCGTCAGCGCAACGTGGCATTCCACCAACTCCTCGTCGGTCAGCGCCTCGATCCACGAGAAGCCGTCCGGATAGGTGTAGACCGGGTTGAATACCCGGGTAAAGTACATCGATAGCTTCCCTCTCCCTTCCTTCAGGAAATATGGGAGGAGCTGGCTCAGTTCGTAGTGGGCGAAGGGATACTCTCTGGGGAGCTGCAGTTCGTCCCAGAGCTTCTGTCTGGGTGGTTCGCGAGGAAGATGCGGGTCGTAACTGTGCCAGGCGTTCGGCGCCGTCCCGCCCTTCGCCCCGACGCTGCCGGTGAGGACGTTCAGGAAGTGGAGCGTCCGGGAGACCTGCCAGCCGCCCTCGTTGCCGGAGGCGGCCGACCGCCAGATGTGGGTCGCCAGACGATCGCCGGCGAGGCCGACCTTCCGGCCAACCTTCTGGATCGTGCCCGCGGGGACGCCGCTTTCCGCCTCGGCGTAGGCCGGCGTGAAGTCGGCGTAGAGCTCAGTGAGCGTGTCGAGATAGGTCCCGAACGTCCGCTCACGGTCGGGGTACTCCGCGTCGAGGAACTGTCCCCAATTGACCCAGTTTCTGAGGAAGGTCTCGTCGTAGAGGCCCTCATCGAGGATGACGTTCGCCATCGCCAGCAGGACGGCGGCCTCGCTCCCCGGCTGGCTGGGCAGCCAGAAATCGGCCATCGCCGCCGTGTTGGAGAGGCGCGGGTCGAGGACGGCCAGCTGGCCGCCTTCCATGATGCCCTCCATGATCCGCTGAGCGTGCGGGTTGAAGTAGTGGCCCGATTCGAG
>CAYOLR010000160.1:0-6506 GCA_964404815.1 uncultured Halobacteriales archaeon
CGCGCTCATCGACGCGGGCATCACCGACTACGCCGGCGTCGCCGGTGCCATCCAGGGTTTCATGATCGACGAGGCGGCCCTCCTCCACCTCGTCGGGACGCGGACGCTCGCCGACTACGCCTCGAACCTCCGCGCGCTCAGCAGCCTCGCCATCGACGTCGACCCCGCACGGGAGGCGAAGATCCCCCGCCCGGCGACGCCCGGCGCCGTGCGTGACACGGTCCGGGCCACCCTCGCCGAGGCCGGGGCGCTGCTGGCCGACTACCGGAGCGTCGACATCGGCGAGTCCTTTTCGGTGCTCGAGGCCGCCCCGGAGGGCCTGGCGGCCGACGGCCGCGGGGCCGACCCGTGAGCACGGTCGTCGACCGGCCGACCCCCGCCCTCCAGGCCCGGGTCTACGCCGGCCTCGCCGAGGTCTTCTATCCCCTCGCTGCCGTCGTCGTACCGACCCGGTCGCGCCTACGCGGCCGGCTCGACCACGCGCTCAGGCGGGCCGACTTCGCGACGACGGCCGACCTCTACCTGGCCGCCGCCATCGGCCTCGGGACGATCGTCGGAGCGGCCGCCGGGATCCTCACCCTCGCGATCGTCGCCGCGGTCCTCCTCGTCGGCGACGTCATGCTCCCGTCGGTCCCCTACGGGTGGCTCCCGTTCGTTCCGCCGACCGTTCTCGACGCGCTCTCGCCGCTCAAGGCCCCGCTCCTCGTGCTGTTGGCCGGCGCGCTCGGTGCCGTCCTCGGCCTTCTCGGTGGCGCCGGCCTCGCACTGCTCGTGCCCGTCCTCCGCGCGGCCGAGCGCGGTCGCCACATCGGCCTGGTCTTCCCGGACGCCGTGGGCATGATGTACGCCCTCGCCGTCGGCGGGATGGACCATCTCGACACCTTCAGACAGGTGGCCGAAAGCGAGGACGTCTACGGTGACCTCGCCGTCGAGTTCCAGCGCATCGTGCGCCAGACCGACGTCTTCCAGCGCGACTACGAATCGGCCGTCGGTGAGGTCGCGGCCACGACGCCGATGCGAGAACTGTACCTGTTCCACTCCACGATGAACTCAGCATCGGCACGCTCCGCAACATCGCCGACCTTGCCGGGGCGAAGGACTTCGACCGGTTCTGCGAGTGGATCGATAACCACCGATAACCCCGGCGAGGGAGGGTAATGGCCGCAACCGAGGTTCGGAGTCACCGGTCGGCAACTCTTGGCTGATCGAACCCGGCTTTATCAGTCCGTCAGCTTCGTTGCCCTCGGACAATTCCGTTGAGCCGCAGGGTCCACTTACCAAGTGCATCTCAGCCTATTTTCGTCGATGTCGGGGTACTGTGCTGACGCGGTCCCCTTCTCGACGACGCCGTTGGGCTCGTCGTCCAGTACGCCTCTCCACGTCTCACGGTGCTCGATGGGGTGTTCCCAGCTGTCGCCGAAGTCGAACTCGTAATGGGGGAACTGCGAATGCTCGGGAGCAGCCCTTCGATCGTGGTCTCGGCCGCGTTGGCTCCCGGCGGAGGGTGGTATCTATGGTGGCCTCAGCCCCTGGGGAATGCCCGCAACCACTGGCATCCTCTCGTCCGTGCTGGGTGGCGTATCGATAATACCGAGTAGTGTCTGATGCAAACTACTACTCGGGATGCCCATCTCGAAAGCCGAGTTCCAGCCATCGAGGAGGCCGGGGCCTCCCTCCCTGACCTCGCCCCTGACACCACCCAGGGCGCGGTGTACCGCTTCCTCCTCGGACACGCCGATCAGGCGTTTCGCCAGCGGGAGATCGTCGACGCCGTCGACGTTCCCGAAGGGAATATCGGTCCAACGCTGAAGCGCCTCGAGGAATGCGGCCTCGTCGACCACTGCAACCGTTTTTGGGCGATCGCCGACGCCGAGCACGCCGCTGCGGCGGCTGGACTCCACGGTGCCGCCACGACAGACGAGCTCGATGGTGGGTTCTCCGATGACGATGTCGAGGCCTGGATGGAAACCGCCGTTGCCCCCATCGAGTCGACGCCCGTGCAGGACAACGAGGGGTCCTGATCGCGGCTGGCTGCCTGGGGAACCGTCGTCTGGGCACCGGATCCGTTCAAGACCGACGGCGGGAATCCACGCCCGTGGTTGGTCGTCTCCGGTGAGAAGAAGGATATCCGTTTCCCGATCCAAAGAGTCTTGGACTAGTTCCGGTAGGGAATTCCGTCCCTGGAGAAGACCAATAGCGAATCGTCACGGACCTGGAAGACGTGCCACGATTGAAACCCCCAGATATCAACAACTACCACCGACCAATCCACTGTCAAATCGGTCGGGACGGTACTCAATAGAGATGACCTCAACACTCATCACTATGATATACGCGAAGAAAGCCGCCGGCGCATGGACTGGTTGCGCCCCCACGAAAGGCATATGCCGCTTGGTTCTATACATATGTATAAGATGTCGGCGGAACGAAAATCCATTCCCGTATCGCTCCCGCCAGAACTAGTCGAAGAGCTCGACCGCTTGGTCGAGGAAGGCAAGTTCGGCTCTCGATCCGAGGCGCTTCGATACGGGGCTCGGCTCGTGACCCACGAGGAGGCCACGAAACGGCTTCACCAGCTGACACAGACTCGGGCTCGAGAACAGGTCGAGGATCGGCTCGAGCGGAAGCGCGACGCAAGCGAATAGAATGTATCTCGATACCGATGTGTTGCTGGCATTGTTGAAAGCCGAAGACTGGCTACGGCCGACCGTCGAAGTCGCGTCGTTCGAGGCGCCGAAGACATCAGTGGTCACGGCAATCGAGATTCAACTCGTCATGTTCGATTCCTGGTCCCGATCAGCCCTCGCCGAAGTATTGGGTGATATCGAGGCCGAAAGTGTCGAGGTGCAAGCGCTCACCCCCGATGCGTTTCAGTCCGGTGCTAGGCTCCTCCCGGAGTATCCAGCACTGAACGTTTTCGATGCGGTCCACATCGGACACGCCATCAATCTCCAAGAACCGCTCGTATCGACAGATACGTTGTTTCCCAGCATCGACGAAATAGACCACATCGATCCGCGCGAACTCTGAGCTGATCGGCTCCGAGTATATTAACAATCGGACGACAGTGACATCAACGCCATGCTTGACCGATCGGAACTGACCTCTGCTACGAGGTCGTTCGGTTCTTTCGAGGTTCGTATGTAGACTCTCAAGTTACTCGGATGGGAGATCCGCGTTCACGTCCTCCTCGCCGATCCATTCGACCTCATGCTCCCGGACGAGTTGGGCGAACTCCCAGACGTTCCGGTCCGCGAGGTCGGCCGCACGTACGAACGTCACGTCACCGGCCTCGAGCCGGTCGAGGGCGTGCTCGACCTGCCAATCCTCCAGGCCTTCAGCGAGGAGTTTCCGCACGGCTGCGCTGCGGTCGAGGTGCTGCGCCTCGATATACGCCTCTAGCGTCGCCTCCAGTTCCTCCGGGAGGTGGACCGAGACGGTGCCCATACGGTAACAACGCGGTGGGATGCTTACAGTCCTTCCTGTCACCGAAGGGGAGCTGGAGATTTTCAACTGGACGATCGGCACTGAGTAGCGGGCTCCGATCGTCGAGAAGTGGCCGAACGGTTAAACTGTAAATGGGGCCTATTAGAGGGTGATGGCACGTTCCTCCGGTGATCGTGAGCCCGTAGACGGCGAGATCCGGCTCTGGCCGGAGGACGACTGGTGGGTCATCGAACACGTCGAGACCGGTGTTGTCACCCAGGGGCCAACCCGCGAGGCCCTCGAAAACCTCGACGATGCGGTGGGGCTCCACCGCGGGGAGCTCGGGGAGCCGATCGAGACCTGGGAGGAGGAGCGCGAACTCCTGGAGGAGTTGGGGATCGACCCCGACGAGGTCACGAAGGCCCCCGATGAATTTGACGGCCTCCCAGAGTTCATGCAGTAGTGAGGCGTCCCGTGTCCGGGCCGTCGGGACATCGTTGCATGATGGCGAAGGACGTCTATGCGACAATCGCCAGTCGATCGCGCTCAACGTGTCGATTCGAATTAACCTTCTTCAGTAATGTCTGCAAACGGCGTCCCGAAAACTGGCCGTGGAAGATCAGTCGTTCGTCCAATCGTCGGCGTTCTCAAAGCCCCGAAGGGCGGCAGGGTCGGAATATGCCCCGACGATTCGCTTGAGTTCACCGGCGATTTCGCTCGCTGGTCGGTGCTTGTTGTGCACGATCCCTATCCCTGCATGCTGGTCCTGGGAAAGCATGGTTGGGTTGAAGTCGCGTACGTTGTTCGTCACAAGGATCGTGTCGGTCTGTCGGCAATGCGGAAGAATCTCCTCAAAATCGTCCGCACCGGCACCGAGGACGTCGAGAAGATGTCCGGCCTCGATTCCGACCCGGTCGAGTTCACGAACGATGTCAGGACTGAGGTTTTCATCGATGAGGAACCGCCGGGTCGACGCTGGATCGTAATCCCCGGGTTCCATCAGCTCCCCGTTGGATCGATGTCCGGTGGGCGCTCCCGGGCGATTTCCTCCTTGAGCGCCTCGCTCGACGTGGAGCGGGCCCGTCGATGCCGGTCCATTTCGTCCGGATGGGCGTGATAGTATGCGAGCGCCGAATACACGTCGGCCACCGGGAGGTCGAACTGGTCGGCGAACGCGGGCGGTGGGAGTTCACCCTCGCCCTCTTGGACCCGTTCGTAAACGTCGAGAACGGTGATACGGCGCCCGTGGATGTGGGGTTCGCCACCAAACCGGGCGTCAACGACGATCCGTGGATGGTCCGGATCGGGGACGTCCACGTCCCTGTCGGTCGCCATTGTACGCCACTGTACGTCCGGAATCGATGATAAACCCTCGGCCAGCAGAGACGGATTATCACCGTTCTAGGGCACAGCAGCCGGACGAGCGTTTTTGCCGAGAACGAGCTGCTCCGTTTCGATGGCTCCGGTTACCTGCGGGCGGGGGAGTCACCTGTGACAAATCGACGATGGCTGGGTCGCGATGGATATCTCAAGCAGCGTCACGGCAGCGGGTGACACGATGGACGGTGCACTGGCCGCCCTCGTCAAGGCGGTTGTGAGTGCTGACATCGATCATCACCCAGCAGTCAGTGAGGAGTTTGCCTCCGGTGTCGAGGACGTTGTTCCAGCGGCGGCGATGGATGTCGGACTAGCCCACTGGCCGGGGCCCTGCCCGCCATTGCCTCCGCGTCCATCCTCGCCATCGATCCTACCTTCCCGGCCCTCGCTCGCGACGCGGTGGACGCGTGGGTTGACCCGACGATCGCAACCCGGTTGCCCAGGCCCGATCGCTGGGGCGGGCGGCGGTCGACCGGCTGAACGAGCAGGTGGGTGCTGACCTGGGTGACGCCATGGCGGCACGCGACGAATCCGACCACTAGCTGGGGTCAGCATATCGGGTGATCGATCCGGTACTCCGGCCGGTTGGATCGACGATAGATGCGGGTTTTCTCTCCCCCGACGGGTAGCGGGATATACCCCGCGATCGACTATGGATCGACGGGCGACAGTAAGCGTCGGTGAAACGCCACGGAAGCAGCCATGAAGTTCGAGATAGGCGGCTGGGTCCAGGTCGACATCCCGGATGCCGACGACGCCGACCACCGGTTTCACGGCGAGACCGGCGGCGGCAGACGACACGGTGGAGCTCTCGATCCGCACCAGCGTGAAGACAAAGCCCGGTGCGGACCGCCCCACGGCCGCTCGCCCTCGGACAATTTCACGTGACCACGAACCTTTTTCGGCATTGGTGGGGTGTATGGTAGCGCATGTCACAGATCCCGCCGAACGTGCGACCGCCCACCCCCGATGAGATCCGCGAGAAGGCCGCCAAACACCACATTACGCTCTCAGACGACGAGGTAGCGGACTTCGCCGCCGTCATCGAGGAGACGCTGGCGGGCTACGAACGCCTGGACGAGCTCCCGGCCCCGCGGCCGGCCGTCTCCTACACGGACCGGGACCCGGGCGGTCGCCCCGCCCCCGCCGAGGACCCGCTCAACGCCTTCGTGACGAAGTGTGAGGTCCATGGGGCCGACGACGGGCCGCTCGCCGGCTACGACGTCGGCCTGAAGGACAACATCAGCCTGGCCGGCGTCGAGATGACCTGCGGGTCGAAGCTCTTCGAGGGCTTTGTTCCGTCGATCGACGCCACCATCGTCACCCGGCTCCTGGACGCCGGCGCCACGATCACGGGCAAGCTCAACATGGAGGACATGGCCTTTTCCGGCAGCGGCGAGCTCTCCGCCACCGGCCCCGTCCGGAACCCCCGTGACCCGGACTACCTCCCGGGGGCGTCCTCGTCGGGGTCGGCCGCCGCGGTCGTCGACGGCGACGTGGACGTCGCCATCGGGGGCGATCAGGGCGGCTCGATCCGGATCCCCGCGGCCTGGAGCGGCTGTGTCGGCCACAAGCCCACCCACGGCCTCGTCCCGTACACCGGCATCGTCGGCATCGGGCACTCCTTCGACCACACCGGGCCGATCGCGATGAGCGTCGCCGACTGTGCCAGCGTCCTCGACGTCATCGCCGGGAAAGACCCG
>CAYOLR010000161.1:0-6498 GCA_964404815.1 uncultured Halobacteriales archaeon
AGTAGCCCGCTAGCGGCCCGGAGAGCTCGAAGCTGAACTCCTCCGAGAGCGGGTTTGCCGCTTGGTACGACATTTGTGATACCTCGCATGTGGGACTTACCTGCGAGTAACCAAGAATGGCTAAGCCGATTCCCAGAACCTGAAAACGATCTATAACAAATCATGAATATTACAATCGCCGAATAACCGGCGTTTTTACCTCTTTCTGACTTTCGCAGCACCCACTACACATTGTATTGGTCACCGGTGAACGGATTATGTCCACCAGCCCATCGCGCACGTGTGTCGACCTTAGTCGATGACATTGACGCCCGTGATCTCGAACCGAGCACCGCCGGACGGCGATTCGGTGACGTCGACCGACCAACCGTGAGCGTTCGCTATCTCGCGGACGATCCCGAGGCCGAGCCCGGTTCCCTGCTCGGTCGTCGAGTACCCGACCTCGAGGACCCGATCTCGATCGTCCGGCTGGATCCCCGGACCATCATCCTGGACGAAGACCCCGTCCGGGAGTCGGCCGACTTCGATGTGAACGCTCGGGCCACCGTGTTCGACCGCGTTTCGAAAAAGGTTCTCGAAGAGGTGTGGTAGCCGATCCGGATCCGCCAATATCGTCGGCGGGTCCTCGATTGCGATCGTCGCCTCAGCGCTGTCGATCGACGCCCAACATCGATCGATCAGGGTGGCCAGGTCGACCTGCTCGGTATCACCGACCACCTGGCCCTCCCGGGCGAGTGTGAGCGTCCGCTCGACGATCTCGTTCATCCGATCAAGCGCAGCCTCGACGGGTTCGAGATGCTCGCTCTCGCACTCCTCCCGTGCGAGTTTGATCCGGCCCTCGGCCACGGTCAGCGGGTTGCGGAGATCGTGGGAGACGATACTCGCGAACTCATTAAGCCGGTCGTTTTGCCGTTCCAGTTCTTCCTGTTGAACCCGGAGCTCCACCTCCCGATCAGCCCGCTGTAACGCCGCTTCCGTCTCGCGGGCCAGGATCCGTGCCAGGAAGACGTCCGTCTCGTCGAACGCCCCCGTTTCGGACTCACCCGCCGCGAACGTCCCGTATTCCCCAAGCGGCACGACCAGGAGGCTCCCCAGCTCGGTGTCCGAGTCGACGGCTCGGTCGATCTCGGAAACGTCATCGTAGCGTTGCAGCTCCCCCGACTCGAACGCCTCCCAGTTCAGACTCGTGCCCTCGGCGGTGTAGACCGACCGCTCGGGGAGGACATCCTCGAGCGACTCGTTCTGGGCGACCGGAACCAACCCGCCACGATCCTCGTCGTACAACCGGACGAGTACAATCGGGAACCCGAGGATGTCATCACCGGCAGTCACCGCCCTGTCGGCGATCTCCTCCGGTGTTTGGGCTTCCATCAGCTCCACGGTGGCATTATGGAGCCGTTCGAGCCGGCGTTCCCGGTCCCGGAGGCGCTCCTCCCGGTCGACGCGGTCCATTGCGGACGTGAGGGAGGAGGCGAGGATCTCGACGAGGGCCTCGTCGGTGTCATCGAAGGTATGTGCCTCGCCCGCGGATACGATGAAGACGCCGTGCGTGCCGACGGGGTGAACGATGACGCTCCGGGCCGGCGTGGTCTCGGTGAGGCCTGCATACTCGCGAACGTTATCGATCCGTATGGGTTCCCCGCTCTCGAACACCTCCCAGATCAGGGCAGCTCGGGTTCCCGGCTCAGCCCCCCGGGGATACCGGGGGACGTCATCGAACGCCTCGTGTACCTGATCGACGACGGCGACCGGTTCAAGCGCGCTCCCGTCATCATCGAGGAGATGTACGCCGCTTAACGGTGCCCCGATGACTTCGTCAGCGGCGAGCGTCGCCGCCCTGGCGGTCGCCTCCCGTGTTTCCGTATACATGAGGGCTTGAGACCGCTGCCGGAGGCGTTCGAGCCGCCGGTCGTGCCGTCGCTCGTGGGTAATATCCCTGGCTACACCCCCCGACCCGACGAAGTCGCCGTCATCCGAATAGAGGAGTGTCATCCGAACCGAACACTCGACTGCGTCCCCGTCGGCGGTAATGAGGTCGCCTTCGAAGGTACCGACCTGTTGATCATCCGCCGCTAACAGTTCCCGAATGACCCGGTTGCCCGCCTTCACCCCTTCGGCCGAGACAACCCGCGAGATATCGCTTCCCAGCAGGTCCTCACGATCGTATCCGGTCATCCGTACGGTCTGTTCGTTGACATCGATGATCTTTCCCTCATCATCCAACGCGTAAACCGCATCGCCGAGCGTCTCCAGGATTCGTTCGTGGCGTTCCAACCGCTGTGCTCGGCGTTTTCGGTCCGTTACGTCCCGCGCATAGACGACCACGCCCTCGATAAGGTCATCATCCAGGAGGTTCCGGCCCCTGGCTTCGATCCAGACCCACTCACCGTTCGCGTGCCGGTATCGGTACTCGACGCTCGCCGTTCCCTCCGGATCACTAATTAGCTGGGCGAACGCGGTCTGCACTCGCTCGGTGTCTTCGGGGTGGATGCCCTCGAAGCCGTTGACGCCGTGGAGTTCCTCGGCCTGATACCCCAGGACGTGTTCGACGCTCGGGGTAACGTATTCGAAGGTCCCGTTGTCGCCGACGATGAAGATGGCATCCGTGGACCGCTCGACGAGCGTCCGGAAGCGTTCTTTGTTGTCCTCGAGGGCGCGCTGGGCCCGATACTGTTCGACGGCGTTGATGATCCGATGGCCGAGGACCTGGTACTCGTCAGTCCCCGACTTCTTCTGGAAGTAGTCCGTCGCCCCGGCGGAGACGGCGTCGCTTGCGACCGCCTCGGTTCCCTTCCCGGTGAAGAGGATGAAGGGAAGGTCCCCATACTGGTCCCGAACCCGCTCGAGGAATTCCAATCCGTCAACCGTCGGCATATCGTAATCGGAGAGGATACAATCGATGGGCTCGGTCTCGAGGCGATCGAGCCCGGCAGCCACGTCGGTCTCGGCAACGATATCGATCCGGTCGTCCACGCGATGGAGAAACTCGGCCGCCATCGCAGAAAACTCGGGTTGGTCATCGACGTGGAGTACCCGGATGTCTTCACCCATGTATCGGAGCGTTTGGCGCCGAGTCGTTAAAGGCCACTCGCTGGGCGTACAGGCGATGATAATCCCGCCACGAGCCCCGAAACCGCCGGCGTTCGAATGCGCTCCGTTATCGGTGAAATCTCACCGGTGATACGTGACGGTGTCAGCTCTTCCCCGGGGAATTCACTTTCGCGCTCCCCCGGGTGCTTACCCCGTCACGGCGGTAACAATGCCCCGTGGACGATACCCTGGATTGGCTCCGTGGTCGGCCATATTACGAGGACCAGCTCGTCACCCACGAGCGCCGTCCCGGTCGGGCTGCTGAGTACGCCCACATGCCCGTCGATTCCCGACTCGAGGGGGCCCTCGGCCGGATGGGGATCGACGACCTGTATCGGCACCAGGCCGAGGCGATCCGCGCCCATCGAAACGGGGCCAACGTGGTGTTGGCCTCCCCGACAGCGTCCGGCAAAAGCCTGGCGTACACGATCCCAGCCGTTGAACACGCCCTCGACGACAAGGGCTGTACGCTCTACATCGGACCGCAGGTCGCCTTGATCAACGATCAGGAGGCGACGCTCTCAGCCCTGGCTGACGGGCTTGGGTTCGGCAGCGGCGTCCAAGTCGCCCAGTATACGGGCCGGCTTTCGAAATCGGAGAAACGGTCGGTCAGAGACCGACAGCCGACGGTCCTGCTGACCACCCCCGACATGCTCCATTTCGGGATCCTCCCCCATGCCCACCGGCTCTGGGACTGGTTCTTCCAGCGGCTCGAACTGATCGTCCTGGACGAAGTCCACGACTACCGGGGCGTCTTCGGGAGCCACGTCGCGCTGGTCCTTCGGCGGCTGAACCGGCTGGCCGAGCGGTTCGAGGCCGATCCCCAGGTCATCGGCTGTTCGGCCACTATCCGGAACCCGATCGAACACGCGAGCGCCCTCACGGGGCGACCGGAATCCACCTTCACCCTGGTTGACGCGGACTCGAGTGCAACGGGACCGACCCACTGGGCGTTCTGGAACCCCCCGGAATACCACGGAGGAGAGGGTTGGGGCGGGAGCGGCCGTCGCCGCTCGAATCACGTGGAATCGAAACGGTTGTTCACCGATCTCGTGGCCCGGGGGTACCAGACGGTCGTGTTCACGGCCGCGAGACAGGCCGCCGAACGCTACGCGACGGAATCGGCTGACGCCCTCAGGGAACGGGGGGAAACGGAACTCGCCGCCCAGGTCACGGCCTATCAGGCGGCGCTCGGCCGGGACCGTCGATCGGCGATCGAATCGGGTCTCCAGGACGGCTCCATCCGGGGCGTCTGGAGTACGAACGCCCTCGAACTCGGCGTCGACATCGGCGGGCTGGACGTCGTCATCCTCGACGGCTATCCCGGTACACGGATGGCGACCTACCAACAGGCCGGTCGGGCCGGACGGGGCACCGATCCCAGCCTCGTCGTACTGGTCGCTGGCGAGGACCAACTCGATCAGTACTTCATGGCCGACCCGGCGGCCTTCTTCGAGGGGAAGCCGGAACGGGCCGTCGTCAACCCGAACAACGAGGAACTCCTCCCCGATCACGTCCGATCGGCCGCCCGGGAGAACTGGTTGAACCCGGACGACGATGCTCACTTCGGCCCCCACCTCCCCCACGTAGTTCACGCGCTCGAAACCAGCGGTGACCTCGAACGGCGTGACACGGCCGACGGGGTCCGCTGGACGTTCGCGGGCGACGGGAGCCCCCAACACGACATGAGCTTGCGGTCGATCCAGGACCGATCGATCAGGCTGCTCGACACACGTTCCGAGAACGTCATCGGCCGGCTCCCGTTCGACGACGCCCTCCGGGACGCCCATCGTGGCGCTATCTACCACCATCAGGGCCGGGCCTTCCAGGTGACCGATCTGGATCTCGATCGCGACCGCGCGCTGCTCACGCCAACCCATGCCGACTACTACACTCGGGTGCTCCACGAGAAAACCATCACCGTGGCCGAGGATCACGATCACAAACCGCTGGAAACCGCGGACGGATGCACGATCAGTTTCGCCGACGTCACGATGCGGAAACAGATCACCGGGTTCGAACGGCGCGACACTACCTCGGGCGAATCGCTCGGCCGTGAGTCCCTCGAGCTGCCCGAGCTCACGCTGGAGACGACGGCACTGTACCTGACGATTCCGCCTGCCATCGAGTCGGCCATCCGCGCCAGGGATGGCGATTACCTCGGCGCTATTCATGCCGCCGAACACGCGATGATCGCCATGTTTCCCCTCGAGCTCCTGTGCGATCGACGGGACATCGGCGGGTTGTCCACCCCGATGCACCCCCATACCGACCGGAGTACTATCTTCATTTACGACGGGTATCCCGGTGGGGTGGGCCTGGCCCGTGCCGGGTTCGACCGGCTCGAATCCCTGATGGGCGAAACCCGTGCGATGGTTTTGGCGTGTGGCTGTGAAGACGGCTGTCCCGCGTGCGTCCAATCGCCCCACTGCGGGAACGCCAACGAACCCCTCGAAAAGGACCTCGCGATCGCCCTGTTCGATGCGTTACTCGGCCGTGATTAACTCGCCGGAGCCGAAACGGCTTTCCAGTCCATCCACACAGTCCCGGTGTGGATCCCGACCGCTATCTCGAACGGATCGGCCTGGCGACGAATCCCGCTCGCCACTCGGACCTCGAGGGCCTCGAACGCCTCCAACGAGCCCACGTGACGACGGTTCCGTTCGAAAACCTCTCGATCGTCGGCGACCCGGTTACTGATTCGCCCGGGTCCGGTGTCACACTTGATCTCCAGCGCCTCTATCACAAGATCGTCGAACGGGAGCGCGGCGGCTTCTGTTACGAACTCAATGGATTGTTCGGATGGCTCCTCGACGAACTCGGCTACCCGGTGGATCGGCTCGCGGGCATGGTGATCGGCGACGACGGCGACGTTCAGCCTCCGGCCAACCACCACACCAACCTGGTCAGCCTCGATCGACCATATATCGTCGACGTCGGGCTCGGCATCCCGACCGTTCGCCGGCCGATCCCCCTCGATGGCACGCCCGTCGAGGACGATATCGGCACGGAGTGGCGGATCGTCGAGAGCGACCGACCGGATACGGAGCACCTCACGCAGTTCCGCGAAACGCCCGATGACGGCTGGACCGATCGGTACTATTTCAGCCGCGCTCCCCGCGAGTTATCGTATTTCGAGGCGTCGTGTGACTTCCTCCAATCCGCCCCGGAGTCGCCGTTTACGGGCGACCCGGTCATCACGAAGGCCACGGCGGAAGGCCACCTCAAACTGACGGCTTCGACGCTCACCCACCGCGTTGATGGCGAGTCGACAACGGAATCGGTCCCCCCGGAGCAGTGGCCCTCGGTCCTGGCCCGGGAGTTCGGACTGACCATCGAGCAGGGGTAATTCGCCGGCACCTCTCCAATGACCTTACTGGTTAGGTATGCCGGATTCCCGATCGGGAA
>CAYOLR010000162.1:0-6483 GCA_964404815.1 uncultured Halobacteriales archaeon
GGGCCGCCCACGTCCTCCATGTGGAAGAACACGTCGTCGTCCGCTTCGTCCGTCTCGATGAACCCGTAGCCCTTCCGATCATGGAAGAAGGTTACCGTACCCGTTGCCATGGTGTATGCCCCGTTTGGCCGTTCCTATATAAATACCCGCGGATTTCTCCCGCTCAGTCCTCTGCATCGGGGTCCGGCGGAACCGGCCCCCTGACCGCTTCGTCGACGATCGCCTCCTTCCAGGTCCCTCGGGTGAACCAAAGCGCCGCCGCGATCCCGCCGACGATGTGGCCGACGGCCATGCCGATCCAAACGCCGTTGGGACCCCATCCTTGGACGAAGGCCAAGTAGTACACCGTGGGAACGCGGCCGATCCAGAGCGTCAGGACGGAGAAGACGAGCGCCGTTGTGGTGTTCCCCGCACCCCGATAGGCGCCGAGGAGGACCTGCAGGAGGCCGATGAACGCGAACTCGACCGCCCGGATCCGCAGGTAGTCGCTCCCGAATTCGATCGTCCGAGCGGCCTCGGCGGTGCCGGTGGCCATGAAGAACCCGACGATCTCCTCCGGGAACAGGGCGGCGCCCACCCCTGCGATAACCAGGACGCCCATCGCCACGGCGGCGGCGAGCCAGACGGCCCGCTCCGCACGGTCGGGATTGCGGGCACCGAGGTTCTGGCCCACCATCGTATCGGTCGCCCGTCCCAGGCCCATGGCCGGGAGGAACACGAGGGAGACGAGCCGGTTGCCCAGGCCGTAGGCGGCGACGACCGGCGGGGAGAAGGTCACAACCATGGCGGTCAGCGTGATCATGGCGAGCGCGCTCATCGACTGCTCAGCCGCCGTGGGGACGCCGATCCGCACGATCTCCCTGATCATGCCGAGGTCGGGGACGAGATGGCTCAACTGGACGGCTGGGCCGACGCCGGCGCCGAAGAGGATGTAGGCCCCCAGGAGGGAGGCCACGCCCCGTGAGAAGATGGTCGCAAGGGCTGCGCCCTCGACCCCGAGGGCGGGTGCGCCCCACCATCCGAAGATCAAGATCGGGTCGAGGACGACGTTGATCGCGACGCTGACGGCCATGATCCGCATCGGCGTCTGGGTGTTGCCGTAGCCCCGCATCAGCGCCGTGAACACGAAGAAGCCGAACAGGAACGGCATCCCGAGGAAGAACACCCGCATGTAGTCGGCGGCCAGCGGGACGATCTGTGCCGCCGTATCGATCGAGCTCGGGAGCACCCCCAACAGCTCCTCGGTCAACAGGAAGCCCACCAATCCGAGCCCGACGGCGAGCAGGCCGACGAACGAGAAGGTCTGTCCCGCGACTTTGCCGGCCGAGCCCTCGCTTTCGGCCCCGGTGTACTGGGCGACGAGGATGGCGCCGGCCGCGGTGAACCCGCCCGCCACGGAGATGACGAGGAAGACCAAGGGAAACGCGAGGCTCAGCGCACCGACCGCGTCGGACGAGAGCCGCCCCAGCCAGAGCGTGTCGGCAATGTTGTAGGCGACTTGGAGGAGCTGGATCACCACGATGGGCCAGGCCAGTCTGGCGAGCGGCCTGATGAGCCCACCCTCGGTGATGGTCGAGCGGGGGCTCGCGGTCACCAACCGTCGAAAACGAGGAGCCGGTGTTTCAACCCGTTGATTCCGCCGTCAGGGCGACTCGCCGGTCTCGATCGTGAAGTCCGCCGTCGGGTAGGCGACGCAAGTGAGGGTGTAGCCTTCGTCGAGTTCCTCCTCGCCCAGCATCTGGTTGTGCCAGTGGGTCACGAAGTCCTCGGAGGGGCCGCCCTCGATGTGACCGGAACAGGAGAGACACTGGCCCTCCCGGCAGGCGTAGGGAAGGTCCCAACCTTCGTCCTCGCCGGCCTCGAGGATCGTCTCGTTCTCCTTGACCTCGATCGTCGCCCCTTCCTTGGCGAATTCGATCTCGTAGGTTTCCGCCTCGTCATCCGGGATGGCGGCCGGGCTCTCGCCCTCCTCGCCCTCACCCTCTCCAAGTTCGCCCTCGGCCTCGCCGCCGGCGACCGCCCCGGCGACGCCGCCACCGCCGATCGAGCGGTTCATCGGCTCGGGGAAGTCCGTCTCCGGTACCGTCGCCGCACGACGCTCCAACAGCGTCTGCGAAATGTCCTCGGGGACGTTCCAACGGGCGCCGCGGGTGTAGTGCACCGCGACGACGAGAAACGTCAGGAACACCCCCAAGGCGACGCCCAGTGGGTCGACCATGGCGGCGGCTATGGAGGCCTAGGATAAGGCCATTATGGAACGGCCGCGCTCAGGTCTCCCGGACGACGTCGTGGCGCCCGAACCCATACCGGAGACGGTTGGCGAGCCGTCTGGAGAAACGATTGTTTCGGGAGCCGAACCGTTCGGCTAACGCGCCGTAGATGAGGGGCACTGGGACCTCCTGTTCGAGGGCTTCTTGGACGGTCCAGGTGCCGGTGGAGCCGCCCTCGACGTGATCGGCGACGTCGCCGAGGTCGTTCCCCTCCTCGCGAAACGCCTCCTCGCAGAGGCCGAGCAACCAGGACCGGACAACACCGCCGTTGTTCCAGGTCCGGGCGACCGTCGCCAGGTCGAGGTCGTACCGCCCCTCGGCTAACAGCTCGAACCCCTCGCCATAGGCCTGCATCAGCGCGTATTCGACGCCGTTGTGAACCATCTTGACGTAATGGCCGGCCCCCGACGGTCCCATCCGGGCGTGGCCGTCCGGGCCGCCGGCGATGGCGTCCAGGACGGGACTCAGGTCGTTGTACGCCCACTCTGGACCGCCGACCATGAGGGAAAACCCCACCTCGGCCCCCGCCGGTCCGCCGCTCGTCCCGCAGTCGAGATAGGCCGCCGCCGTCGCTTCGGCCCGGCGGACGGAGTCCTCGAAGTGTGAATTTCCGCCGTCAACAACGATGTCGGAATCCTCGAGGTGACCGTCGAGCTCGTCGAGGGCCGCATCGACCGGCTCGCCGGCCGGGACCATCAGCCAGATCCGTCGTTCGTCCATCCGGGCCGCGAGATCGGGGATGGACTCCGCGGGGGTGGCGCCGGCGTCCGAAGCCGCCTCGACGGCGGCCGCGTCGATGTCGTAGGCCACGACCTCGTGGCCGGCATCGAGGGCCCGTTCCACCACGATCCGACCCATCCGTCCGAGCCCGATAACGCCCAGCTGCATACGCTGACCTCACTGGGTGGGGAGGTAGGGGTTGTGGTTGCGCCGCCGAACCGTCGCTGGACAACCACGTTTCTCATCGGAGGATAACCGGGGAATTCGGTGATTAGCCAGCGTGTTTCGGCCACCGCTGGCGTAGTCCGGAATCCTCAGATCGGGTCGACAACCGGAAAGTGCCACCCGCTGGGACCTCTCCGTAGTAGCGTACAGTCTGGCCTTTGGCGTGGACCCTCGATGGAGCAGAGCCGGCGGCGAGGACCGCCCCGGCGCCCGATAACGAGTACATACTTTTGCTCGGCCGGGCTGGATCCACGCTATGTTCGGTACGAGTGGGATCCGTGGGCGGGTCGGGGAGGTCGTCACCGCGGACCTCGCGCTCTCGGTCGGGAGGGCGGTGGCCACCGATCGGGACCGTGTCGTAGTCGGCAGGGACCCCCGATCGAGCGGCCAGATCCTCGCCGATGCCGTCGCCGCAGGCCTCCGAGAATGCGGGGCTGACGTCGTCCGGCTCGGCCTCGCGACCACCCCGACGGTCGCCAGGAGCGTCGAATGGAGCCGGGCGGACGCGGGAATCGCGATCACGGCGTCCCACAACCCGCCCGAAGACAACGGTCTCAAGCTCTGGCAGCCATCCGGCCAAGCCTTCGACGAACCCAGACGGCGGGAGATCGAGGACCGGTTAGCTGACGACCACGTCGACCTCGTCCCCTGGAACCGCCAGGGATCGGTAACCCAGTGGCGGGACGCCGGGAGCCGCCACGTCGAAGCGATCACCGATCGGGTATCGCCATCCGAACTCACGGTCGCCGTCGATCTCGGCAACGGTGCGGGTGGCGTCACCGTCGAGGCCCTCGAGACCCTCGGGTGTACGGTGGAGACCCTGAACGCCCAACCGGATGGGAGTTTTCCCGGCCGACCGAGCGAACCCACCGCCGAGAACTGTACCGTCCTCAGGGAGTACGTCGCGTCAGCCGACGCCGATCTCGGGCTGGCCCACGACGGTGATGCGGATCGAATGCAGGCCGTCACAGGGACTGGGGAGTGGGTGCCCGGGGACGTGTTGCTCACGATCCTTGCCAGGGAGACGGTCTCCACGGGCGATCGTGTCGCCGCCCCCGTAGATACCAGCCTCGCGGTCGACGACGCCCTCGATGCCGCCGGGGCCAAACTCACGCGGACCAAGGTCGGGGACGTCTACGTAGCCGAACGCGCGAGCGAGCCCGATGTGGCCTTCGGGGGCGAGCCGAGCGGGGCGTGGATCTGGCCGGACGAAACGCTCTGTCCGGACGGTCCGCTGGCGGCCGCAAAGCTGGTCGAACTCGTCGACGAACGGGGACCCCTCGAAGTACTCGTCGATGACATCGAAACCTACCCGATCCGTCGGGATAGCTTGGACTGCGATCGGAAACCGGCGGTCATGGACCGGATCCGCAAAGGGGTCGAGGAAACGTACGAATCAGTGGACACCCTCGACGGCCTCCGAGTCGATCTCGGCGATGCCTGGTTTCTGATCAGGCCGAGCGGCACCCAGCCGTTGATCCGGGTGACGGCCGAGGCCCGGGCCGCCGACCGGGCAGACGCCGTCTTCATGGAGGCCCGTAAGCTCGTCTCCGACGCGATGACTGATTAATCAACGAGCCCGCTACCGATCCCGCGTGACGGCCTCACCGGGACCGGTTCGGGCACCGCTCGACAGCGTGACGCCCGCGTTGAGGCTCGTGTCGATTCCGGTCTTCGCCCCGTCACCGATTACGACGCCGAACTTCCGCCGGCCTGTAGACACCCGTTCGCCCTTGACGGTCAGCTCGACGGGTTCATCGTCGTGCCGAAGGTTGGCGACGACGGTCCCCGCGCCGAGGTTCACCGACCGGCCGATGACGCTGTCGCCCACGTATGAGAGGTGTGGGACGTGCGTCCCCTCCATTATCACGGAGTTCTTCACCTCGACACCATGGCCGACTTTCGTGTCCGGTCCGATGGCGGTGGCCCCGCGAACGTAGGCGTTCGGCCCGACCGTAGCCCCGGTACTGATGAGGACGGGGCCTTCGATCACCGCTCCCGGGCGGACCGTCGCCCCAGGTTCGACGGCGACGTCGCCGATGACTTCGGCGGCCGGGTGCACCTCGCCCGCAACGGCCCTGTCGATGTCGCCGAGTTTCCACTCGTTGGCCTCGAGCAGCTCCCACGGCCGGCCGACGTCGAGCCAGCGCCCGAACGTGACGGGGCGGACCTCCGCCTCCTGGAGCTGGCGTTGGAGGACGTCCGTGAGTTCGTATTCGCCCCGGTCGCTCTCGGCGACATCCAACCACTGGCGGGCCCGAGCCTCGAAGACGTACGCGCTGGCGTTGACGAGCGTCGATGGGGGATCGTCGGGTTTCTCGATCACGGCGGTAACCCGGTCGTCCTCGAGGGCGAACACTCCGTAGGGGCGCGGGTCGTCGACCGCGAACGCCCCGACGGCCGGGACGTGCTCGTACAGCCTCTCCATCGTCTCCTCATCGTAGAGGTTGTCGCCGGCGATGACGGCGAAAGGGGCGTCATCGAGGTGGTCACGCGCCGCCCGAACTGCATC
Organism: uncultured Halobacteriales archaeon; assembly: GCA_964404815.1. Classification (GTDB taxonomy): domain Archaea; phylum Halobacteriota; class Halobacteria; order Halobacteriales; family Hikarchaeaceae; genus CAYOLR01. Next base: position 5,728 of record CAYOLR010000162.1, read on the forward strand.
GGCGGTCCCCGCCTGCTCCTCCTGGACGGCGTACGCCACGGGGACGTCCCGATAGGCCTCGCCGAAGTGCTCGCGGACGGCTTGATCGTGATACCCGACGACGGCGATCAGCCGCGAGGCACCCGCCTCGACCGCGGCATCGAAGACGTGCTCGAGCATCGGCCGCCCGGCGACCGGCAGCATCGGTTTCGGCCGCGTGGCGGTGAGCGGCCGCATGCGAGTCCCCTCGCCGGCGGCGAGTACGACGGTCTGCATCTGCCGGGCGAACGAGCCGGCCCGCCTTCTACCTTCTGACCGTTCGGTGGTCACCCCGTTGCGGAAGCGGCATCGATCCGAACCGGAGGTTCAGGCCCCGAGACGGTGAGAAGGAACCTTTATGCGACCGGCAGCGTTCGTTTCGGGTGTGATCGTGATGCTGTCGGTAGTACGTCTGTAGGCGACTCACCGTATCCCGCCCGTTCTCTCGACAGCCACAGGATTAGGGACTTATCACCATGACTGCTCAGGAAGCGACCGCCGACGCCGACCTGCCCGACGAGTACGACCCCAATGCCGTCGAGCCGAAATGGCGCGACGAATGGCTCGACTCGGACGTCTACGTCTACGAGGATACCGGCGGGCCGGATTACGTCATCGACACGCCGCCGCCGTACCCGACGGGGAACTTCCACATCGGTAACTCGCTGGGGTGGTGTTACATTGACTTCGCCGCCCGGTACAAACGGCTCCAGGGCTACGACGTGGACTTCCCCCAAG
>CAYOLR010000163.1:0-6373 GCA_964404815.1 uncultured Halobacteriales archaeon
GCGGCCTCGAACTCCTCCATCGAGTCGACGATGTCGTCCATGCTGGGCACGTACGCGGTCATGTCGAGCAGCTCCTCGCGAAGTTCGTCCTCATCGAGTTCGAGTTCGTCGTCGCCGACTTCGAGGACGTAGCGGCCGTCACCGAGGTCGTCGATCTCGACATCTTCACCGGCGTAGACCTGCCGCCCGTCCTCGTCATCGAGCTCGATTTCCCTGTCGCCGACCTCGAGGAGCCAGCTACCCTCGACTGGGGGGAGCGGGCTGCGGTTGGCCTCGACGACCTGTCCGGGGGTCAGCGACCAGATGCCGAGCATCCCCTTGGCTTGATTATCGGTCATCCGGGCGTGATAACCCTCGATGTTCCGGATGTCGTCGTACGGACCATCGACCGCGATGAGCCCGGCCGCGGCGGCCGCCCGCGACGTGTTGTGGCGCAGTTCTGGCCACGGTGGAAGCTGGCCGGTTGGCGTCATGGCCCGCATGTCCTTGGTATAGTCGACCTCGCCGTCGACCAGGAGGAACAGCCGCTCGAGGTTGTTCGATGGCTTGCCCATGTGGTCGCGGAGCCGACCCATGGCGAGTTCCGCGGCGCCGCTCTCGATGATCACGGACATCGAGAGGCTGCCTTCCTCGAGGCCGTGTTCGTTTTCGACGATCGTGATGAACTCGTCGGCCTTCTTCCAGTCGTCGATGTCGCCGACCTCGGGGATCACGAACCCGTCGATGTGCTCGACGGCGCCGTTGGCCGGATCCGCGATTTCGAGCATGTGTTCGAACCCCTGGTGGCGAGTCTCGGGCGAATCGCGATGCCAGACGACCCGGGGGTGGATCTCGCCGGGGAAGTCGGCGCCGTGCTCGGCGACGACGTCGACGATGTTCTGCACGCCCTCGTCACGCATGTTCGGGGCGGTCGCGTCCTCGTTGTCGGGCACCCAGACGTCCGGTGCCTGCATCCCACGGAGCCCAGCCGCGCTCCGTAACATCTTGCCGGAATCCTCCTCCCCCTGGACGGCCGTCGGCGAGGTGAAAAACGTTCGAACGAACTCTCGCTCATAATGTCGTTCAGTACTCATATCGGTCATTAAGAGGGCGATGGCGTGGAATATTAAACATGCCGTATCGCCGCCGAAAACTCATGCGACGGTCCGTTCAACCGCTGATTGGCCGCCGGATCCGGTCTCGCCGTCAATCCGTCCTGACCTGTTCGATCGCTGCCAGGAGCCGGTCGTCGTCGGCCATCATATCGAGGACGTCGTCCGGGTCGTCCTCCAGGACGTAAGCGGGGCGGCCCTTACCCACTGGCGACCGGTCGGTCGTCTCGTCCAGCCCGACCGCGCCGTCGGCCTCGAGGGCGTTCAGGGCCCGGCTCACGGCCGCCTCGTCTGGCATTCCGATCACTTCGTCCGCCAGCGGGTCGATGCAGTCACCGATCGCCGATCGGACCTCGAACGGATAGGACGGCGTTTCGTTCTGAACCGTCAGATCGGCGAGGGCCACCAGGGTGACTTTCTCGAGTAACGACGCGGAGGCGAGTCTCGACCCGTCGGACATATGTGTTGAATTCGCCGGCGGGAGAATAAAAACCCCCGTTCGGGGCTAGTCCAGCGGTTCGATCAGTTCGATCACGTGCCCGTCAGGGTCCTTGATGAACGCCGTCCGGGCGCCGGCAGCGGACTGGTCGGCGGGCGCCTTGACGACGCCGTGGTTGTCGATCCGTTCGAACGCGGCGTCGACGTCATCGACTTTGACGGCGAGGTGGTCCCAGAGCGTGCCGGGCTCGAACTCGGTTTCGCCCTCGGTCTCGGATAGCTGTATCTCGACGCCGGCGTCGTCCGCAACGTACCGGTTCACGGTCCGGCCGTCCTCGGCCTCGAACCACCAGGAGGACTCGAAGCCGAGCTGTTCAGTGTACCAGTCGACCGACCGTTCCGCATCGGCGACGTTCAGGCAGGTGTGAAGGATTTCCATGCAGGTGGAGCAGTCGGCCTGCCGGGGTTAAAACGGTTGGAATTCCGTGGCTTAGCGGATCTGCTCCAGGGGGACCGCTGTGCCGAGATCGACGGTGATCCAGTTCGTCGAGATGTCGTGGGAATTCGAGGCGGGGAACACCGTCACCTCCGACGGTTCGTCGGCGTTGTCGAACAGGTAGCTGAGATCGAACGCAGGGAGCTCCTCGAGATCGATGGATGACTCAGCTCGTTGGTGATCGGTGACGCTCATCCCGAGCCCACCTCCGGCCGTCGAGGGGTGTCACACCCCGGTCGAATCACGGTCAGCATGGTCCTGTGCCCGTACCGGGGACTTGGCCCGATCCGATACAAAAACCTTTGTTAGCCTCTATCAATCCTGAAAACCAGTGACATGCCACTCGGTAACATGGGCGTCGTACGTCGGTTTCCGGAGAATGGTCGCTATCGGTAAGCGTCCGTCCCGACTGGTCATCGGACGGTATCCGGGCGGATCTCCATGATCACTCGTCGGGTTTCCACCGGGTTGGCGTAGTCGTCCCCCGTATACCGCTGGGCCAATTGATCGATGTGCTCGCGGGCACCCTCTTCGGTGAGCGCGTCGACCTCACCGGTGACAGAGAGGTATCGATAGGGGTTCTCGGGATCGATCATACTGAGGCCGACGGCCGGGTTCCGCCGCACGTTGCGCTCCTTTTGCCGCCCGCGCTCGGTATTGACGAGCACGCGGTTCGCCTCGGCGTCGTACCCCACCCACACGGGGGTAACGTGAGGGGCGCCGTTCGGGAGGAGTGTGGCGAGATGGGCGAACGTCGGCTTTTCGAACAGGTCGAGCTTGTCGGACGGGATCGTCGCCATACCGACGTGTACGGGCCGGGGGGTTCTAAGGCGACACGTTACCGGGAACGGGACTTACATGTGGTTAGGCCGCTAAAGACAGACCATGAGTGACGCTGTCATCATCGACGCCGTCCGAACGCCGTTTGGCGATCGCGACGGCATGTTTCGGGATACGCACCCACAGGACCTCGCCGCTGCGCCATTGAGGGCGCTCGAACAGCGCAACGGGTTCGACCCCGAGACCATCGAGGACGTCATCTACGGCTGTGTCACGCCGGTCGACGAACAGGGGCTGAACATCGGGCGGATCGCCCCCATGGTTGCCGGCTGGGGCGACATCGTCCCCGGCATCCAGCTCAATCGGATGTGCGGCTCCGGCCAACAGGCGGTCAACTACGCGGCGGCCAACGTCATGTCGGGCATGCACGACGTCGTCATCGGTGGCGGCGTTGAGCACATGACGCGGGTCCCGATCGGAAGCGACGGCAATAGCGTCACGGACACCTATTTCGAACATTTCGAGGAGCTCACTACGCAGGGGGAGGGTGCAGAACGTATCGCCGAACAATGGGGGTTCGACCGGGAGGACGTCGACCGACTCGCCGTCGATTCCCAAACCCGCTGGAAGGAGGCGTGGGACGACGGCCGGTACGATTCACAGCTTTTCCCCGTCGAGACGGAACTGGACGGCGAATCCGTCATCGTCGAGGAGGACGGCCATCCCCGGCCCGACTCCACGGTCGAGTCATTATCGAACCTCCCGCTGGCCTTCCGGGAGGAGGGCAATGGGCTTCACCACGCCGGAAACTCCTCCGGGATCGTCGACGGGTCGAGCGCGCTGTTGGTCGCCAGCGAGGAGGCGGCCGACGAACACGGCTGGGAACCCATGGCGCGAGTCGTCGAGACACAGGTGGTCGGCGTGGATCCGCTGACCATGCTCACCGGTCCGATACCGGCGACCGAACAGGTCCTCGAGAAGGCCGGCCTGACCCACGACGACATCGACCTCTACGAGGTGAACGAAGCCTTCGCATCCGTGGTCCTGGCGTGGCTCGAGGAGACTGGGGTTCCGTGGGAGCAGGTCAATGTCAACGGCGGTGCGATCGCCCACGGGCACCCGCTGGGCGCCACCGGGGCGGCGTTGATGACCAAGCTCGTCCACGAGCTCGAACGGTCGGGTGACCGTTACGGTCTCTCCGCGATGTGCATCGGCTTCGGCCAGGGGATCGCCACCATCGTCGAACGGGTCTGACCGCCTCGAAAGCCGTAAACCGTTTGACCCTCTACCCCACAACGTGGCAAAGCCCCTCCGCTTCCGACGATCCGACGAACGATGGTCGGAGGGCCGTGTTCGATCGGATCTCTATCAACCCCTGGATTCCAATCTCGGCGCGACCAGCCGACGACCGTGGTTCCGCCAGCCCGAGGGTTGGGGGGCAACGCGGTTCGAAATGGACAACGGTGATATCGCACTCTTCGCCTGGAACGGTAACCAAGCCTACTGGTTGGGAAACACGGAGACCCCCTCGGCGCTCTGGCAGACGGACAAGTATACCTTCGACGAAGTCCCCGACGGGATCGCCGAATGGGTCGAAAAGGAGCTGCTGGCCCAGCTCGAGGAAGAGGAGCCGTTCTTCGCCGACTTCCCAACCGTGGCCTGGTTCTTCCTCCCCGTGTTCCTCTCGAAGGACGGCCGAGACACGACCCGGGCCTTCTTCCGGGATCACGCGGCCGGGTTCCCGGACGCCGAGCCGGCCATGGGCACCCGGTTTTACGAGGACTTCCTTTCGACAGGGGTGTTCGACGAGCAGCGATACACGATGGCCGCCAAGCTCGGGACGTCGGATTACCTGGATCGGACACGGATGGCGGCCACCATGGGCGAATTCAACGTGGCGAAGCTCCTCACGGATGCCGGGTACACGGTGACCCCGGAGATCCCGGTGACGACGGGGCATTCGATCGACTTCCGGGCGGATCCGCCGGGGGCGCTGATCGAGGTCACACGGCCCCTCCCGCCGGCCCGGCGGTCCGCCGGGACCCCGGTGGCCGCGATCCGCGACACGGCGGAGACGAAATCGAAGGGACAGCTGGCCGATCACGGCGGTGGCGTCACCCTTTTCGTCGATTGCAGCTCCTTCACCGACGAAAACTGGGCGAGCGTTATCGCCGAGCACCCCGAGGTCCGCCACCGCCCGGCCGTGGTTTTCCGATACCGTCCGGACGGGCGGGTCGAGGGCTACACGAAGGGATCGGTCCCGGTCGAACTCGGTCTCTAACGGGGCATCACAGCGTTTTAACTGTCAGCGGCACTCATCTGTGCTGATGGCGGTTGAAGAACCACGGGACGATCTTAGCGATTTTCAGACCTTTAGAGCCGCCCGCAGTCACGATATCGAGGACGTTGGGGAATACGTCGGGCTGGCGGGCGACCTCCGGGAGGCCCTCGACGGTGAGGTGCGTTTCGACGAGTATTCTCAGCTCCTTTACGCGACCGACGGGAGCGTCTATCAGGCCCGACCGGCTGGCGTCGTGCTGCCGAGGGACGTCGACGACGTCAGGGCGGCCGTCAGGATCGCGGGCGACCACGACGTTCCGGTCCTCCCTCGGGGGGCTGGCTCGTCGCTCGCCGGGCAGGCCGTTGGCCCCGGCTGTGTGGTCCTCGATTTCTCGAAATACATGGACCACATCGTTGACATCGATCCCGACGCGCAGCGGGCCACCGTCCAGCCGGGGGTCGTCCAGGACGACCTGGACGATGCCCTCGCCGAGTACGGGCTGAAGTTCGCGCCGGACCCCGCCTCGTCGAACCGGGCCACCGTAGGGGGCGGCATCGGGAACAACTCCACGGGCGCCCACTCCGTCCGCTACGGCATCACCGACGCCTACACGGAGGAGTGCAAGCTGGTCCTGTCGGATGGGTCGCTGATCCACACCCGGGAGATCGTCCTCGACTCCGACGAATGGGACGACATCGTCGGCAAGGACGATCGCGAGGCGGCGATCTATCGGACGGTCCGCGAGGCCGTCGAGGCCAACACCGACGAGATCGACTCGCGGTACCCCGAGCTCAAACGCCGGGTCTCCGGCTACAACCTTGACCGCGTCATTTACGAGAACGACGACGGCGAGCGGGTCATCAACCTCTCCAAGCTGATCGTCGGCGCGGAAGGGACGCTTGGCGTGCTCGTGGAGGCGACGGTCGGCTTGGTGACCACCCCCGAGCAGACGGCCCTCGCCTTGTACTGCTTCGAGAACCTCATCGACGCGCTCCGAGCCGTGCCCAAGGCGCTCGAACACGAGGTGAGCGCGGTCGAACTGATGGACGACGAGGTGTTCCGGTTGGCTCGCGAGTCGGACGGCTACGCCGAGTATGCCTCGGTGATCCCGGACGGGACGGCGGCGACCCTGATGGTCGAATGGGACTCGGAGCTGGTCGACGACTTCGAAGCCGCGGTCGGGGAGCTGAACGACCGGTTCGTCGCGGAAGGCGACGCCTTTGACGTGATCGAGGCCTATTCTGAGACGGACCAGGCGGACATCTGGAAGCTCCGGAAGGCCGCCAT
>CAYOLR010000164.1:0-6293 GCA_964404815.1 uncultured Halobacteriales archaeon
CCCACTCGTTCTCTTTCAGCACCTCAACACCACGTTCTTCGCCTTTGTATTCGAGGTACTGGTAGATGCGGTCGAACGCCCACGTATGGAGCTTCTTATTCCCCGCTTTCCCCCAGTCTGACTCACGCACGTTCTCAGGCCAACTCACCGCAAGCGTGCCAACACTGCGTTCAACACACTCGGTGATGATTGCCGGGGCTGAAAGCAGGTGCCGACTAGGAGCCGAGAAATAACGAATCGCCATTGGAAGAACATGGGGGATTCGTCACGCGGCACTGACCCGGACTATCCAGGTGACGAGTGGGAAAAGTTCGAAGGGCCGAACGCGAGAGTTACCCTTAGGTCGCTCCGACCGACCGGCTCACGCCGTCTCGTCCGGGGGGCTGGTGTACAGTCGCTCGTAGTAGATGTGGACTTCGTGAGCCGACGGACATCGGGATTCGACGTGGGAGAACGCCCCACGGCCGATCCTGGTCGGGGAGTGTGGTACTCCCGTGATAGCGAGGAGCAGCATGTTTCGCGGCAAACCAGCCGGCGCGTCGACCCCACAGTGTGGACATGGAACCGTCAGCCTCGGTCCCATCACGGGCGTGCCCTCCCAGCTCCGGGGAGGCGATGCCCTGGGCTCGCCGACGGCCACTCTTTGGCCCTGATTGGAATGGCGAACACACCTGGCTGTTAGCGAGGACTGACCCGCCACGTCGTCGATCGCGACCGGCTCCAAGAAGTGATAGTCAGGTCATCCGACTGGTTCTGGAGCTTCGCGAGTCGGGCCCCGACTTGCTTGGGAGTCATTCCCACTTCCTCTGCGATTTGCCTCGACCGGAAGTATCGATCGCCGCCAGCAACCCGGGACGCCAAATGTGCCAGAATTCGGTGATCCATGTCGGCTAATTCACTCACGACCCTGTGTAGTTACCGAGCCGCTTTAACCACGATACCAAACAGGTGCGGGATTGAATCGAGGCCGGTCGTCAACCGATCGGCAAATTACGGCGAACCTTCGTTCTGGGAGGTCGATATATCCCGAGGCCAGTAGACCCCCGACTGGAGATCCCCCCGGCCGCGTCGAAGCCGGCCGGCCCGGTGAGGGAGGCCCACGACCGGGGAGACACGTGCAGCGCCGCGATTCCGGCGTCGCAAAGCCAATCGGGTGGCGGTTTCTGTTGTTCTAGCGGAGCGATGTCGAGCGGCTTTGACGCTGCCGAGACACTTGCACACTCCGATGGCCGGCTGCTCGAGTCACCTCGGCCGTTGCTCCCGCTCATCCGGTCCGTGAAGGCCCCCGTAAACGACGGACGTTTGGCTGCTGATGGGACCTCGTCCCAGTCCCCGCTCGGATCGACGACCGAGGGACGGGTCGGTATCCCTGAAGTATCGCTCGAGCAGCTCCTCAAACCTCTTTTTGTGGTCGTCAGTAACTGATGTCACCTTCTGGCCCCACACGCCCCTGTACGGCGATCGTTCATGGAGACTTCGAAAGCGACGTGCCAGTCGCGATCAAGAAACCCGATCAACCGTACATGTTTCGAGGTCGCACCCTGTCGACACCTTCCCCGATACAGGACCCACTGCGAAAACATTCATTACCCATCCTCGGGTGTCCGGCACGGGATCCACACGGGAATCGTGACGCGATTCGCGCACCATTCCATTCCCTCTCCCGATATATCTCTTCTCTGACTTTCATCCCGAGACGGACAGGCTACAGCAGCAAAGGTCTCCGGGATTACTGTGACGTCCGCGATAGCGGGATCCCTGCCTCACACGGGACTGTTTGCTGACGCGCTCCTCAGCAGGCACGGCGCCTCCGCCGCATGAGCGACTCAAGAGGTGGCGACGACGGACCCGCCCCCCTCGAAAATCTGCTCGATCAGTTTCCGCTCTGCCGCGCGCAGGTGCTGGTGGAAGGTCGATCGCCCGATATCCATCGATTCGGCCAGTTCGTCCCCGGAGACGGGGCGCTTCCACTCGTAGAAGCCACTCACATAGGCCGTCTGCAGCGCGGTCAGCTGGCGCTGGGTCAGGTTGTCCGTGAGCTCACCGATGAATTCCTGTTTGGTCTCCGGCGGTCGCTCCCGCTCGCGAAAAACGACCAGATCGGTGTCGGAGTACTGTGTTTGGAGCCGCTCGACGATGGCACGGGCATCGGTTTCAGTTGGTAGCTCGACGGAAAGACGTCCCACCCCATCGATTGCGTTCATCGATCGAGTCCTCGCGCCCCGCGCCGCGAGATTCGTAATGATCGATTCCTCACCGACCGTCACCTCGAAGAGGTTCCCGCCATCGGCTTCGTTGATGAGCGAGACGTCCCCGACGTCCGGATGTTCCTCGAGGCGCTCTTCGACCAGGGACGGCTCGATATCGGCCGTGAAGAACATCTGCATCGACCCGTCCTGCCGGTAGATCGATCCGTTATACTCGACGTCGACACCATGATTCGCGGATAGGTCGACGAAAAATAGGTCGGGATCTCGGATTTCGAATTCGAGTTCGACCACCTGATCCGCCACGATGATCCGTTCGCGCTCGAGGGAGTTGATCGTGGTGGCGGTGGCCCGACCTAACGACTCTAACACGACTGCCTCGCGCTCATTCAGCGCGTCTCGCTCGGCCGCGTGAACGGTGACAACACCGTAACAGGTATTTTGGTACACGAGCGGAATCGCTGCTACGCCCTGGAGGGAAGTCCCCTCGATCCAGGGGGCGTCCGCAGCGATGCGTGCGAGTTCGTCGGACTCGTCCACAATTTGGATCCGCTCGGTCTCGTAGGCTTCCAGTATCGGCGAGGCGTCGCTCGAATCGCTTGGGAAGTGAATATCGAGCTGTCCATCGACGGGTTCCCACTCGCCAGCCCAACTCGTCGCCTCGAGTGTGTCCCGCGAGAGATTTGGGCGCGCGATCCAGCAGAACGCGTAGGCATCCGTTGTCGCGATTCGCTGACAGACCGAACGCTCCACGCTTTCGCGGCTGATGGCGCGAACCAGGTCGCCGTGGATGTCCTCGAGAAGCCCGTTGATGCGATCCAGTACATGGTCGAGCCGTCCCCGCTCGCGCTTGACCTCGAACTCAGCGTCCTTGCGTGCGCTCACGTCGGTCTGGAACCCAACGTAGTTTGTGGGGCCTCCCGCCTCGTCGCGGATCGGCGCGATATCAATTTTGTTCCAGAACGCCTCACCGTCTTTTCCGTAGTTGACGAGTTCGACGGAGACGGGCTCTTCCCGATCGATCGCCTCCCGCATCGCCGCGATGGCGTCCGGATCCGATTCCTCGCCCTGGAGGAATCGACAGTTTCGGCCCACGGTTTCGTCTTTCTCGTAACCAGTCAACTCAACGAAGGCGTCGTTCACGTAAATCAACGGGTTGTCCGGCCGTTGTGCATCCGAGATGGTGATTCCGACAGGAGCTTCGTCCATCGCGCGCTCCTTGAGTCTCAGTTCCTCCGCCATTCCCAGTTCCTCGATAGGCATCCGATACGTCCCATCGGCTCTCACTCGTGGCGCGTCGGCGAGGGACCGAATTCGTTCGACGAGGACCGGGGTTCCCGCCTCGTCCGTCCGGGGAACGTACCCGGAGACACCAGCACTCACGGCCCTGCTGGCGAGCATTCCGTCCTCAGGCGCGAGAAGGACGAACGGGAGATCCGGATGGCGCTCCCGGACCCGTTCGAGAAACCCGATTCCGTCTATCGCCCCTCCGTGATCACACACCACGCAGTCAACCCCCGTCTCGAGGTGGTCGAAGGCCGCGTCGATTCCGGCGACGCCCACGACCGAGAAATCGGTCTGTCGGTCGAGGGCGCGACGGTATTCGTTTTCGTCTCTCGAAGGGTCCGCGACGTAGAGGAGTCGGATCGATACGCCAGGATCCTGAGCCATGCCACTCCTTGTCCACCGACATATAAACAGATACTGCACCGACTCCAAGGCTGGCTTGGACGTGTCTACAGATGGCGCCAAACCCTGGCGGCGCGCTGAGCGGAGGTGATCGACGCGATCCAGCGTGCAGCAACGCCCTTCTTGAGCATCCGGGCTGGCAGTCCCCCGAAGGTTCGTCCCGGGAAGCCGGGAATTGAATGGGCGACGGCGGTATCGCCCACCGATAGCAGAGTGCCACGATCCCGGTACCGGAACCGGATAAGCGGCCGACCTTGGACGGAGCGTACGACGTTTTCTGCAGCGGTTTTGCCGGCCTGCCAGGCGGCCTGGGCCGTCGGCGGCGCGGGGGATTCGTCATCCACGAACGCTGCATCGCCGGCGACGAAGACGCTACCCTGTTCGGGTGTGCCGGCTGTAGTTGCCCCTAATCGGCTATCGGCCGTTCCTGCCCCGCCATCGGTGACGGCTTTCCTCCCGGTCACTCCGCCGGTCCAGATAAAGAGGTCGTACGGCACCGTACCGACGCCTTCGACCTCGACCGAGTCCCCGTCAGCGGCGACGACTGGATGGTCCGTCGTCAGGTTAATATCGCGTGCTGCGAGCTCTTTGCCGACGAAACGGGCCAGTTCGGGGTCCTCGGTCGGGAGCGGACGGTTACGCGCCTCGAGCATGCGGATGTCAACCGGGGTCCGTCGCCGATCGTGGCGGTCGGCAATCTCTCCTGCGATTTGGACCCCCGAGAGGCCGGCACCGCCGATGACCACCCGAGCGGGATCGACTCGGTTCGACGCGTTCGCAAGCGTCGACACTCGGTCCGCGATGGCCACCGCGTCGGCACGATTTTGAAGGGTATGGGCGTGCTCTTCGACGCCGGGGATGCCATAGAACTTGGTGGTGCTTCCGATTGCGACGACGAGGTAGTCATAGGAAACGGGTCCATCATTCTCCAGTGTCACGGTTCCAGTGTTCGGGTCTACTTCCGTGACGGTGCCTTGGAGGAACGTCGTATCAGGGCCGACGATGTCAGTAACGGGAATCGTCAGTGCATCGGCGGCGGCGCGGTCACCGATCACTCGATGGCTCTCGTGAAGCACGAAGTGGTGGGAGTCGCGCGATATCCAGACCAGGTCAGCATCTTCACGAATCGTTTCGAGGCGGGTTACCGCGGCAGCGCCGGCGTATCCCGCCCCCAGTACCACGATCGATATCGTCATCGGTGCAACCGACACACGGTCTCCGGCGTCAGTGTCATCACGGTCAAGACTCCCTTCGTCGCTCAATTGCAACCTGAGCGATCCCCGCTTTCGCGGTGCACTCGGGACACGCGTGAACGGAGCCGTCTACGGCGGCGAAGACGCGCGCGAATCGACGGGAGACGTGCGCCCCGCAGGTGCTACATTGTGGCATTCCTATCCCTCTTTGCACCGGACATCGGGTTCCCGTTGGACCCCTCGAGAACTTCGAGCGGTTTCGACGTATCGGTGATCGGTCCCATCTGTTTCACGTAATTATCTACTACCCTGTGAATCATAGCCGATATACACAACTAGTAGGGCAAAACCCCTTCTAGAATATTCTACATATGAAATAACTCGGTGGGGCCTCTCTCAGTCTCGACTGCTGGCAGTTCTGTGGTCAATTGTGGTTTCTTCGAGGTAGTCATGGGCGGACAGGGGGCCCCCGGGAATGACACTGATGAAGGCGATGGTGCCCACGGCGACGGTCCCAACTGACAGAAGCGCCTCCGAGAATTGGGAGGCGGCTCATCCCGATCAGCCATTACTTGCCGATAACCGACAGCGAATGCCGGTAGTTTTGCCGTCAAGACCAGTCAATGATGCTCGCAGATCTCAGGTGATGAATCGTCGGGGAGAGCCTTCGAAGGCAAACACGAACAACGACACTGCGGATACTGCTGCGACCATGACATATATTCGGAGAAGTTTCGAGTACTTCATATCGAATACACCAGGTGTCCCAGCCAGAGGCGAGACATGATTCCGAATGAGAGCGTGGCAATCAGCTAAGCGATTGGATCAGAGACGGGGAGAACCAGCGTCGAAACAAATATAGCTCCACCGACGGCTATCCAACCACAGAGTCTCCGTTGCTTCCTTGGGCTGTTTTCTACGCCATCAACTACCGACATCTATTGCTCCCTGCTGGCGGCGTGGATAGGCGCTAAAACTGCGGATTGTTGAGTTGCACATCTATGACAAGGTCAAGTTACCCCTCTACATTACTTACCGAAATAGTCAGGTATAATTACTTGCCGAGATGCGCGTTTGCACTCTCAGACTGGGCCCCTAATTGAGGCGCCGAAATCTTTCTCGCTGTTGATATGATCCCCCCAGCACCCGCCCGTCACTGCGGCGGCCCCCGTGTGGTCGAATTGCTCGCTGATTCGGTGACCGT
>CAYOLR010000165.1:0-6229 GCA_964404815.1 uncultured Halobacteriales archaeon
GTGTCGGGCAGGCGCTCTACGAGGGTGCGGAGTACGACGAGAACGCACAGCTCCTGACCGGATCGATGCAGGACTACGCCGTCCCGAAGGCCTTCCACATCCCGGAGATCGAGACGGAATCGACCGTGACCGAGAGCCCCCACAACCCGCTCGGCGTCAAGGGCGTCGGCGAGGCCGGCACCATCGCCGCCCCGCAAGCGGTCGTCAACGCGGTCGCTGACGCGCTCGAACCGTTCGGCGTCGAGGCGATCGACATGCCGCTGACGCCCGAGCGGGTCTGGGAAGCAGTCGACGGGCGGGCGGCGGCCGACGGCGGTCTGCCGTCACCAGACCAGGCCGAGGAAACGGGGGGTGCGGACTGATGTACCCGGACGAGTTCGACTACTACGAGGTCGGTTCGGTCGATGAGGCGATCGACCTGCTGCAGGAGCACGAGCTAGCGGAAACCGAGCTGTTGGCTGGTGGGCACAGCCTGCTGCCGGCGATGAAGACGGGGCTGTCGAGCCCGGATGTCCTCATCGACCTCGGCGGGGTCGACGAACTTCACGGCGTCAGCATTGACGGCGACACGCTCTCGATCGGTGCGATGACCAGGTATAGCGACTTGCTCGATATCGAGGCGGCCCACGAGCATGCCCCGGCGCTCACCGCCGCCGTCGAGCAGGTGGGCGACCGTCAGGTGCGGAACCGGGGGACTATCGGGGGAAACCTGGCCCACGCTGATCCCGCCTCGGACCTCCCCGGCGCGGCGTTGGCGGCTGACGTCACGCTCGTCGTACAGGGCCCGAACGGCACCCGCGAGATCCCGGTCGACGACTTCTTCTTCGGGATGTACGCCACCGACCTCGGGCCGACCGAGCTCCTCACCCGGATCGATGTCCCCTCGGCCGCGGATGCGGTGGGGACGTATGCGAAGAAACCCAGCCCGTCCTCCGGCTATGCGATGGTCGGCGTCGCCGCCCAACTGACGGTGGACGGCGGAACCGTCTCGTCGGCCCGTGTCGGGGCGAACGGCGTCATGGATCACGGCGTCCGCCTCGAGCCGGTCGAGGACGCCCTCGTCGGCGAACGGCTCGATGCCGACACGATCGAGGCGGCGGCGGAGGTCGCCACCGATGACCTGGACACGGCCATGATGATGGACGACCTCCAGGCCTCTGGCGAGTTCCGTGCCCAGCTGTTGACGGTTTACACGGAGCGGGCGCTCACGGAGGCCATGGAGGCCGTCTCCGCGCCGAGCGCGGCCGACTAACGCCCGGCCCGACACGTCGATTACCGGCCGAACCAGGGCGTAGGCTTATCCCCACTCGCCCGGAACGTCCGGGGGATGTCTGACCCCCGTATAATCGCCGTTGGGCTATCGCCCATCGGGCAGACCGACCTCCCGGGACGGGACCTGTTCTCGGTGGCCCTCGCCGAGGCCTTCGAAAACCTGCCGGATCCGGCCGAGGTGATCGACGCATTGTACCTTGGCCAGCAATCCGAACGGTACGAGAACCAGATCATGCAGGGAACGCTCATGGCCGAGTGGGCGGGGCTGCGGAACGTCCCGGCCGAACGGGTCGAGGGGTGTGCTGCCGCCGGCGCGTTGGCGCTCAAGAACGCGGTCCGTGACGTCCGGACAGGGACCCACGACGCGGTGCTCGCGGCCGGCGTCGAGAAGATGACCGCCGGCGGGACCGAAGGGGCGACGAACGCCCTGTCGGCGGCCTTCGAACGCGCGCTCGAGCAGCGGTCCGGCGTGACCGCCCCGAGCCAGTACGCACTGCTGGCCCAGCGCTATCTCCATGAGACCGGCCTGACCGAACGCGATCTGGCGGAGATCGCCGTCAAGAACCACCGGAACGGGGCCAACAACCCTCGGGCCCAGTTCAAGCGCGAGGTGGATGTGGAGACGGTCCTCGAGTCCGATTACGTGGCCCGGCCGCTCAAACTGTTCGACTCTGCCCCCATCAGTGACGCCGGTGCGGCCGTCGTGGTCGCGAACGAATCGGTCGCCGACGACCTGGTTCACCCGGATGACCAGGTGAGCGTCCGTGGCGAGGCGGTGGCCGCGAACAACATCGCCGTCGCGGAGTGTGACCTCACGTACCTCGAAGGTGCGGCCGTCGCCGCGTCGAAAGCCTACGAACAGGCTGGCGTCTCGGCGGACGCCATCGATGTCGCCGAGGTGCACGACGCCTTCACCGTGTGTGAGGCGCTCCTCGCCGAAGCCGCCGGGTTCGCCCCGAAGGGCACGGGCGTCGAGTCGGCCCGTGACCCCGGCGATCGCTCCGACGGGTGGACCGATGTCCACCTGAACACCAGCGGCGGGCTCAAGGCCCGCGGCCACCCGATCGGTGCAACGGGGCTGGCCCAGGCCGTCGAGGTCTACGAACAACTGACTGGCCGGGCTGCCGGACGCCAGGTGGACGGCGCGGAGACGGGCCTCCTGATCAACGAGGGCGGGTTGGCCGATGCCGTGACCGCCGCCCACGTTCTCGCGGGGTAACCATGGCGGAACAGGACTCCCAACGCGGTCCGCTTGCACCGGAGGACGTGACCGCCGACAGCCCGTTCACGCTCCCCGGATTCTTCGACGCGATGGCCGATGGACGGCTCCTCGCGGCGGTCTGTACGGCCTGTGGCGAGCGGCTCGTCCCGCCCCGCACAGCCTGTTACGCCTGTGGCTCGCGAGCCCTCGAGATCGAAGTTCAACCCCGATCCGGCGAAATCGTCTCTTACACTGAAGTCCACCGGCCGCCGTCGGCTTTCGCCGACCTCGCTCCGTTCCCGGTCGCGATCGTCGAGCTCGACACCGGCGCCCGGCTGACCGGACGGGTCGATGCCGCCTACGACGACCTAGCGATCGGGACAACCGTCCGGTTGGACTTCCGCGAGCCGGATTTCGATCCGGACGCCACGCTGTCCTACGAGGAAGGGTGGCCGATCCACGTGTTCGAGCCCGTCTGAGCGCTACTCGAGCCAGGGCGGCGTGGGCCGGGGTGGGCTGAAGATCTCGAGACCGATGGCGGGTTCCGTACCCGGGTTTTCAACGCCATGCGGTTCATCGCTCGGGATGGCGTAGGAATCGCCGGCCGATACCTGGACCGTTGCTCCATCCGCCGTGAACGTGAGCTCGCCGTCGATGAGGTAGCCGAGCTGTTCGTGGTGGTGATCGTGGACCTCGACCGTCGCGCCCGGTTCGATCCGGAAGTGCTGGATACCCATGGAATCGCCGGCTACTACCTGCGTGAGGAACACCCCATCGATCGGTTCGGCGGATTCCCGGTCGTCCGTGTGAACGGTGTCCATACCCCGGACGACGGGGGTGGGGGCTAACGGCTTGTCGATCCCTAACCGCACCTACATAACTCCGGTTCAGTTAGCCCGGTAACATAAATGTATTTCAGCCAACATATATGGTCCTACCGACCCACTACCCTGCTTGAGGAGGTCACCGATGCCCGCCGAGCCTGCCGTCGTGCCGGTCCCTCCCTTCGCGACGGTTCCGCCGGGCGCGAACGGCCTGTCTCCCCCGTCACCCCCTTCGCCACCGTTGATCGGGCTGCCCGACGCCCGGCCACCTACGCCGGTATCGGCCCTCCTCGTTGGGGTCGTCACGGTCGACGTGGCGACATGCCTCCCCTGCTCTTTATCCCTCAACCGCAGGCTGCCACACTTGCCCTGATCCCCCAACCCTTCGGCCGCCGGACGAGACGGTTTTCCAATGCTTAAATAGTCACGTTTGCAAACCTCTGACAGCAATGAGCCAACGAGCGCAGGGCCTCCCGGTCCTGGTCATGAACGAGGACACGCAACGGGTGTCCGACAGAGACGCGCAGGCGTACAACATCCGGGCTGCCCGCGCGGTCGCCGACTCCGTCCGGTCGACCCTCGGGCCGAAGGGTATGGACAAGATGCTGGTCGACGACATCGGTCAGGTGACGGTGACGAACGACGGCGTGACGATCCTCGACGAGATGGAGATCGAGAATCCGACGGCCCAGATGATCGTCGAAGTCGCCGAGACCCAAGAGGACGAGGGCGGAGACGGTACGACGACCGCCGTCACGATGGCCGGTGAACTGCTCGGGGCGGCCGAGGACCTCCTCGAGCAGGACGTCCACCCGACGTCGATCATCCGCGGCTACAACGATGCCAGCGGCAAGGCCCAGTCCGCCATCGCCGACGTCGCCGAGAAGATCGACTCCGACGACGAGGCGCTTCTCCGTCAGGTCGCCGAGACCAGCATGACCGGCAAGGGCGCTGACACGAACAAGGAGTTCCTCGCCGAACTGGTCGTCGATACCGTCACCGCGGTCACGGTCCAGGCCGAAACCGGCGAGAAGATCGTCGACCTCGAGTACGCCGAGGTCAGGGTCCAGGAGGGCCGCCCGGTGACGGAATCCGAGGTCATCCGCGGCGGAATGCTCAAGAAGGATCCCGGCCACGAGGACATGCCCACCAACTTCGAGGACGCCTCGTTCCTCCTCATCGATACCGACATCGAATACGAGGGCGCGGACGTCGATACCCAGATCTCGATCGACGACCGGGACCAGCTCAACCGGTTCCTCGACCGCGAGGACGAACAGCTCCGCAACTACGCCCAGAAGATCATCGATTCGGGCGCCGACGTCGTGCTCTGTCAGAAGGGGATCGACGACGTCGTCGACCACTACCTGATGAAGGAGGGTATCCTGACGATCGACCGGGTCAACAAGACCGACTTGGGGTTCAACAAGAACCTCCTCGAGGCCAACATCCTCTCGTCGCTCGACGACATCCAGCCGGAGGACCTCGGCCAGGGCGCGATTCAGCGGTCGGACGACGAGGAGTACTTCTACGTCGAGGGGACCGGCGACGAAGCTCACGGCGTGACCCTTATCCTCCGGGCACCCACGGAGCACGTCCTCGACGAGTTGGAACGGGGGGCACAGGACGCCGTCGACGTCGTAACCCAGGCGGTGACCGACGGTCGCCTGTTGGCCGGTGGCGGCGCCATCGAGATCGAGCTTGCCCGTCGTGTTCGGGATTACGCCGATAGCGTCGAGGGGCGCGAACAGCTCGCCGTCGAGGCCTTCGCCGATGCGCTCGAGGTCGTCCCGCGAGTACTCGCCGACAACGCCGGTCTGGACCCGATCGACACGCTCGTCAACCTCCGGTCGGCCCACGAGGCCGGTGACACCCGGGCCGGGTTGAACGTGTTCTCCGGCGACGTCGTCGATACCTATGATGCGGGCGTGGTCGAGCCGGTCCAGGCGAAATCGCAGGCCGTCGCCTCGGCCACCGAGGCGGCCAACCTGGTGCTCAAGATCGACGATATCATCCAGGCCGGGGGCGAGCCCGACGACTGGCAGCCGGGCGACGACCCGCCCGTCAATCCCCGGGATCCCGGGGGCAACCCCGGTCCCCTGCCCGGCGCTGGCGACCCCATGGACATCTAGCGGCCGATGCAAACCCTCCTGCTGACCACCGACGAGGTCGATGCCAACGCGCCGATGCCCGCGGTGGTCGACGCCGTCCGCGATGCGTTCGCGGCCGACGCCAGGGGGAACGCTCAGATGCCGGCCAAGTCGTATATCGAGCTGCCAGCGTACAACGGCGACTTCCGGTCGATGCCGGCCTATCTGGATGCCGGCGATTGGGACGCGGCGGGCATCAAGTGGGTGAACGTCCACCCGGACAACCCCGCCGATCACGACCTCCCCACGGTCATGGGAACGATGATCTACTCCGACCCGGAGACGGCCTTTCCGCTCGCCATCATGGACGGGACCGTGCTGACGAAGAAGCGGACCGGTGCGGCGGCGGCCGTCGCCACCGACGAACTCGCCGTCGAGGACGCCGACTCACTCGGCATCGTCGGGGCGGGGGCCCAGTCGTATACCCAGCTCGAGGCCATCGCCACCGTCCGCGACATCGACACGGTCGTCATCGCCGACCGCGATCCCGACAAACAGGCGGCCTTCGTCGAGGCCTTCGCGGACCGGTTTGACGTCCGCCCTGGCTCGATCGAGGAGGCGGCGGGATGCGACGTCCTCTCGACGGTGACGCCGGTCCGGGACCCGATCGTCACACGGGAAATGGTCGCCTCCCACACCCACGTCAACGCGATCGGTGCCGACGCCGTCGGCAAGCACGAGCTCGGCGACGAGCTACTCCTCGACGCGAAGCTCGTTATCGACGATTACGAGCAGTGTACCCATTCCGGCGAGATCAACGTCCCCTGGAGCGATGGCGTGGT
>CAYOLR010000166.1:0-3396 GCA_964404815.1 uncultured Halobacteriales archaeon
AATAACATCTCAATTATCATTAGGAAATTTTATGGCCTGACTCAAAAATTGTGTTAGACAGAGCCATGGGAGAGAACCACATGCGCGTCAGTCGACGGAGCGTTCTGAAAGGAAGTTCGGCCTTTGGCGTGGGTGTCATCGGTTCGTTGGCAGGTTGCCTCGGCGGTGGTGGCGGTGGAGGCACGCCGACAGTGATCGTCGGTTCGAAGCGATTTACCGAACAGCAGTTGCTGGGATACATGTCGGTCGAATCCCTGTCCGCCAACACCGATTACGACATCGTGGACGAGGTATCCCTCGGCGGCACCAATACCAACTTCGAGGCGGTCAAAAGCGGCGATATCGACACGTATTGGGAGTACACCGGCACCGCGTTGCTGACGCTGCCGCCGAAACGCGACCCGGTCGGTGACGCGGACGAGAGCTACAACATCGTTAAGGAGGATTTCAACAGCGAGTATGATTTGACCTTCCTGAAACGGGCGCCGTTCAATAATACGTACGTGCTGATCGCGAACAAGCAGTGGGCCCAGGATACCGGGGTGGAGACCCTTAGCGATTTGGCCGAGTACGTCGAGGCCGGAAACACCGACTTCACGGCCGCCCTGAATGCGGAGTTTCAAGAACGAGCCGACGGCTGGCCGGGAGTTGCGGAACACTATGGATTCGACGACAAACTGGATGAGATCAACGTTAAAAACGTTGATTCGGGTCTCATCTATCAAGCGCTCGGCCAGGGGGACGCGGAAATCGGTGTGGGCTTCAACACGAACCCGAAAATCATCAAGTTCGATCTCGTGGCGCTGGAAGACGACGAACGGTTCTTCCCGATCTATAACCCCGCCCCGCTCGTGCGAAACGACACCCTTGAGGCAGCGCCGGATATCAGGGACGCGCTCAATGCCATCGGGCCGAAGCTGACGACGGATAAGATTCGCTCCCTTAACAAACGAGTTTCCATCGACGGGGAGAACGCCCAGACGGTGGCTAACGAGTTCCTCTCGAACAGCGGCGTCATCTAACGGTCGATGGTCGTCGAGTTGTCCATCGCAATCGGGTTCGACCCTTTGGCAGTCGGCGGCTTCATCGAATTCATCGTCGAAAATCAACAGCGATTTAATAAGCTAATTATCGAGCACGCCGTCATCATCGCCCAGGCCATTGTCGTCGCAGTACCGGTGGGGGTGGTGCTTGGTACACTCATCACGTACAACAACATGGCCGCCACCGTCGTGCTATGGCTAGCCGGAATTATGATGACCATTCCGAGCATCGCGTTGTTCGGCCTGCTGATTCCGGCGTTCGGGATCGGTGACCCGCCGGTCATCTTCGCGTTGATCCTGTACTCCCAGCTGCCCGTCATCCGGAACACCTACGTGGGCCTCAACCGGGTCGATGAGGCAGCCGTGGAGGCGGGAATCGGCCTGGGTATGACCAGGGTGCAGCGGCTACGGAAGGTCCGGCTGCCGATGGCATTGCCGGTCGTGATGGCGGGCGTTCGAAATGCCGTCGTCATCCTCATCGGCATCGCAGCTATCGGCGCCTTCATCGGTGCGGGTGGCCTCGGGGACCCCATTTTCACAGGCATCCAGGAGCCGGACGTTCGAAAGATCGTCTGGGCCACCATTCTGCTGTCCCTGCTCGCTCTCACGGTCGATTACGGGTTCGGTCTCATTGAGCATGGTCTCCGATTGCGGACCGGCGAGGACGTGGAACCACCGCGGACCGTTGCGTTCGTCAACCATAGGCTCCCATCGTTCGGCAAACACGTGGGGAGGATGATCCGAACATGATCGAGTTCGAAAACGTCACGAAAGTCTATCCGGACGGAACGCTCGCCATCGAAAACGTCACCTTCAACGTGGAGAAGGGCACAACGACGGTGCTTGTCGGTCCGTCGGGGTGTGGCAAAACGACGACGATGAAGCTGGTCAACCGACTCGAGGACCCCTCCGAAGGCACGGTGTACTACGATGGGACCGACAACCGGGAACTCAACGTGATAGAGCTGCGACGGTCGGTTGGCTACGTCATTCAGGAGATCGGATTGTTCGACCACATGCGGGTTGGCGAAAACGTGGCGACCGTCCCGAAGTTACTGGATTGGGACGAGGAGCGAATCGACGCCCGGGTCGACGAACTCCTGGCCCTGATGGACCTCCCGCCCGAGCAATTCCGCGACCAGTTCCCTCGAGAGCTTTCTGGTGGCCAGCGGCAACGGGTTGGGGTTGCCCGGGCCTTGGCCGCCGATCCGGACGTCATGTTGATGGACGAACCGTTCGGGGCTCTGGACCCCATAACGCGGGAGAACCTCCAGGACGAATTCCTAGAGATTCAGGAAGAGATCGATACCACAATACTGTTTGTCACACACAGTATCGATGAAGCGCTCAAAATGGGCGACAGAATCGCCCTCTTCGATATGGGCGAACTCGTCCAGTACGACACGCCACGTGAGCTCTTGGATTCCCCGGCCAACGATTTCGTCGAGGACTTCATCGGGGCCGATCGAACGCTCAAACAGTTGCAGGTTACCCAAGTCAAGGAAGTAATGTCGCCCCCGGATGAGGCGGCCGCCGAGGTACGCGATGCGATCGATCGGATCTCGGTTGAGGAGGACGGTGGCCCGCGGACGCTAACCCCGACGGACAACACTCAGATCGCCCTGTCCCGGATCATTCAGGAGAACGTCGACGCGCTCCCGGTCGTGGACGACGGGGAGGTCGTTGGTGTCGTGACGGAGGATGCCATCCGGGCCGACCGGGGAGGGGCCTAACAATGGGCGTCATCGAGAACTTGCCGGGGGCTTACTACTATCTGATCGAAAATTTCGACAAATTTCTCGAGCTGCTTCAGCAGCATCTGACGTTGGTCCTCGTATCGGAATTCCTGGCCATCGCCGTCGCCGTGCCGGCAGGAATTCTGGCGATGCGGAATCCTCGTGTTAAGGGCTACATCCTCGGCGCCGGCAACGTCGCTCAAACCGTCCCGACACTGGCCGTCATTGCCCTGGTCTTCCCAATCCTCGGCCTCGGGTTCGAGCCCGCCCTCGTCGGGATGTTCGCCTATGCCCTGTTGCCGATTCTTACCAATACGATCGCCGGTATCGATAGCGTGGACGAGAACACGATCGCTGCGGCCCGGGGGATGGGCATGACGAAAAACGGTATTCTCCGGAAAATCCAGCTACCGCTGGCCCTGCCCGTCATCTTCGCAGGGATTCGGACCTCTGCGGTCATCAACGTCGGGACCGCCTACCTGGCGTTCTTCATCGGCGGCGGCGGTCTCGGTATCTGGGTTGTCGGAGGCATCAAGCTCTATCAGATGGAACAGGTACTCGCCGGTGCTATCCCGGGGGCGCTCCTGGCAATCGCCATGGATTCGGTGTTCGCGGTC
>CAYOLR010000166.1:3496-6196 GCA_964404815.1 uncultured Halobacteriales archaeon
AGTCTGAGCGTCTGCGTGCCCCGCCTGGAGACGGATTCGACGCGAATTTGGCTGACCAGTCCGGTCTCGGAGACCCGGGCCCGTAGTTCGGCGCTCCCGTGGGGGGCGGGGAACAACGGGAGCACGGTCGACGCGGCGTCGTTCGCAGCCACCACGACGGAAGACCCGTTGGCTTCATCGCGGGCGATCACCGCCAGGTCGACACCGTCGAATACCTTGCGGACCTCCTCGCCCGAGGGGCGGGTGACCTGTCGCGGTATTACACCGGCCTCAAGATTGGTCGCGTACAGGACGGTCCCGTTCCGGAGCCGGATCACCCGATGCACGATGTCCCCGGTCGACCAGACGGTGATGCGGACTGGATCGCCGGACCACTCGGTCCAGGATCCTGTCCGTGTTTCACGATAATAGAATTGGTCATCCGACGCCCCCATGCGGAGCGTCCGGTTGGCGCCCAGTAGCTCGGTCCCGTTCGGATACCGGATGCTGAGTGTGGAGCGTCGGGTGAAGGAGGTTTCAGCGAGAACACTGGCGTGGGCCCGGCTCAAAGCCGTCAAATTGGTGATGCCGGCATCGGTGACCCCTGGAGCCACCGTTGGCCCGCCGCTCGGCGTCGATTCGTCAGGCGGTAGGGGGGCTGGCGTCACCATAGGCGGTTCCGGGGAGTCAGTTCCGAAGCCGGAACAGCCGGCGAGGAGTACGAGCAAGGTCAGGATGCCCGCCCGTCTACCCCGTTGAGTCCGGAGCATATGGCGCCGGGTCGTGTTTGCACCGGACGCAGTTCTACCCTTGGAATCCCGAACATCAACCGGCCCGAACGGCATTGACTCCACAGGGAACTGAGCCCACCCCGAGGGGGTTACGTCCCAGTAACTGAGGCCGTTTTGTGTCTGGGCCCGACTCTTTCCTTATACGCTCGTGTATGCGACGACGCCACTTTTGGATGTCCTTGGGAAGCGTCTTCCTCGCCGGTTGTCAGTCTCCAACTATCGACATCCCCCTCGGCAGTACACCTTCACCGACCGCTACGCCGACGCCGACACCCACGCCAACGCCGTTTGAATCGCAGCTTCAGTCCCGCCTTGAGAGTGACGAACTCGACGTCAATATGGACGTGGTATACGTCAACGTTGACGATAGAAAAGGTGAGCTTGAGTACCGGGCTGGCGCACCGACCCAGCAAGTGATGGCCAGAGAAATGGCTACCGTGGCGGCGGTGTACGCCACTCTCATCGCCGCAGGCCACGATGTCGACGTTTTGCATGTCACCGTTCGGAACATCGCGGGGACGGCTATCGCGACCTACCGGATCGAATCCGAATGGGTTCGGGACCTTTTGGAAGGGGAGATTACGACAGAGGAATATCTCGGTCGGGTTTTGGAGACGTTCGAATCCGAGCGGTCGTTTGCTGGCTGAACCCTCGTGGTTTCGGTTTCACTCCCGATGGGCTACTAGAGCGATGACTTCGACCTCGCTCTCGCATTTACCCTAAGGTTTAATGTCCTCATGGACGCGAACGCGTATTGACGGACGATGCCAGAAGACACCCCTCAGGAGAGGCAGAACCAGACGTATCACAATCATCCGAGCGTGGACCAGTCGGATCGAACGGTGCCACGCAACCTTCGACAAACCGGTGATCCGGGTATCGAGGTCCTCGTCTCAACGCGGGCCGTCAAGTCTCCGTTCTTCCACAAGTCCTTCGTCGAAAACGGCGCGTGGCGCGCGACGATGGTCACGAGGATGTTCCATCCGAGAGGGTTCATCAAGCCGGAAGACGGCGGCCAAATGGCGGAATACGACCCGCTGACGAACAAAGTCACGATCTGGGACGTCGCCGTCGAGCGCCAGATTCGAGTGCGAGGGCCGGATGCCGAGGCGCTTACGAACTATGTCATCACCCGTGACGCCACCGAGATCGAGCCGATGGAGGCGCGGTACGTCATTCTCTGTAACGAAGAAGGCAATATTATCAAACATCCCGTGTTGCTTCGGCCCGCGGAGGACGAGTTCTGGTTCTCATCTACGGGCACTTACCTCGTCAACTGGCTGGAAGGGGTTAATGTAGGCGAGGAATTCGATGTCGAGATCGATGAGATCGACGTCGCACCGATGCAGATTCAGGGCCCCCTCTCCGAGGACGTCATGGTTGATGTCGTCGGCGAAGCTGTAAGCGACGTGGAATACTACGGCTTGATGGAGACCGAGATTAACGGCTGTGAGGTACTGGTCAGCCAGACCGGCTTCTCCGGCGAGAAGGGCTACGAGGTTTACGTCAAAGACGCGACGGAAAACGCCGACCTCGTCTGGGACCCGGTGCACGAAACCGTCGTCGAATACGGTGGCATGCAGATCGCCCCGGGTCACCACCGCCGAATCGCCGCCGGGATCCTTGCCTGGGGACAGGACATGGATCGCGAGACCTCGCCCTTCCAGGTCAACCTGGGCTACCAAGTTCCCGACGACAAGGAGGCTGACTACATCGGCAAGGATGCGCTCGAACGCCAGAAGGAACTCGTCGAAAACGGCGAGTACCCGTTCACGCACAAGCTCATCGGCCTCAAGTTCGGCGGGGAACAGGTCATCGATTACCCGTCGGATTTCTGGCTCGTGTCCGATCCAGAAACGGGGAACGAATGTGGCTACATAACGTCGGCGTGGTACAATCCGGACCTCGAAACGAACATCGGATTGGGATA
>CAYOLR010000167.1:0-6195 GCA_964404815.1 uncultured Halobacteriales archaeon
AGCCGTTCTCCTCAAGGAGGTCGAGGGCGGGTTCGTAGTCGACCTTCATCCCCACTTCCTCCAGCAGTTCGAGACTGGCGTCGTGAATCGCCTGCTCACCCTCCGGCGTGAGTTTGGCCAGCGGACCGACTGTTCCGGTAGTGAGGTCGACGTCCATGGGCGTGAATGTTACAGTCGAACCTTAGGTGTTTGGTTGGCCCGGCATCTAGGGGGTGAATCCACAACGATTAAGCGATCTCTCGGTCCGGGTCACGGTATGGTTGATAGGGAGCCTTTAACGGCGGTTCAGTTCGGCGTGGGACCGATCGGCAGCCGCGTGGTCGCATCGACACACGAGAACGGGTTCGAGTTCGTCGGAGCGATCGACATCGACCCGGACAAGGTCGGGCGTGACCTCGGCCACGTAGCCGGCCTCGGCGAGCGACTGGACGTCGAGGTCACCGATGACCAGGAGGCGGCCCTGGCGACGGACCCGGACATCGTCTTTCACTCGACGGTTTCGTCCGTCGCGACCGCCCAACCGCAGTTGGAGGCCGCGATGCGGGCCGGTGCCAACGTCGTCTCGACGAGCGAGGAACTCGCCTATCCCTGGTGGTCGAACCCGGATGTCGCCGAGGCCCTCGACCGGGTTGCCCGGGAACACGGGGTGACCTGTCTCGGCGCGGGCATCAACCCGGGCTTCGTCATGGACGCCCTACCGACCGTTCTGACGGCACCGATGGCGTCCGTCGATCACATCCGCGTCGCCCGCGTCCAGGACGCCGCCGACCGCCGCAAACCGCTTCAAGAGAAAGTCGGCGCCGGCCTGGATCCGGAGACCTTCGAGCGCGAGATCGTCCAGGGGGCGGGTCACGTCGGGAGCCCGGAGTCCATCGCCATGATCGCCGACGCCCTCGGGTGGGAGTTGACGGACGTCGATGAGTCAATCGAACCGGTGATCGCTGACAAACCTGTCGAAAGCGATCATATCGCGGTCGATCATGGCGAGGTCGCTGGCATCAAACAGGTCGCCCGGGGATTCGAGGGTTCCCGGGAGCGGATCGAACTCGACCTCCGAATGTACCTGGGCGGGACGGCCGTGGACCGAATCGAGTTCGACAGTTCGCCGCCGATCGCCGTCACGGTGGAGAACGGGTATCACGGCGATATCTCCACGATCGCCATGGTTCGAAATGTGGCGCCATCGGTGTATCGGGCCGACCCCGGGTTGACGACCGTTGTGGAGCTCCCTCTGGTCCACTTCCGGAACGATGGATAACTGCCTCCGTCCGATGGGGGTGTTCGATAGTTATATGTGTAACACCGGTGATGCCAAGACAACGATGAGCAGGAGACGCTCCGCGGAGTGTCGACGATGAGCGGTGCCGATCTACCGGAGTCAGCTGAAACCGTGATCGTCGGGGCGGGGATCGTGGGCAACAGCCTGGTCTACCACCTCGCTGACCAAGGAAAGGACGATATCCTCCAGATCGACAAGGGCCCGCTCCCGGATCCCGGCGGATCCACCGGCCATGCCTCGAACTTTATCATGCCGATCGAGCACACGTCGGAGATGACGGAGCTGACCTGGGATTCGATCGATCAGTTCGACGAGGTTGGTGTCTTCAACAACAGCGGCGGCCTCGAGGTGGCCCGGACGGAGACGCGGATGGCCGAGCTACGACGGCGGGTCCAGTCGGCGACCGCCTTCGGCACCGAGGCGGAGATCCTCGGACCCGATGCGGTCAAGGAGAAGGTCCCTCACATCAACGCGGAGATCATCGAGGGCGCCATGTACACACCGGATGCCGGGAGCTGCGAGCCCCTCCGGTTCGGCGAGGTGATGCGTGAACGAGCTACGGATATGGGTGCGCTCACCGTCTCCGCGAACACCGAGGTGGAGGACGTCCTCGTCGATGATGGCGCCGTCCAAGCGGTCGTGACGGATCGCGGGACGGTCGAGGTCACCGGCGAGCTCGTGATCGCCGCCGGGGTCTGGAGCCCGAAGCTGGCCCGGATGGCCGGGACGAAAATCCCGCTATATCCGATCGGCCATCAGCTGATCAGCGTCGGACCGATCTCGAAGTTCGAAGAGCAGCCGGGGGAGATCAACTACCCGATCGTCCGGGACATGGACGTCCGGATGTACGAACGGCAGAACGGGAACGACCTCGAGATCGGTTCGTATGAACACCGTCCCCTCCTCTACGATGTCGATGAGATCCCGGCCATCGAGGAGGCGCCGTTGTCGCCCACCCAGATGCCGTTTACCGAGGATGCCTTCGAGGAGTCGATGGAGCACGCCCTCGAGATCATGCCGGAGATCCTCGAGGATCCCGACGCCGGGATCCGCCATTCCATCGACGGCTTGATCTCGATCACCCCGGACGGCAACCCCGTCGTGGGGCCGGTCAACGATGTCGACAAGCTGTGGTCGGTCGCCGCGATTTGGATCCGGCTGGCTCCCGGTATCGCCCGCCAGGTCGCGCGATGGATGACCGATGGCTGGGGCGCGATGGATACGGACATGCACGGGCTCAACATCGCCCGGTTCGACGGGTGGGGTCGAACCAAGGAGTTCGTCAGGGAACGGGGTGCTGAGGAGTTCTCCCGGCACTACGGCATCATCCACCCCTCGGAGCAGTTCGAGGCCGGCCGGCCGAACCGGACGACCGGCTTTTACGATCGCCAGCAGGAACTCGACGCGAACTTCCAGGAATCTGGCGGATGGGAACGCCCACGGTGGTACGAGTCAAACGACGACCTCGTCGACCGCTACGCCTCGGAGCTCGAGGGGCTCCGACGGCCGAACGACTGGGACGCCCAGTGGTGGTCGCCAACCATTCTCGGCGAACACCTCCACCTCCGGGACAATGTCGGGTTGATCGGCGACACCGGCTTCGCGATTTTCGACACCGTCGGCAAGGACGTCACCGAGTTTCTGGAGGGGATGGTGATCGGCCGGATGGACGTCGACGTCGGATCGATCGTCTACACCCCGGCCCTCGACGCCCGCGGCGGCTTCAGGGCCGACCTCACGATCATCCGGCTCGCCGACGACCGCTATCGGATCGTCACTGGCGGCTCCACCGGCGGCGACGTGTGGCAGTGGTTCAGCCGACACATGCCCCTGGGGAGTTCCGTGAAGCTGATCGACCGATCGTCGGCCCTCGCGACGATCGGCCTCTGGGGACCGGAGGCCCGGAACGTCCTCCAGGAGGTCGCCACACAGGACGTCTCGAACGACACCTTCCCGGCGTTTACCGCCCAGGACATCGAGGTCGGGCAGGTGGAGGCATGGGCGATGCGCCTGTCGTACGTTGGCGAACTCGGCTGGGAGATCTACGCGCCGATGGAACGAAGCCGACGGGTCTGGGACGCGCTATATGACGCCGGCCAGGAGTACGACCTCCGGGCGGTCGGGACCGGCGTTTACGGCGGCACCGGTCGGATCGAGAAGAACTATCGCCTGTATGGCCACGAACTCCGACGGGAGTACGATCCGGCCGAAGCGGACCTGACGTTCCACGGCGTGAAGGACGCCGACTTTCTGGGGAAGGAAGCCTACGCCGAGGCGCTCGAATCCGAACCCGCGGCCAAGCTCTGCACGATGTCCGTCGATGATCACGCGCCCACCGGCGGCGAACGGCGGTTCATGCTCGGGGGCGAACCAATCTTCGCCGAGGACGGTGATGTGCTCATCGACAGCAAGGGTCGGCGATCGTACGTGACGAGCGCCAATAGCGCCCCGACCCTCGGGAAACACCTGCTGTTGGGCTACATCCCCACGGAACTCGCCGTCGAGGGGAACCAGTTCGAGGTCCTCTACTTCGGCGATCGCTATCCGGTCACCGTCGACGTCGTCGGGAGCCGGCCGCTGTTCGATCCGGACAATGAGCGGATCCGAGGTTAGGCGTTATTCACGCCATGTCGTCAGGAACTCCCGGATCGGGAGCTCGTCCGATTGGAGGTCTCGACGGATCGACTCCATGGTTCCCTTGCCCAGCACGTCGTCGATGAGGCCACGCCACTTCGCCTCCAAGGTTTCGACGTCGAGCCCGCGTTCCTTCGATCCCCGGGGATTGATGAGGTCGGTCTCGTACGTCCCGGATCCGGCCGTGAGTTCGATACGGGCGAGCGATTCCTCGGGATAGCGGTCGGCAGCCTCGGGGTCGACAGCGAGTTCGACAGAATCGGCCAGAGCAAGGGTTTCGGGGGCCTCCCGTGCAGCCTCCGTGAGGTCGGCGTGGGTGAACTCGCCACGGTTCCTCACGGTGGCGGCGATCACGTACGGATACGAATACTCCGCCTCGCTCGGGGTCGTCGGTCGAGTGATTCCGAGTGCAGCCCCGTTGGGATGGGTATAGACGTGGATCGATTCCACGTCGTTCGGTTGGATCTCGTGCGTTTCGAAGATTTCGGCCACACCGTCTATCGCGGGGTGAATCCACCGGCACGCCGGATACGGCTTGTAGTACCCCTCCAGGATATGGTACCGCTCACCCAGGGAATCGAGGTATGGGGTTTCCGGGCCTTCGTGTTCGATCCCGTCGAAGAGGGTCCCGGAAGCCGTGAATCCACGGGCGGCGAGCGAGGCCATGGTTGTCCCGACGAAGCCACCCCACCCGATCCCGTCCTTCGTGAGCGAGCTGGCGGGGTTGGCGACGCTCCGCATTACCGGGGCGATCGGTGCATTAAATTCGGCCAGTCCCAGGGCGTCCGCCGCGGTGCGCCGGTCGTAGCCTTTGGCCTTCGCCACCGCCCCGGCGGCGCCGACGGCGCCCCACGATCCGCTGCCGGAGAGGACGCCGAGCCAGTCGTGCATGGCACGGGCGGTCCGCACCGCGAGTTCGTAGGCCGGTACGATCGCGTCGAGGAGGTCACCCACGGTACCGTCGATCGCCTCAACGGCCGCGAGGGCGGCTGGAACGATGACCACAGCAGGATGTCCTTCGGCGAGTCGGTGGCCATCATCGATGTCGAGTTCGTTCCCCGCGATCGAATTGACCAACACGGCAGCTGGTTCGGTGAGTGACACCGCTTGCCGGGACATAACCGTCGAACGGCCGTCTGCGAAGGTGGCCTCAGCGAACGCCCGGAGGCGATCGACACCGTCGTACTGATGGCCAGCGGTGATCGCGGCGATCGTGTCGATGAGCCGGTTCCTGACCGTCGAATCGACCGACGTTGGAGCCGTTCTCCTCGTCTCGTTGAGGAGGTAATCCACCATTCGATCGGTCCCCCCCTCCGGAGCCGGCGAGTAACCCATACTACACCCTCACGTGTCGAGACCAAAAAACGGGTGGATGAGACCGGGCGATCGGACGGTAGTTTCCCTGTCGGGATCGGTTCATCGACCGTCGGGAATGTGGCGGCCTTACTCCGCGGAAACCTTGCGTTCCGCGCGGATCTCCTCGAGCAGCTCCGTCGCCACCTTCACTGCCGCATCGGCGTTGTCGCCGTACCCATCCGCACCGATCTCATCTCGCCACTCTGGCGATGTCGGGGCGCCCCCGACCATTACCTTGACCTGATCGCGCAGGCCTTCCTCCTCAAGCAGTTCGATGACCTCCTCCTGGTGGTCCATCGTCATTGTCATGAGGGCGGACATCCCGAGGAGGTCCGGTTCATGCTCCCTCACCGCATCGACGAAGTCCTCGTTCGGGATCTCGACGCCCAGGTCGATCACGTCGAAGCCGTTGGCCTTCAACATCGTGACGAGGATGTTCTTGCCGATGTTATGGATGTCCTCGTCGACCGTTCCGATAACGAACAACCCAGACTTCTCATCGTCGCCCAGGTCCATCTCCGCGAGGAGGGGATCGACGTGTTGAACACCGGCCCGCATACAGTCGGCCGACATCGCGAGTTCCGGGAGGAACACCTCGCCGCGGCCGAACTTGTCGCCGACGGTGCGGACACCCTTGGTCAACCCGTCCTGGAGGATATCGATCGGATCGTAGCCCTCGTCGATCGCCTGCAGCGTGAGCTCCTCCGTCCGCTCCTCCTCCAGGTTGACGATCGCCTGTTGGATCTCGAGGAGGAGCGGATCGGTAACGTCGCCCGAGCGGTCATCTGCTTGGTCGAGGTAGTCTTCCTGTTCCTCATCAGACATCGATGGACACCACCCCGTCGGTTACCAACCAGTCGCTCCACAACCGTCGCTGCTCATCCATGAGTGAGGCATCCGGTTGTTAATGGAAAAACCTTCGGGCG
>CAYOLR010000168.1:0-6183 GCA_964404815.1 uncultured Halobacteriales archaeon
CCGTCGTCATGACCGGCGGGCACGGCCACTGGTTCGGCCGGGAGGCCGACGGCCCCGACGAGGTCCGCAAGGCGGTCCGCGAGCAGCTCAAGGCCGGCGCGGAGGTCGTCAAGTGCATGGCCACCGGCGGCGTCCTCACCCAGGGTGCGGTCACCGGCGCCCCGGAGCTCGCCCCCGACGAGCTCGAGGCGCTCGTCGAGGCCGCGAGCGCGAAGGGCGTCCCGACGGCAGCGCACTGCCACGGCGCCGAGGGCATCAAGAACGCCGTCCGCGCGGGCATCACGTCGGTCGAGCACGGCTCGTTCATGGACGCCGAGGCCGCCGAGCTGATGGCCGCGAACGGGACCTACTGGGTGCCGACCGCGAGCGCGCTGCACGGCATCTGCGACGCGCCCGAGGACGCGGGCATCCCCGAGTGGGCCGTCGAGAAGGGCCTCGAGGCCCAGGACGCCTACCAGGACGCCTGGGACCACGCGCTCGACGCCGGCGTGACGATCGCGATGGGCACCGACGCCGGGACGCCGCTGAACCACCACGCCGAGATCCCCCAGGAGCTCGAGTACATGGTCGACTACGGCCTCGACCCCGAGGCGGCCCTCGAGGCGGCCACCGTCACCGCCGCGGAGCTGCTGGGCCTCGACGACGTCGGCACGGTCGAGGAAGGCATGCGCGCGGACCTCGTGGTGCTCGAGGACGATCCCAGCGCCGACGCGGGCGCCTGGCGCGACCCCGCGGCCGTCGTGTCGGACGGCGACCTGGTCTGAGCCCGGGTCGCAACAACTTTTGCCCGGTCCGTCCGTGCGACCCCCTATGGCCCGGTGGCCGGCGGTCGTGCTCGCCCTCTGTCTGGCGACGGTCGCCGCCACGGGGAGCGCGGGGGTCGTCGCCGCGGATCCGACCGACCGCGTCGGGTTCGCGCTCGCCCAGGAGTTCGACCGGGCGCAGTTCCGGATCGCGGTCCACCCGAACGGCTCGGCCCGGTGGACGTTCCACTACGAGCGCACGCTCGCCAACGACTCCGAGCGCGAGCAGTTCGAGGCGTTCGCCGCGGACTTCACCGCCAACGAGACGACGCTCTACCGGGACTTCCGGAACCAGTCCCGGGCGCTGGTCGACCTGGGGCAGACCGCGACGGGCCGGGAGATGACCGCGTCCGGCTTCGACCGGCGAGCGTTCGTCTCGACGGGGCTCAACGACGTCGGCGTCGTCGAGATGGCGTTCACCTGGGGCGGGTTCGCGCGGACCGACGGCGACCGGGTCGTGGTCGGCGACGTCTTCGAGGGCGGGCTCTACGTCGGGCCCGACCAGTCGCTGGTGGTCCGGGCGGCCGGCGGCCTGCGCTTCGCCGAGGTCGATCCCGAGGGGTCGCTGTCGGGGGGCGCGCTCGCGACCAGCGACACCGTCACCTGGAGCGGCGAGCGGTCGTTCACGGACAACCGTCCGCGGGTGGTGCTGACCACGAGCGAGCCGACGTCGACCGTCACGACCACGGCGGGGTCGGGCGTGGGGAGCCCGGCGACTGACACTGACCCCGTGACCACCGACACGCCGGCCGAGGGCGGCTCGCCGGTCTGGCCCGTGTTGCTCGTGCTGGCGGTGATCGCGGGGGCGATCGGCGTCTTCCTCTACCGACGTCGGGGCGGCGCGTCGCCGGTGTCGGCCGGGGGTGACGACGAGAGCGGGACGCCGGCGGTGGTCGACGAGGCCGCGCTGCTCGACGACGAGGCCCGCGTCGAAGGCCTGCTCGAGGAACACGGCGGCCGGATGCGCCAGTCGGCGATCGTCGAGGCCACTGGCTGGTCGAAGTCGAAGGTCAGCATGGTGCTCTCGGAGATGGAGGAGGCCGACCGGGTCCGCAAGCTGCGGGTCGGCCGGGAGAACCTCGTGAGCCTGCCGGGCCACGAGCCCGACGCCGCGGGGTCGGCGCTCGACGACGAGTGAGGGGCCAAGTTCGTAACCGTTATACGGATTTCAGGGATAGCTCCGGGTGCGCTCCGATAGTGTAGTCCGGCCAATCATATTGCCCTCTCGAGGCAATGACCGGGGTTCGAATCCCCGTCGGAGCATAATTTTTACCCGTAAATTTATACCGAAGGACTCCCAGCTCGAGTCATGGGAAAGACTGGCACGATCAAGGAACGTCGGGTCGATGTCTATCTCGATACTCTGGAGCGCAAGGAACGCTGGCAGGAGCTGGCCGAGGAAGAAGACGAGTCCCTTTCGAAGTTCGTCCAACGGGCCGTCGAATACGCCATCGAGATGGGCGGTCCGGACTTCAGCGATGTGGGCGAACAAAGCGAGCAGCTTCAGGAACTGCAAGACGAGGTACGAGCCCTGCGGAAGGACCACAAACAGAAGGACATAGTCATCGAGAAGCTAGAATCGGAGCTCAAGCGTCACCGTCTCGAGCCTTTCACGGAGGAGGCGTTCGCGGGTACCCGGCAATACGACGAGGAGCTGATCGAAGTGCTGCAATCGGCGGATCGAATCAAGGGCGACGACATCCTTCGACGGCTGGATATCGACCCGAGCGAGACCGACCTCATCAAGGCCGTCGATAATCAGCTCCAGCAGCTGGAGGGGTACGGCTTGGTCGCCAGTACACCCAAGGGCTGGCGGTGGGTTGGATGACGTCCCATGTAGAGGCCCCGACAAGTGACGGGGGAAACCGCGAACTCCTCGAGGCCTACCTGCGGGACGCAGAACTCCAAGGGCTTGACGAGCGGACGTTGGCGACCTATCGGTCGGACTTGACCTTCTTCCTCGACCAGATAAACGTTGACCCCCGACGGGTCGGTCGGGATGAACTCCGGGGGTTTCTGTTCGTTCTCAAAAACGAGCGGACGGCCCGCGACGGCTCGACCGGCCTGAAACCGAGCACACTCAACACCTATTTCGCGGCGATGAACTCGTTCTACCAGTTCCTCCGTTATGAGGGCGAGATCCAGGACAATCCGATCCCGGCCTTCCGGGAACGGTATCTGGATGTTGGAAGCCAGGAATCGAGCGGCGACCGACAACTGCTCAGCGTCAAGGAGATGTCGACCCTGGTCCACGGCACGTTGGACCCGCGAAACCGGGCGATCATTCTCGTGTTTGCGAAGACTGGCATCCGCCGGAAGGAACTGATCAGGATAGACCTCGCGGACATCGACTGGGAGGCCCAATCGATACGGCTGAAGCCGACGCCCAAGCGGTCGAACCTGGTGGTGTTCTTCGACGGTGAGACGGCCCGCTGTCTCGAACGGTGGCTGCAGGCCCGCGAGAAGGTGGAGCCGGAAACCACGGCCCTATTCACCAACCAATATGGCGGCCGGCTCAAGCGGAACGGGGTCTATACCGCTGTCACGAAGCACGCCGAGAAGGTCGGCTTCCACGATCCGGACTCCTCGGACCCCCAGGAGCGGTTCACCCCCCATTGCGGCCGCCACTGGTTCACGACCCATCTCCGCCGGTCGGGGATGGACCGCGAGTTCATCAAGGAACTTCGTGGCGACACGCGCGGCGACTCGATGGACACTTACGACCACATCGACCGCCAGGAACTCCGCGAGGCATACCTCGCCCACATTCCGACACTTGGAATCTAGGAGGGTTCGTCCACCGTATTCAGAAACACACTCCGGGAAGACGAGCGCCGACATAGGACGATGGCATTCAACCCTGGCCGTGTTTTCGGTCCTGATGGAGTGATTCCCGCCAATCGAGGCGACGCTCCGAATCCCTGGCTCCGGCCAACTCGTACATGGCCCGATCGACATTGCCAAGCATCGATTTGAGGGTCGATTCATCGAAATCCTGGTAGTCCAGAAGCCGGACGAGCACCCGGATTTCGGCTTCAGACATCTCCCAGACATCGCGCTCACCAGCCACGTAGTTCGCGATCGCCCCTTCGATCGTCGCTCGTTCGACGTATTCGACAATATCGTCGTACGACTGGACGCTTATGACGCCCGATTGTTGGTCGTCACTTCGGCGGGTTTCGGCCCGATAAATCCCCCGGCCAAATAGCTCATCGAATCGGTCTCGTGGGACGAGTTCGAGGGCGAATAGCGCAATCAGGTCGGCAAGCCCCTCTCGTCCCCGCCAGTCTTCGAGTACCGCCTCGATCAAATCAGCCCGCTCCTGACTTGGCCAGAAGTCGAGAAGGAGGGTCACGTCATAGACGGACTGTTTGACCCGTTCACGGATTGCACGCTTGCGTTTGGATCGGGCCTGGCGGGAATACTCTTGGGCCCGTTCTTCCTCTGATTTCACGAGAAACGCGCGATCAGCGGGCGAGAGGATGCCCCGAGGGCGATCGGTTTCGGACTGGGTGTCAACCATTCCTATTGAATAATTCAATAGGGTAAACCATAAGAGTTACGTCGGTCGGGAGGGATTAGGTCACACGGGATCGCGATGGCCGACAAGCTCCCGGAGAAACCGCCCGACATCATCGTCGATCAGGATTCCCAACTCGTTAGCTTGGCTCCGTTCGAGGAGATCCGGGGGCGGCTAGAACGGCTGAATAGAACTGAACAGTCTGTGACGGTCCAGCTTTCGTCCGGGGTGCTCCGCTTCCCGGCAGCCTCCGAGGAGGCCACGATCATCGAGCGAGAACTGGCAGGGAGCGAAGGCCAGGTTGTCGCGATACTTCGCTTACCAGCTCCGAACGACCCGCTAGGGGTACGGATCGACTGAACGCCCGCCGATCACGGCATACTCCTAGTCTTTCAGGAAGGATCCCAGCGGTGGTCATCGCCGTCGAAAACGGGTTCACCCGCGACCGGGTCCTGATCCACCTGTCGATGACATCCCCTGCATGGCCGGGGGGTTACCGACGGCCCATACGAGCAAAAGTGGGGCCGATCCCGACGGCTACGACGGCCTCATCGGCCACTACAAGCACGCCTACGTGCCGCTGGTCACGAGGATCAACGTTAGGGTTAACGTGATATGATGGGTACGACTTCGAACCCGCCGAGTAAAACGTCATCAGGTTCGAGGACGAGGGCTGCCATGCTTACGCCCCTCTTGCGGTTTACGTCATCCTGAAGTCGTCGCCGATCGAGGACGGATACGACTTCGAGCGGACCAGACAACTGCCCGGAATGTACGCTGGTGGGTTGTTCTTCACGTCAAGTCCTGGTCGTCGCGGTCTCGGTGGGGTTTCTGGTCGGGACTATGCTGGTGGTCTTCGCGGCCGGGACCCAGACAACCGACATCGCCGCGGAGTAACCCCGTAGCGGCTGGCTCCCCTCGCGCCTATTCCCATAGCATACCGACCACCCGTTCGTTCACGCGGTCTTCGCAGACCTCATCGACACGCAGCTCGATTTCCGCATCCAACACCTCACGGATGGCCTTCCCGATGGCGTCTTCCGAGGCTGCGGCCTCAGATTCGAGGCTGGCCGTTATCTCCTCGGCGACCGCCCCAATCCACTCCTCGTCATGCGCGGTTTGGAGGGTCTCGATCCGGCGACTGAGCGTCTCCAGGTAGCTGGACATTGGCCGTAACAGCTCTAGATATCGCTCGCGCTCGTTCCGGAGGGCCTCGCGGTGGCGGGACATCGCGACCACCTCGATGTCCTCAGTGATAGCTTGGAGCTGTTCGACCAAGAACGAGCGCACTTCCTCGGTCATCCGCGCTTCCCCCACCTCGACGGTGGCGAACCCACGTTTGATGTCGTAGAGCTCCTTCAGCGTGTGTTCCGATAGTTCCCCTGTGTCCAGAAAGTCCAGAAAGGCCATGACGGCATCGCGTTCGGCCTCCAGCTCCTCGAGCGTGCGGTCGGCGTCGATCGCCGCCTGGAGTTTCCGCTCGTGCTCGGCGACCGGCATCATCTCCTCGCCCCGGAGCATCTCTTCGGCGAGCTGGATGAGTTCGGTCTGGACGCGGTCTTCGATGGTCGGTTCAAAATCCACCTGCGGACCTGCTACTCCCTCCCTGATCTCGAATAACCGTCCGAGATCGTCACGCAGGATGTCCGACACGTCCTGATCCCGGAGGAAGCGCCGGTAGGCGTGGACCACCGCCCGCTCGTCCTCGATCGCGGCCAACTCAGCCTCGACCGCATCACGGCGCTCTGAGAGTTCCGACAGCCGCGTCCGCAGGTCCTCGATCTCCGCCTCGTATCGCTCCTGGACATCACCCATTCTGGTCCGCAGATGTCCGATTTCTTCTTCATATCGGCCCTCGAT
>CAYOLR010000169.1:0-755 GCA_964404815.1 uncultured Halobacteriales archaeon
TCGGCGAGCGGGATTGCTCACTTCAGCGACGGCACCAGAAGGTCATCGAGGAGGCCCCGAGCCCGGCCCTCGACGACGACCTGCGTGCGGAGATCGGCGAGGCGGCCCGTCAGGGCGTCAAGGAGGCGGGATACACGAACGCCGGGACGGTTGAATTCCTCGTTGAAGACGGCGAGTTCTACTTCATGGAGGTGAACACCCGGATCCAGGTCGAGCATACCGTCTCCGAGGCGGTCACCGGGATCGACATCGTGAAGTGGCAGCTCCGGATCGCCGCCGGCGAGGAGATCAGCTTCGACCAGTCCGAGGTCGAGATCGACGGCCATGCGGTCGAGTACCGGATCAACGCCGAGAACCCCGCGAACGAGTTCTCCCCGACGCCAGGCCCCCTCTCGACATACGACCCCCCCGGCGGGATCGGCGTTCGCATCGACGACGCCCTCCGACAGGGCGACGAGATCGCCGGCGACTATGACTCGATGATCGCGAAACTCATCGTCCACGCGGCGGATCGGGAGGAGTGTCTGGCCAGGAGCGATCGGGCGCTAAAGGAGTTCGACATCGAGGGCGTGCACACGACCGTCCCGTTCCACCGGTTGATGCTAACCGACGAGCGGTTCATCGCCGGCGAACACACCACCAACTACCTCGACCACCACCTCGACAAAGCGGCCATCGCCGATGCGGTCGAGCGGTGGGGCCCGGAATCCGTCGGCGAGGCGGAGGAGGAAGAAGTCGTCGAACGGACGTTCACC
>CAYOLR010000169.1:765-6134 GCA_964404815.1 uncultured Halobacteriales archaeon
CACCGTCGAGGTCAACGGCAAACGGTTCGAAGTCGACCTCGAGGAGCGGGGCCCACCGGCCGGAGGCGGCGGGCGGTCGAGCGGTCGTCGACAACCGCAACCCTCGCGATCGGGCGGTGGCGGGAGTGGTGCCAGCGCGAGCGACAGCGGCGGCGGACAAGCGATCGAGGGGGAGGGCGAACAGGTCACCGCGGATATGCAGGGAACCATCCTCGACGTAGCGGTCGAGGAGGGCGACACGGTCGAACCCGGTGACGTCCTCTGCGTCCTGGAGGCGATGAAGATGGAGAACGACGTGACTGCCACCCGTGGAGGGACGGTCACGCAGGTGGTTGTCTCCGCCGGTGAGAGCGTCGATATGGGCGACACGCTGGTCGTGATCGACTGAGCCGGTCACGGCCGACGATCAGTAAGGCTTCCTTCCCGCCGGGGATACCACCGAGGAATGGCCGATCCCACCCCCAGTTTTCCACACGACCTGGAGGTCGACCCCTTCCGGATCGATGCCCACGACTCGCTCCCGAGTACGAACGATCGGGCGCGCGAGCTGGCCGCCGCGGGCGCCGACGGCGTCGTGGTGATCGCCGACCGGCAGACCGCCGGGCGCGGGCGACTGGACCGGGACTGGGCGTCGCCGCCGGGCGGCATCTGGATGAGCCTGCTCCTCCGGCCTGACCTTCCCGTCGAACAGGTCCCGCTCCTGACCTTCGGGGCGGCCGTCGCCGTCGTCGAAGCGGTCGAGCGCCTGGACGTGCAAGCGGGTATCAAATGGCCCAACGACGTCCTGATCGTCGCCGAGGGCGAGGAACGCAAGCTCTCGGGTATCCTGACCGAGTCCTCGACGGCAAACGGCGAGCTCGAGTGGGCGATCATCGGCGTGGGCATAAACGCCAACGTCGATATCGATGCCCTCCCGCCAGGATCTGTCAGCCTCAGCCACCTCGTGGGCGAGGTCGATCGCACCAGGGTGACACAGGCCGTCCTCGAACGGTTCGCCGAACTCATGACGGCCCCTGACCGGGTCCTGGCCGGCTGGCGGCGACGGGCGATCACGCTCGGCCAGCGGGTCAGGGTCTCGACCGGTGACGCGACGGTCGAGGGTCGGGCGCTCGACATCGACGATACCGGTCGGTTACTCGTGGACACCGGTGACGGGATCGAACGGGTGGCGACGGGGGATTGCGAACACTTGCGGCCCGCCTGATCGCCTCACTCCTCGGGCGATTTGCCGCCGTGTCGAACGGTGAGCACCGGAACGTTCGAGGATCGAACCACCCGTTCGGCGACGCTCCCGAGGAGGAGCCGGTCGATCCCGCCGCGCCCGTGCGTTCCCATGACGATTAGGTCACAGTCCTCACGCTCGGCGTACCGGACGATCTCGCGGCTCGGCGAGCCGTCGAGAACCCGCGTCTCGACGGGAACGCCCGCCTCCTCTGCCAGCCGTTCGACCTCTGCCACGGCCTGTTGGCCCTCGTCCCGGAGCATGTCGCCGACGTTTTCCCAGGACGCCCCCTCGATCGTGAAGCTCGCGTAGCTCGCGGTGTTGACCACGTACACCGTGTGGACCGTCGCGTCGTGGGTCACCGCCAGTTCGAGGGCGTGGTCGACCGCTCGCCGGGTGCCGCCGGAGCCGTCAGTCGGCACCAGGATTCGGTCGTACATTGTCGCGGTGATTTCTGCCGCGTTCTCTTAATTGTTCCCCGGGTCCGGCCCCGGAACCGGGCGGGTATCGACCTCCCCGGTGAGCTCGCGATGGGGATACGGCATGTCGATACCCGCCTGGTCGAACCGCTCCTTGACGGCCTGGATGTATTCGCCCCGGATGCGGATGAAGTCGGTTCGTTTCGGGTTATCGATCCAGAACCGTGCCCACAGGACGATGGCCGATTCCCCGAGATCTTCGACGCGAACCGAGGCGGCCGGCCGGTCGAGGATGCCGGGGTGTTCCCGGGCGGTTTCGGTGAGGATGCGGATCGCTTGGTCGATATCGTCGTCGTACCCGATACCGAATCGGTAGGTAATGCGACGGTGGTCCTTCGCGACGGGATTGGTGACAGCGGTGGTAGTGAGCTCGGAGTTTGGCACCGTGATGAGCTCGTTGTCGAAGGTGTATACCCGGGTGACCCGGAAGCTGATGTCCTCGATCACACCCTCCTTACCGTCCCACTCGATCCAGTCGCCGATACTGAAACGGGGGTCGGTGACCAGGAAGGCCCCGCTCACCAGGTTCGAAAGGACGTCCCGCGAGGCGAAGCCAAGTGCGATAGTGATCCCAGCACCGATCGCGGCACTCGAGGTGGGCGTGGTCGCCAGGCCCGACAGTGGGATCGCAAGGTAGATGGCGAGCACCGCGATCCCCGCGTTGACGATCTTGATAAACGAATTCCAGGCGGTTTCGTCGATGGCAAACTGCGACTCCAGCCGGTCGAGCGCCGGCACTAACCCGTACCGCCCGGGAACGTAAACGATGAGGACGATC
Source organism: uncultured Halobacteriales archaeon (assembly GCA_964404815.1). Lineage (GTDB taxonomy): Archaea > Halobacteriota > Halobacteria > Halobacteriales > Hikarchaeaceae > CAYOLR01. Next base: position 3,245 of record CAYOLR010000169.1, read on the forward strand.
GCGAGGAAGAGCGCCGCCCCAGCCACGGCACCCCAAAGCCTGGACAGGAGGATCTCCAGCGTCTCTGCGACCGCCATACCGGCCCCGCGTCGCCGAAGCTATTAGGCGTTTTCCGCGGAAACTACAAGGCCGTCGCCCGTCTCGGCTTATCCACGGAAGATGTCCCTCGGAATGACGGAGTTCGATCGGGCGGCCTTCGACCTTGTCCAGAGCGATTTCGACGCGATCGAACGCGACGGTTTTCGGGCGGAATGGGACGAGGACGGGACCCATGTCGAGGTCGTCGATCTCGAAACCGGCGAGACGGAGACATACGTCGCCGACGATCTGTTCCGAGCCGCATCCGACCGCGACGTCGAGAACGCGCGGACGGGCGCCGAAACCGCCGACCAGGATCACTAGAGGCGGACCGTTTTCACGTCGCCGATCCCGGCGCGCCGGACGACCGCCCGAACGACGCTTTCGGCCCCGGCGAGGTTGTCGGAGTCCCCGTCGAGAACCAGCAATTTTGCCGGTCGCCCGGCTTCGATAATCCCGGACTCCAGCCCGGCCAGTTCCGCCCCCGATCGGGTCGCCATTCGCAGCACCTCCCGGGCCGAAACGTCGGCGAGTTTGGCGGCGAATTCCATCTCCCGAAACATCGACGGCGAGTTGAGCATGACGTTGTCGGTCCCCAACGCGACCGTCGTCCGCTCGAGAAGCTCCCGGATGGGGGGCACCCCCGCATCGGTCGCGAGGTTGGACCGTGGGCAGACAACGACCGGAATCTCGGACGCCTCGAGGCGGTCGAGGTGGGCCCGCGTGGGGTGGACCATGTGGACGAGGAAATCCGGATCGAGGTCGAAGGCACCATCGATGTCGTCAGGATCCCGTTCGCCCGCGTGGATCCCGAAGGGTTTGTCCCTGGCGGCCGCCGCTTCCCGCTCGCCGGCGAACTCGCCGTCACGCGCGCTGGGCGCCCCGAACCCATCCCCGCGATCGAGGGCAGCGATCGACCCTCGGGCGAAGGCAAGTCCCTCGACAGGTTGGTCCGACAACGCCTCACGAAGCAGCTCGACACCGTCGACGTCGCCCTCCCTGAAATCCAGGAAGGCGGCCGTGCCCGTCTGGTGCATGAATGCTGCGGTCCGACGAATGGCCCGGGCCTGCTCGTCCGGATCTGCCTCGCGGAGCAGCCGATGCTTGAGGCCGTCCGGGGGCGCGACGAGTTCCGTCAACGAGAGCCCCTCACCGGCCTCCTTCGCGATCGAGTCACCCACGTGAGTATGGGCATTGACGAAGGCGGGGACGATGATATCGTCGCTGTCGACCGCCGCGGACTCCACCGCCGCGATCCGGCCATCCTCGACGATTACCCGGCCCCGCATCGCCTCGAAGTCGGGCCCCGCGAGGACGGTTCCCTCGAACCGATTCCCGCTCATACGTGTTCGAACTCGTCCAGCGGGACGAACTGTCCCTGTCGTTCGGTTACGAATCCACCGTCGATATCCAGCCCCAGGACCCGGGCGGCGGCATGAGCCACCGGCTCCCGGAGTGCGGCGGGCGAGTAGACGCCGAAGCGCCACTGCTGCCGCTGGGCCGCCCGGAGCGCCTCGACTAGGGCGGACTGGTCGTCGAGCCGTCTGACCTCACCACCGACGACGACACGGGTCGTCGACTCCCGCATCGTCGGGCGAGGCGGAACATCGAGGATCACCTCGTCGGCGTCGACGTCGGCGGCCTCGGCGATCTCCGACTCCCACTCGTGGATGCGTTGGTGGGACGCGTCGATGATCCGGTCGTCGATATCAGCCATTTCAGTCCAGATAGCGCGCTTGAAGAGATCCCGGTCGCCGATCCGCCTGGCCATCCGGGCGGTCGCATCGTTCCGACGAAGGGCTACGAGCAGGTCCGCGTCGTCCATCCGTCGGAGGTCCTGGGCCGTCGGTTCGCCGACATCAAGCAAGCGCTCGGTCGCCCGACGGAGCATTGTCTTCGAGATCCGGGCGACGTGATGGTTGTAAACGGTCGGGTTCATGAGCGCCCGGGCGAGCAGCAGGCTCTCGCCGGCCTGAACGTTACCTTCGGCGAGCGCCAACTCACCCCCGACGTAGGTGAGCTCGCGGACGAGCCGGCCGTGATCGATCGTCCCGTACGGGACGCCGGTGTGGTGGGCATCACGGACAAGGTAATCCATCCGATCGACATCGAGTTCCCCCGAGATGAGCTGGCCGAACCGGCCGTCGCCGCGGATCAGGCGGGTGATCCGACCCCGGTCGAGGTCATACCGGTCGAGCACGGTTGCGATTGGTTTCTCGGCAAGCAGCGTTTCAACGTCGTCGTGAGCCCGATCCGTCCGACGTTCGAGGAGGTCCTCGAGGTTGTGACTGTACGGCGTGTGGCCGATGTCGTGGAGGAGGGCCGCCGCTTTGACGTGATCGGCGTTCCGGCCGGAGACGCCGAGCTGATCAAGGACTTCACAGGCCAGGTGAAACACGCCGAGGCTGTGTTCGAACCGGGTGTGATTGGCCGAGGGGTAGACCAGCTCCACCGTCCCTAGCTGCTTGATCCGGCGGAGCCGCTGGACCGGCGGCGTATCGAGGAGGGCCAGGGCAACGTCCGCGACCTCGATGTGGTCGTGGACGCTGTCCTTGATGGTCTTCATCGATTCGGGAGTTGATGCGTGTCGGCATAAAACGGGTGGGGCGAAACGCGTAAGCGCGTCCCCGAACCACTGCCGGCATGGTCACGTTCCTGTCCGGGGGCACGGGCACGCCGAAGCTCCTGACAGGGGTTCCCGATACCGTGGACGTCACCGTAATCGGCAATACGGGCGACGACGTCATGCTCGGCGGCCACCTCGTCTGCCCGGACATCGACACCGTACTCTTCCTGGAGGGCGGCGTCCTCG
>CAYOLR010000170.1:0-6116 GCA_964404815.1 uncultured Halobacteriales archaeon
AGGGTGAGGAGTTATGCACAGTTCACCGACTACTATTGACCAGTAATGGCATCGGGTGAGGTACGGGACCCCCCGCCCTACGAGGTGATCAACAACTGCATCCTCCCGCGAACCCTCCTCTATAACGTCGAGGAGGACGTCTGGGCCCGCGTGGACGGCGACACCGTCACGCTCGGTTGGACGGACAGCTCACAAACGGTGACGGGGTCGATACTATATGTCGATTACCAGCGGGAGCCCGGGGATCGGCTGGATGGCGGGGAACCGATCGCCACCGTCGAGGCGGCGAAATGGATGGGTGTCGTACGAGCCCCCTTTGCGGGCGAACTCGTCGCGATCAACGAACCGATCGAGGGCCGACACGGCGTCGTTCATCCGGTCAACCGGAGCCCCTATCACGAAGGCTGGATCGCAGAGATCGAACCAGACGACCCCGAGGATGGGCTCGAGGACTTCCGCCCGATCGACGAGGCGATCGAGGCTTACGAGGCCAAGATCGAGAGGCTCGACCTCGACGCCTGCGTGCATTGTGATTCCTTCGAGATCTGATCCATGACGACCGTGGAACTCCGCGTCTATACCCATCCAGCCTGTCGGTCCTGTCGGGAGGTCCTCAACGCCGCCAACGAACTCGCCGACGAACGAGAGGACGTAAGGGTCGAGTTGACCAGTCTGGCGTCGGATGCCGGGATGGAACGGGCCCAATCCCGGGATATCCTGGTCGTTCCGTCGGTCGAGGTCGGCGACACGGTCGTCCAGTCGGCGATGACGAAGGTCGAAATGGCCGCCTTGATCGACGAGGAAACGGGCTCAGCGAAATCCCGGTGACGGGCATCGGATCGTGAAACGTCGTCGGCCGACGAGAGGGGCTTGGACCCGCGGAGCCATCGAGAATGGACATGGATATAATCGAGCCGGATTATCTCCGAACCGATGCCCTCCACGTTGGATGCTGCCCTTGACGTTACCCGTCGGTCCCTCGACCTGGCCCACATCCCCGCGATCGCCACGCTGCTCTCCTTGTCCAAGGTCACGCAGGCCCTCGAAGCTGGCCCGGGCGGCGGAATGACGTTCCCGATGCCGACGGGTTTGCCCACGCTCTGGACCTACGTCTCCCTACCGTCCGGTTCAGGCGGGACGTCGATCAGCGGCCCGCTCGCGTTCACGGCGTTCGTCCCGCTGTTCATCATCGGGCTCGTCATCACATCGGCGCTGGAGGCCGGGTTCCTGGGCACGCTTCGACGCCGGATCGAGGGCCGCCCCGTCGATTTCCTCGACAGCGCCCGGCAGTTCGTCTGGCGGATGATCCTGGTGAACCTCCTGCGGGCCCTCGTCGTCTTTGCGATGTTCCCGCTGATCGCGATCCCCCCGCTCGCGATCGTCGTCGTCATCGCGGTCATGTACCTCATCTACGGGCTGCCCTTCGTGATCGTCGTGACGGACACGGACTTCGAAACCAGCCTTCGAACCACTATCGACGAAGCCCTTTCCGGAGGCCGGTACGCGGGATTCGGCGTCGCCCATCTCCTCGGCGGCGCCGTACTGTCGTTGTTCCTGACGACGCTGGTGCGAAACGGCGGCCTCATCGGGATCCTCGTCGGGACGGCCATCGTGGCTCTCCCGGCGGTTTTCGTCGGTGTCTTCGGGCTGCTCCTCTTCCGCGAAATGGTGGTCGAAGAGGGTTCAGCCGCCTGACGTCCAATTCGAATCGATGGCTCACATATCGTCGATATCCCACCGTCTGGCCTCCCAGTGATCTCGCCGTTGATCGAGCTGATGGGCCTCCCGGATGAACTCGCTATAATTCGACGCGACATCCGTCCGTGTGACGATCCCCTCGAGCTCGAGACCATCGACGACCGGGAGTTTCTTGATCTCGTTTTCGGCCATCACGTCGACGGCTTTTCGGATCGTCGTAGACGCCGTCGTCGTGACGAGTGGATGGCTGACCACACGGTTTAGCGGGATGTCGGCGAAGGCCCGGTCGGTGGCCGTCCCCGCGATGAGGGCATCCGTCTCGGTTACGATGCCGAACGGCTCCCCGGCCCTCGTCACGATCAAGCTCCCGATCCCGCGATCGAGCATTTGCTCGACGGCGGTTTTGAGCGTATTCGACACGTCGCAGGTGACGACATCCGTGACCATGACGTCGGAGACCAGCATTGCCTCCGGTATCGTCGGTAGGCCCACAAAGGCGTGCCGGCCGGGGTCCCCCCGGATTGCCCCGATGCCGTACACCGAGTGTCAATCCACCCCGATGCCAATGGCCCCCCACCCGGGAAACGGCCTCGCGAGGCTGAACTGGCGGTCCCCGTTCCGTGTTCGACGCTAGCGTTCGGAACGGTCGGTCCGGCGGACAGCTCTCGCAGCCAGTGGAAGATCAGGACACCGTTAAACCGCAGTGGCGCCAACCAAACGACGATGGAACTGGTGTCGGTCGCGGCCATCGCGGACAACCTCGTCATCGGGAGGGATGGGGAGATTCCGTGGGAGAGCCTTCCGGAGGACAAACGACAGTATCGGGCCAGGATCGCCGACGCGCCCGTCATCCTGGGCCGTCGGACGTTCGACTCGATGCGCGAGGATCTCCCCGGAAAAGCCCAGATCGTATTGAGCCGGTCGGTGAGCGAGTTCGGCATCGATTCGGCCTCTCACGCCGGCGACGTCGCGGAGGCGATCTCGGTGGCGGAATCCCTCGACGCCGAGACCGCCTACGTGATCGGCGGCGCGGCAATCTACGGACTGTTCCAGCCCCACCTAGATCGTATGTTCCTCAGCCGCGTCCCGGGCGAATACGATGGTGACGCCTACTATCCGGAGTGGGATTCCGAAGAATGGGAAATCGTCAGTGAGACGCCGTATGATAACTTCACCCTGGAGGAATGGACCCGGCGATCGAGATCCAACCCGAGTGGCTGACTAGCTGTCCCCTCGATCGACCGGCGTCGAGAGCATGTCGTGGAGCTTACCGTACGGGAGAGCGTTCGTCATGGCCCCATACGTACCCTCGTCACGGAGTTCAGCAGCGATTCGGTCGAGATACCCGAGGGTGGCTCGCATCGGTCCGGAGCCGACGCTAACGCGCGCCACACCGAGATCGGCGAGTTCGGCTATCGACGGCGCCCCCGGCCCCCCGAGGACGTTCAGCGGGCCGTCGATCCCCTCGACCAGGGCTTCGATCGTCGAGGGCTCGGTCACGCCCGGAACGAATAGACAGTCGCTGCCGGCCTCGTAATAGCGGTTCGCCCGGTCGATGGCGGTCTCGAGTCGATCGGCCTCGGGGCCGATGTCGTACCAAAATCCGTCGGTGCGCCCGTTGATCACCAGCGGGATCCCGGCATCGTCGGCCGCGTCGCGGGCGGCGCGGATCTTCGCCTCATGGTCGGCCGGGTCGTCGAGCCGACCCCCGCCCTCGATCGATCCGTCCTCGAGATTGATGCCGACGGCGCCGGCCTCGATGGTCCGCCGAACCGTCTCGGCGACTGATTCGGGCGAATCGCCGTACCCGGCCTCCATGTCGGCGGTGACCGGGAGCGCCGTGCTCTCGACGATGCGACGAACGACAGTCAGCATTTCCTCGATCCCGACAACTTCGCCGTCGGGAGCACCGAGCGCCGCGGCGATCCCGGCGCTGGTCGTGCCGATCGCCTCGAAGCCCGCCGCATCGAAAACGAGCGTGCTCGCGGCGTCCCAAGCGTTCGGGAGGACCAGCGGCCCCTCGGTAGTCGATATATGTCGATCGCGGAACGTCTCGGCGAGGTCTCGTTGGGTGTCTGGATCCATATATGGCCCCTGAAGGGTGTCGCGTTGCAACCCATCAGGGGGTCCCGACGTTATTAACGGGTCGGTCGGGCCAGTCAGCCGCGAGGCCGGGCCAACCTAACATGTCAGTCGGACGGGCTTAGTCGCCGTCCCCCCAACCAGTGGTGTGCGCGACATTCAAAGCACGACGGACCCGGCCGGCAGTCGATCAAGCGCGGAAACGACCCAGTGGCTGCGGTTACCCGACGCGGAACCGATCCGGATTCGCGATCCGCTGGCGGAGCTGCTCGGAACCGCCGAGAGTGGGAGACCGCTGACGGTCACGTTCGGTGATATCGTTACGAGTGCCGGCCACGCGTGTCCGGCCGTCAGTGGGGCGTATCGAGCGACCCAGCTCGCACTCGATGAGCTCTATCCCGACACCTTCCCGATCCGAAGCGAGATCGCCGTGACCGTCGGCGCGGAACGGGACGAGCCCGGATACGGTCCGATGGCCAACGTGATCCGGCACATCACTGGTGCGGCGGACGAGAGGGGGTTCGTCGGGTTCAACGGGTTCGGCGGCCGAGACGGGTTGCTCACCTTCGACGACCTGGAGGGAGACGGACGCACGTTCGAATTCACCCGAACCGACACCGACCGGACGATCAGGATCACGTTCGATCCCGCAGCGGCAGGGATCGGCCCCCCGGATCGACAGGATCCCACTACGAACCTGATCCCGAAGCTCGTGGATGAGAGCGCGACCGAGGCGGAGCGGACCGCGTTCTACGAGGCCTGGCACGACCGGGTGGAAACCATCCTCGCAGCGGATGCGAGACCCGAGGATCCGTTCACCATCGAGAAAGCTTAATCCGGAACCGATTTCCGATTGCTCCCGACCGGGCCGGTTCCGGCCGGCATGTCGTCGGTGGACATGTGCTCGGCGATAAACCACTTCAGGACCTTGCCTTCGGCGCGGTGAAGGACGTCGCTCCCCGTTGCTTTCGAGACGCCGAGGGATTCGGCCACCTCGGTGAGCGTGGCGCCTCGCGGCGTGTCGTAGTAACCCTGTTCGGCGGCCGCGCGGACCACTTCCCGCTGTCTGGCCGTCAGGAGCGTGTCAGCCGGGTCGGAGGGTTCGTCACGAACGTATTCGATATCGAACTCGATACCGGCCTCGTCGAGTCGGGTTCCGAGGGCCGATAACCGATCGGACGAGGTCGTCACCTCCCAGATCGAGACCCCGTCCTCGATTTCGAACGGTGTCTGCAGGGGGATGCCCGCTTTGAGGATCGGGAACAGCAAGAGCGGGTTCGTGGTTTCGACCTGAACCATGGTGGTTTCGTCCTGTTTCCACAACAATTCCAGATCCGAAATGTCCTCCCGACTGTCGATCTCGGTGATGATTGGGACTGGATTGGAGGTCTGGATCTCGAGCAGGGCGATCCCGGTCTCGTCGCTCGACAGGATAGCGATGACACTGAACACGATATCTGGATGGTGAGTCGAAACCTGGGAAATCCAGGTTTCCTCGGGGATGGAAATGCGAAGCTTGGCGCGGGGCATGGCCGGGTCTGCCGGTGTCTAAGGGACCCGCCGAAGTAGGGGCCATGGCTAACATGTTCGGATGCGCGGAATCGGGGGGACCGGACGGTGGTCCTGTACATAGTCGATCAAATCCTGCAGCATCATCAGGCCGAAGCCCGGTGGTTCGATCATCCCTCAAAACCACCAACGGGTAGTGGTCCCGATTCGACCGTTGTCGGCTTGCAGGCCGTCGAAGGTGCAGCGGCCTGAACATGTTTGGAGTGAGCGTTAACCTCACTGACGACGTATTTGAAATATGGCACAGATTCTCGGTCGCTCCGTCGAGACTGATTCGTTATCGACCACCCATTGGCTGGCAATCCTGCTCGTCCTCGTTACCGGGGTGATCCACATCTATTCCGGCATCGTGGAGGGGCGGATCCCGGTCACGCTCGCCGGCGTCGGGTTCCTCGCCGCGGTCGTTGTGTTCCTGTTCGATTATCGCCGATCGCTGCTCTATCTGGTCGGGGTCCTCTATACGGCGGTCCAGCTCCCCCTCTGGTACGTGGCGAAGGCCGGCGAGTTCACCACGCTCGGGTACATCGATAAGACCGTCCAAGTCGCCCTCATCCTCCTGTTGGCGTACCTCTATTACTCGCGGCGGAACGTCGAAACGGCGTCACAAGACTCGGTCACGGCCTGAGCCGACATCTCGCTCGTTTTTGGCACCGACTGGAAATATCCACGGTCGATGCCATTGCCGGTTGATTGATTTCCCATAACCGGTAATAGGGGCACCGAGCTCAAATCACGCGGCGGGACGGCACCGTTTCATCGCATGCCTC
>CAYOLR010000171.1:0-6112 GCA_964404815.1 uncultured Halobacteriales archaeon
CCGATGTTGTGGGCGACGTCGTAGAGCAGGGAGAGCCCGAGGTCCTGCCAGGGTTCGCCGAAGACGTCCGCGAAGACCTCGCGGACGCCGTAGGTAACGAGCTGGCGGTTGGTCCAGGCGAAGTTGATGCACGCGCCCATGGCGTGGTAGTAATCCTCGGCGAGCTGGCTGCCCGCCGGGGCCGCCGCGAGCTCCTTGTCGGGGAGCTGCTCGAGGAGGCCGGCGTGGGCTTTCTCGATCTTCCGGAGGTAGTCCGTGCAGGTCTGGTGGCCGAGCCCGCGCGAGCCGGTGTGGATGAGGACGACGATCTGGTTCTCCTCTAGACCGAAGTCGGCGGCGACGTCCTCGAGGAAGACGTCCGTGACGCGTTGGACCTCGAGGAAGCCGTTGTCCTCGCAGTGCTCCAGGTCGTCCTCGACGGCGTAGCCGGCCTCGAGCGCCCAGTCCATCCCCCGGTCGAGGACCTTCTCGATGGTGGCCATGTCCGTCTCGACGACGCCGCCCTTGCCGAGACCCTGCGGGATGCGGTCGAACAGGGCGTCGACGAGCTCCTCCTCGCGGCCGCGGAGGTCGTCGTAGGTGAGGCGCGTCTTGAGCATCCGGACGCCGCAGTTCGAGACGACGAACCCGTTCGCGACGAAGTTGTGAGCGTCGTGTGAGACGCCGATGTCGTAGACGTCGGCCTCGTCGACTTCCTCGATTTGGGTGATCGTCGCTCCGATCGAGCGGTTTGGCCTGACGGTCGATCGGTCGCGGTAGGTCTCGAAGTCCGGGAAGTCCATCGGCGGCCGTGGGCGACCCTTCCGTCCGGCGTAAAGGCTCCGCTCGATGAACCGGTCGTTGACCCCGGCATCCCGGAACTCCCGCTTGATCCGGCCGGCCGGCACCCCGCCGTCGGCCATCGCCTTCGATTCCGCCGCGATCCGGGCTCTGTCATCGATGACCCGTTGTTTGCGTTTGAGGTACTGGGCGGCGACGAGGGCCCGCTGCTGCTTGGATCGGTTGTAGCGGTAGCCGATCGTCGTGAAGAACCGGATCAGGTTCTCGTCACCCGACTTGATACCGAAGCGGAACCGGACGGACGTGCCGGCCTCCCGCTCGGTTCGCTCGACCTCCTCGAGCGCGTTGGTTCTGACCCCTAACCCGTCGAGCAGTTGCTTGAGGTCACGCATGAACGCCTCCCCGGCCTCGACATTCGTCTGAAGGCGATTATGCGAGATCGACGGGGCGTAGAAGTTCTTCGGGGCCAGGGTATCGGGCGCGCTCAATTCCGCGCCGAACAGCGCCGAGAGATAGAGCGCCTGCTGCCAGTCAGCCAACCGGTCCAAATACGCTGGGATGCCGAAATCCGATGCCACTTTCGGGCCTGACGGCGCCCCGAGCTTCTCCAGCAGCTGCCGGAACGCGTTCGCGGTCGCCTTCACGCTGTATTCGGAGGTGTCGAACCGCTTGCCATCGATGTCGTGTGACCGGTCGCGCTCGTACACCCGGGACGGCGTGAACCCGATCGCCCGGATGTCCTCCCGGATCGACGCGAGGTCCTCCGGGTCGCCGTAGAACCACGTCATCGAGCCGTGGAAGGAGCCGTCGCCGGTGTGGTACCCGACGAGCTTCAGGAGGCGGTGGAAGGCCTCGTCAGTCGATCGGAGCGGGAGGAGGTCGCGCTCCTGGAGGGCGTCGATCAATTGTGGATCCGCGTCGGCGAAGTCCGCCGCCTCGAGGACGGTAAACGCCGGCGGGTCCTCGGCCTCGAACCCGTCGAACGGGTCGACGAACACCTCGTCGCCCGGCTCGAGGTCGCGGAGTGGGACCATCCCCTCGGGGGTATCGAACTCGTGGTCGGCCGTCGCCTCGATCGTATCACCGGCCGCCGTTTGGATCTCGTAGACGGTCTTGTCCTCGGACGCCGTGAACAACCGAATGTCCGAGGAAACCTCCGCGTCGGCCTTCACGATGGCCCGTTCGCGGTCGAACCGGTCCTTCAGGTCCTCGATGCGGAGCCGCCGACCGAACGGCAAGCGCACCTCGGATTTTCCTGTCAAACAATTAATATCATAGCCGATCGCGCCGGGCGAGATGCACCCGTTCTCGGCGTCGATCCCGGCGACCCCGCCGACCGGGAAACCATAGCCCTGATGGCCGTCGGGCATGCAGATGGCGTGTTTCTGGATGCCGGGGAGGTGGGTCGTGTTCTTGAGCTGCTGGAGTGTCTTGTCCTCGGCGATGTGCTCGAGGAGCGACTCGCTCGCGAGCACCTTCGCCGGCACACGCATGTCGCCCTCCTGCTCGATCTCCCAGACGTAGTCCCGGACTTGCTCGAGCGTGATCCCCTGGGCCTCGAAGGTCTTGGGCATGCTAGCACGTTTCGGCCGTCTATCGGAATAGGTTTCGGGAGCCCCGGAATTAGACGTCGAAGACGACGTAAACGTGCCAACCGCCGTCGGCCTCCTCGACGGTCATATCGGAGTAGGTGACGGCCTTGATCTCCCGGGCCTCGACGGCATCGAGCGGCACGCCCCTGGCACTCCCGGTAAGCACCCATTCCGCCCCCACCTGTTCGACGGACGCCTCGAATTCCGTCGGGAGCACGTCACGGATGTCGCGCTGATAGATGACCTCATCGAGGAAGTCGAAGAGCAGGGACTCCCGCCCCTCTGCCCGGATCTCGAAGTGGAACCGATCGCCCTCGAGGGGGATCTCGTCACATTGGGCCGCGGCCAAGCCGTCGGCAACGGCCGCGTAGGCCCCGCCGAGGGTCTCCGCGGTGGCGTCGATCCCGACGTCGGCGGTGTGTTCTGTGAGCTCGAACCGTCGTGAGGCATCGTCCGCCGAGCCGCTCATACGGATATCGACGCTGACGGTGGAATTATAATTGGCGAGGTGGTACTGGAGTATGGTGAGCGTCAATATCGAGCGGCGGGTGGTGGACCCGGGCGACGACGCCTACCTCGAGGTCGCCTGGGAGTTGAAGGAGGCCATCCGCCGGGCCGAAGGGGTACTCAAACAGCGCCGGGGGTTCTTCTCCCAGGCTTACCGGCGGGCGACCGTCTACCTGTTCCTCGAACCGGAGACGTCGGAGGTTATCGGCTTCGCCGCCGCCCGGCGTGACGGCTACATCCTCTTCCTCGCGATCGCCCCGGAGCACCGGGGTGAGGGCTTCGGCGAGCGGCTCGTCGCCCAGGTGGCCGATAACCACACGCGGGTCACCTGTCACGCCCGAACCACGAACGAGGGGGCGCTTGGCTTCTACCGACACCTCGGCTTCGACGTGGTCCGCCGGATCGACAACTACTACGAGGACGGCGGCGATGCCTACTATCTCCGCCTCGGCGAGCCCGAGAGCCTCACGGACCGGTTGGCGTCGTTTCTCCGGCGGTAGTCCCGGACTGCCCTCGACCAGATTATTATACCCCGCCCCATAGTCCGAGGTATGGACGACCGACGGAAGGTACTCGAGCTGCTCCGCGAGAACGCCCGATATTCGACCGAGGACATCGCCCGCCAGACCGGGCTTGATGCGGACGAGGTTTCGGACATCATCGGGGCCCTCGAGGCAGACGGGGTCGTCCGCGGCTATCTTGCCGTCGTCAACTGGGACGAGCTGGGGGAGAACCACGTCGAGGCCGAGGTCGAACTCAACGTCGAGCTCGACCGGGAGACCAGTTATAGCGAGATCGCCCAGCGCATCGCGAAGTTCCCCGAGGTGAGCACGCTCCGTCTCGTGAGCGGCGAGTACGACTTCGTGGCCGACCTCGAGGGCGAGTCGATGCACGACATCTCGGACTTCGTCGCCGACCAGATCGCGCCGATCCCGGAGGTCACGCAGACGGTGACCCACTTCGTCATGACGACCTACAAGGAGCGGGGCATCATGCTGGCCTCCGAGGACGACGACGAACGGCTGTCGATCTCGCCATGAAGCGCTCGGAGCGCGTGCAGGCGGTGCCCCCCTCGGGCATCAGACGGTTTTTCGAACTCGCCGAAGAAAAGGACGACATCATCTCGCTCGGGGTGGGCGAGCCCGACTTCAGCGCCCCCTGGGCGGCCCGCCAGGCGGCCATCGACTCACTCGAACGCGGTCGCACCTCGTATACCGCCAACCGCGGCCGCCGTGACCTCCGTGAGGCCATCTCTCGCCACGTTACCCGGTACGACCTCGACTACGATCCCGACGACGAGATCATCGTGACGAGCGGCGTGAGCGAGGCCATCGACGTGGCGATGCGGGCGCTGATCGACCCCGGCGAGCCGGTCGCCGTCGCCCAGCCATCCTACATCTCCTACGTCCCGACGGTCCTGTTCGCCGGCGGCGAACCACTGCCAGTCCCGACCGAGCCCGAGGACGACTTCCGGCTGACGGTCGAGGCGCTCGAGGCGGCCGGCGCGAGCGACGCGGAGGCGCTCGTCATGTGCTATCCGAACAACCCGACGGGTGCGATTATGGACGAGGACTCCCTCGCGGCGGTCGCCGCGTTCGCCCGCGACCACGACCTCACCGTCCTTTCGGACGAAGTGTACGCCGCCCTCACCTACGACGGCGAGCACACCTCGATCGCCACGTACCCAGGGATGCGTGAGCGCACCATCGTCTTCAACGGCTTCTCGAAGGCTTACGCCATGACGGGCATGCGGCTCGGCTACGCCATGGGGCCGGCCGATCCGATCGACGCGTTGAACCGGGTCCACCAGTACGTCATGCTGTCGGCGCCGACCACCGCCCAGTACGCCGCCCTCGAGGCGCTCCGGAGCTCCGACTCGGAGGTGGCAAAGATGCGCGACCAGTACGACCGGCGCCGACAATTCGTCCTCTCGCGTTTCGACGAGATGGGTCTCGACTGCTTCGAGGCCAGGGGCGCCTTCTACGTCTTCCCGCAAGTGCCCGGCGACGACGAGGCCTTCGCGGAGGACCTCCTCCGCGAACAGGACGTCGCCGTCGTCCCCGGCCGGGTGTTCGGCGAGGGTGGCCGGGGACACCTCCGGGTCTCCTATGCCACCGGGCTGAACGATCTCCGCGAGGCGATGGACCGGATGGAGGCCTTCGTCAGAAACCAGGAGATAACCCTATAGGGCCGAGTCCCCTGGTGGCCACTAATGGACGAGCGCACCCGCGCCTATCTCCGCGGGCGCTTCCGGGACTACTACCGCCGCCAGGATCCCGATCGACCCCCCGCCGCGGAGCGGCGTGAATGGGGCTATATCCCGTTCTCCCCCGGTGGGACCACCATGGTCCGCCACCGGTCGCTGTTCGACCTCGGCGATCTTGGCGATTTCCTCCGGCGCGAACGCCCCCAACACGTCTACTTCTCCGCCGGTCGCTACCGCGATCCCGGTGCGGGGACGATGGGCCAGAAGGGCTGGCAAGGCTCCGATCTTATCTTCGACCTGGACGCCGACCACCTGCCGAACGTGAATCCCGAGGACGACAGTTATGCGGAGATGCTCAAGGCCTGCAAGGCGGCGCTGCAACGGTTATTAGACATCCTTACCGACGATCTCGGCTTCACCGACCCGGCGATCGTGTTCTCCGGCGGTCGGGGGTATCACGTCCACGTCCGGGAGCCGTCAGTCCGCGAGCTCGACCGCGAGGCGCGTCGGGAGATCGTCGACTACGTCCGTGGTATCGATGTCGAGTTCGGGGCCCTGGTCGAGACCGAAGCTGTGGCCGGCATGGGCCTGAAACAGCCGACCCAGAAGCGAACGTTCGACACGGCCGGGGGATGGAGCCGTCGGGCGCACCGCCGGCTGGTCTCCCTCGTCGACGAGCTCATGAACGAACCGGACGAGGCGGCGATCGGCCGGCTCAAGACCTACGAGGGGATCGGCGCGGGCAAGGCCGAGAGCGCCCTTCGGGCGGCACGGTCGAACCGCGACGAGATCGCCGCCGGGAATATCGACGTCCACCCCGCGTTCTATTCGCTCGCCCGGGCGGTCTTCGACGAAACCGTGGCTGCCGAGAGCGCGGCCATCGACGAGCCGGTGACCACCGACATTCACCGGTTGATCCGCCTGCCCGGCAGCCTCCACGGGGGAACCACCCTCCGCGTGACGCCGCTCGATCGTGACGAGCTCGCGGGATTCGACCCGTTGATCGACGCCGTCCCTGACGCGTTCA
>CAYOLR010000172.1:0-6055 GCA_964404815.1 uncultured Halobacteriales archaeon
CACCCCTACACCGAGGCGCTGCTCGACAGCGTCCCCCGGGCGGACACCAGCGAACACGACCGCGAGGTCGACACCCTGAAGGGCGACGTCCCCTCGCCCCGGAACCCGCCGTCTGGATGCCGGTTTCGGACGCGTTGCCCGGTGGTGATCCCGCCGGACGACATCCATATCGACCAGGAGCGATTCCGGGCAGTGATGGACCTCCGTGAACGGCTGGAATCGGGCGAATTCGACTCGGAGGCCCTCCCCGGCGAGGACCCTGAGGAGGCGGCCGACCACCTCGTCGGGGAGGGGTTGGCCGGCGACAACCGGTCGACGGTGGTGCGGGCCCTCCGAGCGGTCGCCGACGGCGACCGCGAGGCCGCTATCGATCAGCTCAGAACGCGCTTCGAAACCGTGTGCGAGCGGGACCGTCCCGGGTTGGGTCGGGGCGAACACCCCGCCGCCTGTCACCTCATCGACCACTAGCGTTAAGCCGTCGACTCCCTACGGGCCTACATACCGACGGGGTACCGAAACCGTGGTCCTACCTGATTGGGCGGCCGATGCCTACCTCTTCATCATCCTGGCCGACGTCGTCTACCTGTTCGCGCTACTGTTCGGCGGCGTCTATTACACCCGGAAAACAACGGTGAAGTGCCCCCGCTGTGGGATCCGGATCTCGAAATACCGGATCGAGACCCACCAGTGCCACCCCGGGCTGGTGGGCTATCAGGGCGATCGGGGAAACTGAACCACCCGCTTCAGCCGTCGATCCTGGCTTCCGTGCCGGCGAGCATCTCGATCACCTGCATCACGCCGGAGTTGTCGTCCTTGCCCATCCCGTTTTGCTCCATCGATTTGTAGAGCTCGTGGGCGAGTTCGGTCAGCGGCATGGTGGCGCCGAAGGCTTCCCCCGCATCGGTGGCGATCCGGAGGTCCTTGTACTGGTAGGAGGCGAAGAACCCCGGATCGAACTCCCCCCGGATCATCGACGGCGCACGGTTGTCGAGGGTCCAACACCCGGCGGCACCCCCGGAGATCGCGTCGACGACGGCCTCCAGGTCGGCGCCCGCCTGCTCGGCGAACACGAGGGCCTCGCTGACGCCGACCATCTGGGCGGACACGACGATCTGATTACAGGCCTTGGTCGTCTGGCCCGCCCCGTTGGGCCCGCAGTGGGTGATGGTTTCGCCCATTACCTCGAACAGGTCCCGGTGGGCCTCGAGGACCGCCTCGTCGCCGCCGACCATGATCGACAGCGTGCCCTCGATGGCGCCGACCTCGCCGCCGCTGATCGGGGCGTCCAGCATGGCCACCCCTAAATCGGCGAGGTCCTCTGCGAGCGTTTCGGTCACCATGGGCGAGATGGTCGACATGTCGATCACGGTCATGCCCTCGCTGACGCCGGCCATGATCCCGTCATCCTTCCGCATGACCTCCTCGAGGACGGAGGAGTCGGGCAGACAGGTGATCACGACGTCGGCCGTCTCCGCGGTTTCGGCCGCCGTGTCCGCCCCGGTTCCCCCGTGCTCGACGAGTTCGTCCACCGGCTCCTGTGACCGGTTGTGTCCGACGACGGGATACCCCGCATCGACGAGGTTTTTCGCCATCGGCAAGCCCATGATCCCGAGTCCAATGAAACCGACCGTTGTGTCGGACATACGTTCACCAATCCGACTGGCAAGGAGAAATATCCCGCGACTCAGTCACGCTCGGGCCGGGACGGCATCGCCCCGGAGAACTCCTCCCTGACGACCTCGACCGCCTCGCGGACCGCCCCGACGGACGTGAGATACCCCACCCCGGCCGTGGCCTTGACGGCCAACGCGGTCGGGCCCCGGAGGATGGTCGGGCCGACCTGGGCGACGGCACCATCGCCCACGCTGGCAACCCACCCTCGAGGCGCGAAGTCGAAGGCTTCCAGGCGGGGCTCGAAGACGTCACCGTCCCGATCGTGGTCGACGAGTTTCCGGATGTTCCGGGCGGCGGTCCGACCTTCACGGATCGCCGATTGCGCACTCGCCGGGACCATTTCGCCGTCGCGATCGATGACACGGGCGGCATCACCGACGACGAAAGTTTCGTGCCCGAGCTGCATCGTCCCGCGGACCTCGGGTCGCGACCCGCCGAGGGCACTCGACCCGCCGATCCCGCCGGTCCAGATGAACAGGTCGTAGGGAAGGCTCCCGTCGGCGAGTTCGACGGTGTCCGCATCGGCGCCGGTGACGGTCGTCCGCGTTCGGATGTCGATCGCGCGTTCCACCAATTCCTCCCGGAGGGCATCACGGAAGTTATGGGGAAACCCGGGCGCGATATCCTCGAGCTGTTCGAGCAGAACGATATCCACGGACTCCCGGCCACCCTCCTCATCGGCGAGGGTCGCGAGTTCGCCGGCCACCTGGATGCCGGTCAGCCCGGCGCCGCCCACGACAATCCGACCGTCGTCCGAGAGCAGATCGAGAAAGGCCGACCGGATGGCGTGGGCGTGCTCCGGTTCGCGGAAGGGGATGGCATACTCCTCGACGCCAGGGAGGTCGTAGAAGGTGGTCTCAGCGCCGAGGCAGACGGCGGCGTAGTCGTACTCGAGGGAACCGTCCTCGAGTTCGACCCGGTTCGCCTCGGCATCGACGTCGATGACACGCGACTGGCGGATCGACGCCCGATCGAGAATATCCGAAAGCGGGACGGTCAAGTCCTCCTCGAAGGCCGGCCGCCGGATGACGCGGTGAAGTTCGTGGCGGATCAGGTGGTCCGACGACTCGTCGATGACGACGAGTTCGATGTCGGGTGGAAGGTGGTCCTCGAGGTTCCTGGCGACCGTCACGCCGGCGTAACCCGCACCGAGTATCGCGATCCTCATTGTCGTCCTCTTGGTTCCGAGCGGACTTCAAACTAGAACAGTTCCGCGGACGTCGGCAGGACCTCGGCGGGCCCGCCGACCTCCCAAACCCGGGTTTCGACGTTACAGTCGGCGACCGCCGATTCGACCCTATCGACGGACTCCTCGACCGTGTTCACGTAGACCGTCGCCCCCGTATCGGTCGAGAAATACGCCGTGACGCCGTCCTCCCTGAGCTCACGGACGGCATCGAAGATAGCCAGGGTCTCGGGTTGCCAATAGATCCAGGCCGAGGGGCCGGTCATAGTGGTGGCGGTCAAGGAGAGGGAGTCCCGCTCGGCCAACTCGAAGGTCCGGTCGAAATCCGCCGCCCTGAGGGCGTCCTTGAGTTCGTCGTTCTGGCCCTGGACGTGGGCCAGTCGTGCCTCGAACATGTGGCTCGCGGCGGCCTCCCGGTGGGCGTGTTCCGTCTCCTTGTAGACCGGGACCAATCCGACGACGATCCGGAGGTCGTCCTCGAGATCGGTTTCGAGGCGTTCGGAACGGCAGTCTTCGTCGTTGAGGCCGCTATACAGGATGGAGAACCCGCCCGTTACGGCCCGTGCCGCCGACGACGAACCGAGCCGGGCGATCGTCGAGATCTCCGGCCGGGTGCGATCCAGCCCGGCCGCCTCGACCAGCGCCATCGCCGCGGCCGCGAAACCGGAGGACGATGACCCGAGCCCGACGTTCGTCGGGAAGGAGTTCTCGCTCTCCAGACGGACCGGTTCCTCGATCCCCGCCAGCTCCCGAACCCGATCAACGACGGTCTGGACGCGGTCGGCGGCCCGGCCAGACAGCGGCTCCCCGTCGACGACGAACTGGTCCTCGGCGACCCCGAACGCCACGGTCGTGGTAGTGTTGCTCGGTGCCGTACACACGCTGATGCTGTCGTGATACGGGAATCGGCGTTCCGGATCCCTGAGGCCGTGATACTTTACGAGCCCCTGAATGGGATGCGCCCTCGCGGTGGCCTTCATGGGTAAGCGGGCGGTCGTCGTCCGCATAAAGACCGCGGAGTGATCGGTGGCCCGGAGGGGGAACCGAACCGCTCAACAACTCCCTCCCCCAGGCTCGGGTCATGGGTGAGCCCCTCTCGTCCAGAGAACGGCAAGCCAGCGAAGTCATCGCCAGGCTGGAGGAGTCCTACCCCGATGCGACGATCTCGTTGGACTTCTCGAACCGGTTGGAACTCCTCGTGGCCGTCATCCTCTCGGGACAGTGCACGGACGAGCGGGTCAACCAGGAAACGCCGGCTCTCTTCGAAAAATATCGAACGCCCGATGACTATGCCTCGGCCGACGTCGACGAACTCTCGGAGGATATCAGCTCGATTACCTACCCGAACCAGAAGGCCGGCTGGATCGTCGACGCCGCCCAGCGGATCTTCGACGACCACGGCGGGGCGGTCCCGGACACGATGGACGAGTTGACGGACCTTCCCGGTGTCGGCCGGAAGACGGCAAACGTCGTGCTCCAGCACGGCCACGACCTGGTGGAAGGAATCGTCGTCGACACGCACGTGATGCGCCTCTCCCGCCGGCTCGGGCTTACCCGGGAAACCATCCGCGACAAGATCGAGGCCGACCTCATTGACGTGATCCCGGAGGACCGCTGGCAGGACTACACCCATCTCCTCATCGCTCACGGCCGCGAGGTCTGTACCGCGAGAAACCCCGACTGTGAGGACTGTGACCTCGAGGACCTGTGTCCGTCATCACGGCACGACAACGAGATCGACCTTGCTTCCGGGGACCGCTGGGACGAGCGGTGACGCCCGGTTACAGCAGGTCGGTGTAGAAGATCACGTACCGAATTACCCCGATGATCCAGGCTGCGATCCACAACAGGAGAAATCCGAATACGCCCGTCCGGAGTCTGAACCGCCAGGCGCCCATGTTTTCGTGGATGTCGTCGAGGTCGACATCCTGGTCGGGGTCGTGATAGAGGTCGTGTGCGCGTTTCGCCCTGAAGATGTGCACGATGCCGGTCAGGGCGAATACCAACAGGGCATACGCCTGGATACCGATGACCCCGTGGAGGACGGTATACCCGTCGAGGTTCTCCAGGAGGCGTGGTACCATCCAACCGACGACCGGGACCGTCGTCAGCGTCAGTCCCACACCGATGATCCCGAGGTGCCGGAGGAGGACGTCCCAGGTGACGACATCCTCCTGGAGGATCACCCAGGCGCCATAGAGATAGAACGGGAGGCTCGCCGAAACGACCACGAGGACGGCGGTCGCGATCAGCGTCTCCTGGGCCGTCGCCATGCATCGGATTTCCCCGCGGCACAGGTAAAGCGCCCGAATCGGCCTTCGAAAAACGGTTTACCCGTCCATCCGCAAGCTATCGTGATGGCCGACCCCGATTCGGAGCCGGAGGAGTCGGTCGAGGCGCTCCGGGAGACCGTCGAGGAAAAGTACGACTTCGACGATTTCGGTCCGGCGGACATGGCCGAGATGTCCCCCGAGGAATGGGAGGCGGCGTTCGAGCCGGACTCCTGGATCACCGGGCCGGAACTCCTCGACCGCGTCGAGGCCGACCTGAAGGACAAGGTCCAGCGTCGGGAGGTGTTCGCCGTCGTGGAACGGCTCCAGTGGGCCGGTGAGGATCGGATATTGGCCTACACCGACGAGGGGTACGCGCTCGTCTCGCCGGACGGGACGGTCGAAGGTGAGGGGTCGGTCCTGGTCGACGTGGAACCGGTCGTCGCGCTCTGCTCGATGGATTCCTACGATGCGCCCCCCATGCCGGAGGGCGAGGTCCTGCCGTCACCCGATGACGTCACGCAGGGGTCGGGCGAACTCGGGAACCGACTGATGTTGGTCGTCGGGCTCGTCCAGATCGTCGCCGGTATCGTCCTGTTGCTCGGCCCGCTCATCATCGGCGATGGGGGGAGCGGTTCGGTGTTGCTCGCGACCGTCGCCGGGCTTGGCTTCATCGCGATCGGGGTCGTGATCCTCGTGTTGGTCGCCAACGCACGGCTCTCGGACCGCTTCCGCGCGGAGGAATATCGGGAGCGGTTACGGGCCGCGAGGGTGGGGGAGGACGGCCGGCCGCCGTTCGTCCCGTCACCGGATTCAGACGACGGCGAGGATGGGTGACGGCAGGCGCATCGGTGGGTTTAAGCGATTCCCGTCCCGACCCCCGAAATACATGAGACGGCGGGACTTTCTCCGAGCGGCAGGCGGC
>CAYOLR010000173.1:0-237 GCA_964404815.1 uncultured Halobacteriales archaeon
CCGCTTGGCGTAGTGGTAGCGGGCCTGCTTGGGCGTCTCGATGAACGGCGCGTCGGCCCCATACCCGTGGCGCGCCACGCAGTGCTCGTCGTACTTGCCCTGCTGGTAGGTGGCGTCGACGTGGACCCGTGAATCGCGCCGTCACTCCATCGGTGTTCGCCGGGTGCCGTACCTCTCGAACCCCCAGGCATCCGGTCGCCCTGTACGGTTCAACCACCTCGCGGGTTAGTTCGTGAC
>CAYOLR010000173.1:247-6052 GCA_964404815.1 uncultured Halobacteriales archaeon
CGTGTCAACGAAATCGATCTATCGCGTGTCAGGACGGACGTCACTCGATCCCTGCGGTCCCTGCTGATCCCGGTCCGTCGAGTGTGTCACCCCCGTCCAGACGCCTCATAAGTCGTCGGTATGGGCCGTGAACCGCGCCGTCACTTAACCGGTGTTCGCCGCGTGCCGTGCCTCTCGAACCTCCAGAGATCCGGTCGCCCTCGTCCGATTCAGCCACCTCGCGGGTTAGGATGTGATCGTGGTCTCGGACGAGTGGTCCTCGACGAACAACGAGTACAGTAAGAACGCGAGGCCCACCGTCGTAAAAAAGCTCTGAGCGGTCACGCTGGTCTCGAGTTTGAGACCGGTCAACCAATCCAGTCCACCGCCGAACAGTAACCCGACCGTGATAATCCCGAACCCGATCATGAGCGACCGCATCGACACCATGCCGGTCCGGCGATACGCCCTGAACGCGAAGAACGTGATCGTCCCACTGAGGAGTAAACTGGCCAGATGGGACAGCACCAGCACGATCCCGTTCCAATCGATCGGCATCCTCCATGCCAAACTTCCCCAGGGGTAGCTATATGCATTGCCGCTCATTCCCAAATTTTGAAAATCATCCCGATTCCTAAGGGCTCGATACCCCCGATTACCGGTCGACCAGGCCGAGCCGGCAAAAGATGATCGCTAAATCGCTCGAACTCCGAGTGAACCTTTGTCGGGGCACCGGGCGTCTTTTGGAACGGGACCGGGCGAGATCGAACGGTATTCGCAACCACCCGTTTGGTCACCGCTGGCTCGCGCAGGCTGTGCGTCCCCTGCCCCCGATCGGCCCCACGAGACGGGACGGCCATGACGGCACCACCGAACCCGACCGGTCGGAATGCACCCCTCCCGCCACCGTTGTCGCGATCGATACCCGGTGCCGGCACGGCCTACCCCTTGCCAGAGAGGTGATCGACCGTTGCAGAACCCCGGGACCCCGGGCGACAATTCTCAGCTCCTGAAAATTGACGGCGGCTTTATAAGCATATTTGGCGAAGCTTGAATTAGGCCGACCTAAAATGGCTCACACGCTGTCTGCGGTGACATCCGGCGAGACGTTCGAAATCGACGGCGTTGCCGACCCGGACGTTCGGGCCCGGCTCCTCAGACTGGGCTTTCTCGATGGGACCGTCACCTGCCACCGTCGAATCCCCAACGGTCCGATCGTCCTGCAGTACAAAGGAACATCACTGGCCCTCGGGCGGCGTATAGCCGACGACATCACCATCGTCTCGCCACCCGACCCATGAGTTCCCACGGTAATGAGATGGCAGCTGACCCCGAGATCGCCCTTGTCGGATGCCCCAACGTGGGGAAGAGCGTCGTGTTCAACCACCTCGCCGAAACCTACGTCGACGTCGCCAACTACCCCGGAACCACCGTAGAAACGGTCACGGCCCGGACGCCCGAGGGCTACCGGCTCACAGACACCCCGGGGGTCCACGGACTCTCGTCCATGACCGATGCGGAGGCCATCGCCCGGGACATCGTGCTCGAGGCCGACGCCGTCGTCAACGTCGTCGACGCGACCCACCTCGACCGGGACCTGTTCCTCACGCTCCAGCTCCTCGACATGGGCATCCCGACCGTCATCGTGCTGAACATGATGGACGAGGCGGACCGTGCCGGCCTCGACATCGACATCGAGGGACTCTCGACCCGGCTCTCGGTCCCGGTCGTGCCGACGGTCGCCGTCGACGGCACCGGCATTGATCGGCTCACAGACCGGCTCGCCGACGCCAGCGCGCCGAACGAGACGCCCGTGAACGAGTGGCTGGCAGCTCTGCCCGATGACCTCGACGCCTCGCGCGCCGAACGGACGCTCATCGTGGAGGCGGACACCGACACCGTCCAGCGGGTCGCCGATCGCGAGGCCTCGATTCCGGATGGCGGGCAGCCCGGCTTCGTCGACGAACGCCGGCGGGACCGCGTCTACCGTGACCGACGGGACCGGGTCGGCGACCTCGTCGACCGGTTCGTGACGGCCGAACCCCCCACTGAAGGCCTGGCGTCCCGACTCGGCGACCTCCTCATCGACCCCCGGACCGGTACGCCCCTGGCCGTCCTCACGCTCGGCCTCATCTACCTCGTTATCGGCGACCTCGTGGCCCAGCGGCTGGTCGACTTCCTTGAACTCCGTGTCTTCGGCGCGTACTACAACCCCTTTGTCCGGTCGGCCGTAACCGCCGCCCTCCCAGACGCGCCGTGGGCCGAGCCGCTCCGATACGTGCTCATCAACCGGAACCTCGGCCTGCTGACGATCACGGTCCAGTACGTCATTGGGGTCCTCCTTCCGCTGGTGTTCAGTTTCTACCTCGTCATCGGCTTCCTTGAGGACTCGGGGGTGCTCCCTCGGCTCGCTGTGCTGACTGATCGGAACCTCGAACGGGTCGGCCTCAACGGCCGCGCTATCGTCCCGATGATCGTCGGTGTCGGGTGTGTCACGATGGCCGTCATCACTACGCGGATGGTCGGCTCCCGTCGCGACCGCCTCATCGCGACGGCGCTGCTCGGCCTCGCTATCCCGTGTTCGGCCCAGCTCGGCGTCATCCTCGGCCTCCTCGCCGGCCTCGGCATCGGCTGGTGGTTCGCCTACCTGGGCGTCATCGTGGTGGTCTTCGGTGTCGTAGGTGTGGCGCTCGACCGGAGCCTCCCCGGATCGGCCGAGGGCCTCCTCACCGAGCTCCCTCGGCTCCGGCTCCCCCGACTGGACAACATCCTCCGGAAAACCCAGACCCGAACCCTGATGTTCCTTCGTGAAGCTGGCCCACTATTCGCGGTGACAGCGATCGGGATCTCGATCGTCGACTACCTCGGGTGGCTCGCGGCCATCGAGAAAGCCCTCGCCCCGGTCACGGGGGCGATCGGCCTCCCGCCATCCTACGGGCAGGTACTGATCCTCGGCGTGATCCGCCGGGACTTCGCTGCCGCCGGCATGACCGATCTCGTTCTCGGGCCGGCCCAGGTCTTCATAGGTCTCGTCGTGATCACCCTGTTCGTCCCGTGTATCCTCTCGATGGTGATGATCGTCAAGGAGCGGGATCTGAAAACCGGGCTCCTCCTCTGGATCGGATCCTGGACGGTCGCGTTCGCCGTCGGGGCGCTTCTGGCGATGGTGTTACTATGAATTGCCCGACCTGCGGATACGATGTCGACCTCGCGAGCGGGGTCACGTGTCCGCGCTGTGATACCGTCCTGACGTGTTCGGCGGTCGACTGCGGCGACTGTGGCGGCTGTTCGATCGGCTTCGGCGGGCTTCGCCGAATCGTTCGATCGAGCCTCCTTGACGCGTCCTCGCCGGACCCCGAGCCAGAAGGGTCCGGTGACGACGGGTGACGGCCGGTCACTCCGTTCTCGACACTAAAAAACGATAGACACTATTGCGATTATCGGATTCTGGGAATCGTCGACGGCCTTCAATATACCGCCCGGGCTACCCATTAGTAAACGGTTGCCACCATGAAAGAACGATCAACGGAGGTGAAACTGTTCGGACAGACGGCTATCCTCCGGTATTCTGAACGCTGGTTCGGCCTATCGATCCTCGCCGCCCGGCTCCTGCTCGGATGGGTGTTCTTCTATTCCGGGATTACCAAACTGCTCGACCCGGCTTGGAGCGCCGGGCCGTTCCTCCGGACGACCGCGGGGGCGGAAGCGAACCCGTTCGCCTCGGTCTGGCTCACCCTCGCCGAGGAGTGGTTGTGGCTCGTCGATCCGCTGAACGAATGGGGCTTGACGTTGATCGGCCTGTCGCTCCTGTTCGGGGCACTGGTCCGGATCGGGAGCCTCTTCGGCGTCATCCTCCTCTCGCTGTACTACGCCGCAAACCTGCCGCTAGAGTGGGGGTTCGTGGTGGATTTCCACATCATCTATATCCTGCTCCTATTCGGGATCGCCGCCGTGGGCGCGGGGCGGCTCATCGGCCTCGATTACTACCTCGAAAACAACCTCGACCTCCCGTCGAGTTGGGCCCGGTACGCCCTCGGGTGACCCCTGGACGACGCCACATCATCCATGGACCAGACCGACCTCACCATCTTCGTCATCCTCCTGAAGATAGTGATCTTCGTCCAGGCCGTCGTCCTCGCCCACCTCACCTTTTCGGCCTACCGTCGGTCCGGCGAAACCGACCTGGTCCTGTTGTCTATCGCGTTCTCGAGCATCGTTGTCGGGGTCTTGCTCGAAGGGGCCGTCACGCAGGTCTTCGGCCTGGGGCTGCTGGTCGGCTCGTTGATCGAAAGCGTGTTCGTGGCCCTGGCCCTCGGTGTGATGATCTACTCGCTCTATGGGTGACACCCTTCTCGCCGGAAACGGCGAGGCCTCCTGTTCCTCAGATGGGATCTTTACCGGTCTACGATACGACCTGGTCTCCCGAGTGAAACGCCCCATGCTCGCGGTCGAGCAGGGGTACCGATGGGCGTGACACACAGCCGGTACTCCTATCCTCACCATGAGGACTCGGAGGTATCTTCTGGCGTATGTTCTCCGCCCCAATGCAATCACCATTTGCGACCAAAACACACACAACAAGCAGACGTACAACCCACTATGCCTGCGGTTCACCTTCGTGTCGTCACCGCACGTGAACATGTCTTCGATGTGTCCCCCTCGTTTTTCTTCAGCACCTTTCCACCGAGAAACTCGCCTTTGTAATCGAGGTACTGATAGATGCAGTCGTACGCCCACGTGTGCAACTTCTTGTTGTCGGTCTTGCCCTAGTCAGATTCGCGCATGCCTTCGGGCCAACTCACCGCGAGCGTGCCAACGTTTCGTTTGATACACTTGGTAATGATTGCGTCCGTAAGAGCGTGATAGAAGAGCGGTTCACGCCCCGGGCGTTTTCGACTCGCCAACATCGACCGCTCGGAGAGCCGGTTCTCGCCTTCAGAGTCGTACTCGACTCGGGTGAAGTAGTACGCGTCCTGTTTGAGCGTATTGCCGGGGTAGAGGACATACTCGTCGAGGCCACCGCACGCCTGTCGGGAGTTCTGAATGGACCCAACGTAGGCACGCGTAACCTCCATCGCCGTATCTCGACTATGTAGACTTATTATCTTGAAGGGCGAGCAGTGCAGTGAATATCCGACCTGCCAGTTTCCTAGAGCTCGGATTCACTTTCGCCGTAAACGACGGGATACTCTCCTCGCTGAAAGATAGACAAGAACGATTACCCATCCGGAGGGACGCGGCCGTCCGTGGACGCCTGCCCCGTTCAGGCCGCTTCCCGGTACAGCTGAACGTCGAAGGCCGAGTCCGCGCCGAGTGATACCTCGACGTGGTCGACCACGAGCGAAAAGCGATGGCGCCGATGACCATCGTCATCGACTTCCGCCGTTTTTTCGACGAGACCGGCATCGGTCAGGCGGTCGAGCTTCCGATAGATCGAGGTGAGCGAGATTCCACAACTCTCCGAGAGTTCCTGGGCCGTCATCGACCCGGAAATCGTATCGAGCGTTCGGATAATATCACGAGCGATCGAATCGTCGAGCACCCCGAGAACCGCCAGTAATCGTGACGGCTCTTCGCCACAGCCGGTCGACTGCGTGGAATCCGCGATTGCTTCAGCCATTTACGGACCCCTCCCGACACAGTTCGGGTCGGCTCTGCGTTTGGCGTCGTGGGGTGTCTGGTTCATGGCGGTCGTGGTGTAGTCCGGTCGGTTTTTCAATCGGCGAGCGTTTCGCCACCTGTCGTCGTCTCGCCGGCGGCCGTCGGGCGGGCCATCTTGTAGATACCCCACAGCAGCAGGACCACCAGGCCGAGCATGAACAGCCC
>CAYOLR010000174.1:0-6005 GCA_964404815.1 uncultured Halobacteriales archaeon
GGCGAGACGTCGAAGAACGTCGACCGGACCTTCGAGGTCGCCAAGCGGCTCTCGCCGTGCATCCTGTTCATGGACGAGTTCGACTTCGTCGCGAAGACCCGCCGGTCGGACGAGCACGCCGCGCTCAAGCGCGCCGTGAACACGCTGCTAAAGTCGATCGACGAGATCAGTCTCATCCGCGACGACGTCTTGCTGATCGGCGCGACCAACCACCCCGACGAGATCGTCAACTTCCCCAAGCCCGATCGCGGCATGCGCCGCGACATCTTCCAGATCATTACCGGCCCGATGGTCATCGAGGACTTCGACCCCGCGGAACTCGGGGCGGCGACCGAGGGCTTCACCGGGAGCGACATCCGGCTCGTCCTTCGAGAGGCCGTCCTGTCGGCGCTGACCGAGGACCGGACCAACATCACGCAGGCCGATCTCCTCGCGGCGATCGAAGACTTCGAGGAGCGTGACAACCTCAAGAACATCGAGGACTACCAGGAGTTCGAGGACGAGATCGAGGCCGACGACGACCACGATCACGATCACGGCGATGGGGGGCCCTCCCACGACCACCCCCAGCCGACCGCTCAGGACTGAGGGGGTCGCTCCGTGGAGGTGACGCTGCTCGGGACCGGCGATACCACCGGGACGCCCACCATCGGGTGTGACTGTGCGACCTGTTCCGAGGCGAGAGCGCGGGGCGTCGAGCGGTCGCGGTTCTCGGTCCACGTGCAGAGCGGGTCGACCGGCGAGTCACTGCTGATCGACGCGAGCCCGGACTTCCGCCACCAGTTTCTCACGCAGGGGACGCCGCTCCCGGACGCGGTGCTCATCACTCACATCCATTTCGACCACCTGGACGGCCTCGGGAACGCCTACCGGCTGATCGACGACCTCGACGTCTACGCCGCCGACGAGGTCGATCCGGTTACCGACGAGAGCGTCGCGGGGACCATCAGGTCGAAATACGACTACCTCGACCGCATCATTGTCCATGACGTCGCACCGGTCGAGCCGGCGCGGATCGCCGGGCTCGATGTGACGGTCGTCCCGGTCGACCACCCGCCGTTGCGCTGTTACGGGGTGGCGATCGAGGACCCCGAGACGGGCGGGAAGCTCGCGATTTCCGGGGACACGTCGTACGGGATTCCCGATGACTCGCTGGATGCATTACGGGACCCCGACCTATTGCTCGCCGACGCGATCGTCCCGGCCCATCAGGCCGACTACCACCCGATGGGCGGCAACCACCCCGACGCGGACGGCGTGCCGCGGACGTTCGGGACCAAACATATGACGCGCGAGGGCGGCCTGTCGCTGGCCGACGAACTCGACGCAACCGACGTCAGGCTCGTTCACGCGGCCCACTTCTATCCGGTCGACGAGGCCTTTGAGGAGCCCCTCGCCGTCGACGGCGAGCGCTATTCGCTGTAAGTCCTTGACATCCCCCCGCGCTGAGGCGCGAGGATTCCACCGTGGGTCCGGCCGCCAGTGGTGAATCCTGTCGAGAATCGTCCACGGTGACAGGCTGAACGGCGCTGTATTGGTCGCTCAACTCGTCGTAGGACAGTTCGAACCGGCCTTGGTCGCCCGACCATTTCGGACGACCGCGTCCAGCCAGCGTGAACCGTTCACGATTGCCCATGTCGAACTCGGCTTTGAGATCTCGACCGACCGTGATCTCAATGGTCGACCGGGCGTCTTACCGAAGCATGGACTGCTGCCGCTGGTGAGCGAGCCCGTACAGTCAGCCAGCCCCGAGGTCCCCGGCGGCGCGCGTCCGGTTCGGAAACGATCGTCTGGCGGCGTCGAGCGACGTTCGGTGCATTAACGGTCCATCGGGGAGTGAATTCCCTTCCTTTCCCGCTCGGGGTAACGCTGAGGGGGAGATATGACGCTCACCGACGAGTGCTACGGTGGGTTCGCCTGGAAGAACCGGTCACGCGGTCGATATCCCTGGAGCCGGGCCATCGGAGAGAGTCGCAACCCTCGCTGCTATCTCTGACGCCGCGTCGCTCCGGCGAGGACTAGCAGAACAAGGAGAAGGGCGACAACGCCGAAGCCGGGTTGCCCCGGCGTGGTCGACTGGGTGGCCGGCGTCGAAGCGGTCGTCCCGGGATTCGGGTCGCCGGGGCCGGCAGAGCGGGTCGGGTTCGTCGTGGGTGTCGAGGGCGGATGAGGGGAGGCGGTCGGTGTCGGCGACGCTTGTGTGGCCGGCGTCCACCGTGCGAGGAACGAGGCGCAGGTGGTTTGGTTCTCGGTCGATCGAGGCTGCCCGTTCCGGATCGAGTAGGATCCGCCGGCCTCCTGGTCGCTGATGGTCGGGCCGCCGGCCTCGTCGCCGTACGCGACCCGCTCGGCCTCGTAGACCAGCCACGGCGCGTAGAACTCCCAGACGATCTCGCCGTCGGGCGTGACTTCGATCACGCGATTGTTGATCGAGTCGGTCACGAGGGTGTTTCCGTCGGGCAGTCGATCGGCGTCGCGCGGCCAGTTGAGTGTGGTGTTGCTGCCGAGTTCCCAGGTTTTCGTCCAGCCGAGCGGCCCGAGGTCGTACTCAACGATCCGGTCGTTTCCGCTATCGGCGATCAGGAAGGTCGGCCGGCCCGACCCGCTCTCAAGGTATTGCGGGTTGTGCTGTTCGTGCATGACGGAGAAGCGGTCGTCACGGCCGAGACGACGAACGATGTCGCTGGAGTCACGGTCGACGACGATCACCTGATCGAAGTTTCTGACCGAGGCGAGATATTTCCCGGGGGCGATCCGATCGACGTCGTTGACGTGCGTCCAGTCGTCGCTGTAGTTCCGTCCCGTTTTCCGAGGGTAATGTTCGTCGAAGCGCCACTCCCAGACGTATTCGTCGCTGGTGCGGTTATAGATCACGAGCCGGTCGTTGTTGGTGTCCGTCGCCGGGTCGTAGTTCCGCATGTTCGCGATCAGGATGCGGTGCTCGTCGAGGAGGTCGGCGTCGTGGGTGTCGACCAGTGGGAGTGTCTCCTCCCAGATGACCTCCCCGGATTGCGGATCGAGCACGAAAAACACGCTTTCGCCCTTGCGGGTGGCCGTAACGAACAGGGTGCCGTCGTCGAGTGGGTCGACGTCGTACGACCAGACGATGCCCTGCTCACGGCCGGCGTGGTAGACCCACCTGATCCGGCCGCGGGGCCCGACACCGACCAGCCGGGCCGGGCGTTTCTCGGCGAGCCCCTCCCCCATCTTCGCGCCCTGGGTGCTGATGACGGTAAGGCCCTCGGCTGGCTCTTTCACCGTCCCGGCGCAGGGGTTGGTCTGGGTTCCGCCGCCGCTGCCGGTCGCGAGCAGGAGAGCGACGAGGAACCCGACGACGACGGCTCGGCGCATGCGCTATGCTCGGATCGGTCCTCGGGTGGGTATCGGTCTTTCGTTTCACTCGTAGCGACGGAGCCTGGCCTGTTCGCGTCGGTAGCCCGCCGGCTCGGCCACCCATGGGCTCGTGCTGGCGCGTTCGCGGTCGATGTCGACGGGCGGCGGCTCGGCGACGTCGAACCCCGGGCACGCGGGGCCACACTCGGTCGCCGGGTCGACCAGTCGGTCGAACTGGATGCAGTGGGGAAGCCCGGAGGCGCCCTCGATCCGGGCGGATTCGATGTTGGCACACCCGGGGAAATCGTAGGTGCGCCAGCCCTTGCCATAGGCGCGTTCGGCGATCCTCCGTCGGGCCCGGGCCTTTTCCATCGGGTGGACGATCTCAACGTCCCACCGCCCCGGCTGCCGGTCGATGAGTTCGATCCCGGGTTCGTCGGCCGGCAACGGCGTCGGCGCTTGGACGACCTCGATACCGTCGTCGGTGCGCCGCCAGATGCCGACCGGGTCAGGGAGGCGGTTGCGGTGGGCCCGGGTGACGTAACTCTCCGTGGCGAGGATCACCTCGTCGACGAGGCCGAGGGCGACGTCGGTCCGGAGCTGTCTATCCAGGTCACCTGGCTCGTCGAGGTCGGGTTTGTTCTCAACGGCGATGAGGCGGTCGAACCAGTTCACGGGATAGCGAGCCGTCTGGCGGATATAGTCGCGGCCGTTCCGTCGTTCGAGTTCGAAGAAGCCGGCGTCGACCGCCCGTTCGACGATCGCCCAGGCGCGTTCGTATGGGATCTCTTGGCTGTCGAAGGCGTCCTTCCAGTAGCGGGCGGTTCCCGCCCCGATGTCCGCCCTGATCGCCGCGGCCGGGATCGTGTCGGGCGTGATGGCAGTCCGGGCGTCGAAGGTCGGCCCGGGCTCGACCACGACGATGTCCGCAACGCGGGTGCCCGGCTGCCGGACGCCCGTGCCTAGTTGGCGGGCAACGAGGTGGCCGTCCGATTCGAGCCGGGCACACACCCGAAGTTCGAAACCGAACTCGCGCACGACCGTCGTTTTCTCTCGGCTCGGTAAAAGGCGCGCGGCGTACGGTGAAGGTAAAGGGCCGGGGCGTGCGGCGACGCCATTGGTGGTGTGCCGGCTCGCGTGAGACCACCGAGGATCTGCTCGGATGTGCGGACGGGGCCGGCCTCGTGAACGTCGACATCGCCGTCGGTTGCGGAACCGGTTCTTGGTTCGTCGTCAGGCCGCCTCGGCCGTCGCGGCTTCGGTTCCCGTTGTCCGCTCACGATCGAGCAAGGCGAGGTCACCGTCGAGGGTGACCGTCAGCGTCTCGTCGTCGAGCGTGATCGCGATTTCGAGCCGCCATGGGTCACGGGAATGGACGACGAGGTGTTCATCGGTGATAGCCCATGACAGCGACCAGTAAGGGATTCGACACAGGTCGATCCCGTGATCGCGATAGAAGGTGACGACATCGGCCGTGTCCAGGAGGACCAGCCCGATGGGCGAGCGGAGTTCGTGCCGACACTGTTGACACCGATGGACGACGTGGAAATCCGTCCCGAGGCTTTCGACGGGCTTGTCGACGATCTCGGTGATCATCTTTCCATTGCATTCCGGACAGACGCCGTCGGCGGCCAGGCAGTGGAGGTGCCGGACACGCTCGTTGAACGCCCGCATGACCGCCGTGTGGGTCCGGTCGTGGAAGCCGCCGGGCGGGAAGCGGAACTTGCCGTGGCCGTGCCCGCACTCGGGGCACTCAACGGCCATCTGCTCGTCGGTATAGTTGGCCTGGAGGGGGTCGCCACAGACGACGCAGTCTTCCTCAAGGTCGATCGGGCCGACATTCGGGTGGCCCGTAAACGATCCGCCAAGGATAGCGCTGACGACCTTGCGGCCGGCGGATTTGAACTCGTAGCCGTCGTTTGTTTTCCGGACGAACGTGCCGGTAAGTTTGCCCAGGTGGTAATTGAACTGGGCGGAGTCGCGCATCCCGACACGCCGACGCAGGTTCGAGAATCGGACCGGCCGCTCCGGGGCGGCCCACAGCTCCTTGAGGATGTCGAGGCGGGTCTCGTTCCCGATGATCGCGAATGCTTCGGCCGGTTCGACGCAGTCTTCGCAGGCCGGGTCGTCACAGTGGTCGAGGGGGGCGTCAGACTGGCTGGCACCACTCATGGATTTAGGACAGAACCACCTCAAACAAAGGCTTTCGCTAAAACACGTTTTTGTAGACGATCTGGTATTAACCCACGGTCGGCCCGCGGTGCCCGGACTCCGGCCCACGACGCAATGAAATCGAATCCCCTTTGTCCGGCGGGCGACCAGACAAGGGTACGGAAAGCCCTACCGGAGCGAGAACAGTAGGTTTATCAGGCGTTCACGGCCAAATCACGCCAGTTACTACTCTGAGGCCAACCGTGACAGGCAATCAGCGACAACCGGAGGTGAACATCGGGCTCGTGGGCCACGTCGACCACGGGAAGACCACACTAGTGCAGGCGCTGTCGGGCACGTGGACCGATCAGCACTCCGAAGAGATGAAGCGCGGGATCTCCATCCGGCTGGGGTACGCGGACGCGACCTTCCGGCAGTGTCCGGACTGCGAGGACGCCGAGGCGTACACCGTCGAGGAGACCTGTCCCGAGCACGACGTCGAAACCGACGTCCTGCGGACG
>CAYOLR010000175.1:0-5980 GCA_964404815.1 uncultured Halobacteriales archaeon
ATCCGACCAAGGGATCGTCAGGCTCGTCGATCGTGACGGTCACGTCGGCGTAGCCACCGTAGTCGCCGCTGCCGACCTCACCACCCCGGGCGACCGCCATGTCCTGCATCCCGAGACAGATCCCGAGGACCGGGACCCCGAGGTCGAGGTATCGGCTCCCCCGGTCGGGATCGGCGTTATGCGGCCCGCCTGAGAGGACGATGCCGTCTGCATCGACCTCGGCGGGTGGCGTATCGTTT
Organism: uncultured Halobacteriales archaeon; assembly: GCA_964404815.1. Taxonomy (GTDB): domain Archaea; phylum Halobacteriota; class Halobacteria; order Halobacteriales; family Hikarchaeaceae; genus CAYOLR01. The sequence continues at coordinate 240 of CAYOLR010000175.1, forward strand.
GGGATGATGTCGGTATCGATGCCGAGGTCGCGGAGGGCGCGGTGTTCGAGGTGGGTGAACTGCCCATCGTTGTCCACCACGACGATCCGCGTCATTGACGGAGTGATAGACGAGGCGCGGTTAAAAACCCGACCATCCCGTTGGCGGACGGGCCACGAAACGATGACTTCGTCAGCCCTCGACGACGATCTCTCCGACCATTCCGACCTCCGTGTGGGGGTCGCAGACGTAGATGTAACTGCCGGGGACTGCGGGGAGTTCCGGTAGACCGTATCCTTCGGCTGGGTCTCGAACGGATCGTCGCCTGTATACGCGGCGAAGAGATCGGCACTCTCCCGGAGAGCAATCTACGAGTGGTGGGCGGGAATGCCGGAGCCGTTGTGGATCTCGCTCGCGACATACCAGGTTACCTCTTGGTCCGGCGCCACCACTAGCCGGTCCGGTTCGAATCGGCGGGCCTGGTTCGGACCGACGACCACGTCAGCTGCCTCCCGGGGGCCAGCGGGTGACGGCGTTCGACCCCCCGCCCAGACCCCGGCCCCCCGAGAGAGCCCCCGAGACCGAGGCGGAGCAGCCGTCGGCGCCGACGGTTACCGTCCGGGCTCGCCCCGTCGGACGGCGGCGTCGACATCAGTCCCCTGTGTCCCGATCGGGGAACCGGTTCGCGGCGGTCTCGAACGCCAATTCCGCCTGTTCCCGGCTGCGTCGGGCCTCCCGTGCGGCGATCGCCTCGGGGTCCGGGCTGACGTCGTCGGTGATCCTGGCCCACGCCCCGTGGACCTTCGAGTGACACCACCGACACAGGTAGACCGTGATTTCGTGTGTGGTCGGACTCTCCGGATAGGAGAGATGGTGTTCCTCGAGGAGGGGACGGTCTTCATGGTGCGCCATTCGTCGCTCCTCCAGCCCGCACCGTTCGCACTCACGGTTTCGTCTCGTGAAGCAATAGTGAGGGCATTCCTTCCAGTCCGTTTCCTCGTCGGCGACCGGACATCGATACTCGTCGGCCCGGAGCTGTCGGGTGAACTCCGGATCGGCCGTCGGGTTCTCGAACGCGTAGCGACATCGTCCCTCATCGGTTAAGCGGTCACACCGGCCGGCGTGCTCGTAGGGATCGTCAACCCCGACCGCGGTCCCCGACGGGGTTTTCTCCATGACAGTTACCCGCGCCCCGGCGCACAAACGTTTTACCCCCCGCTTCCGAGCCTCGGCCGTGCGCCTGGTGACCGACGATGACGTGCTCGCCACCGAGGTCGAGATCGCCGATTCCCTGATCGCCAAGGCCAGGGGACTCATGTTCCGACGGTCGATCCCCGAGGATTACGCACTCGTCTTTCCGTTCGACACGCCGGAACGCCGATCGGTGCACATGGTGTTCGTCCCCTTCCCGATCACCGTTGTCTGGCTCGTCGACGAACGGGTCGAACGGGTCGAGCGGCTGCCGGCGTGGACCGGGCTGGCGTGGGGTCGAGCCGACACGCTCATCGAGCTCCCGGCCGACCGGGCGGCAACCATCGAAGAAGGTGACCGGATCCGGTTCGAGGAATCCACGTAATCGTGGCCATTCAAGTGCGATGGCATTGATGGTCGGCCATGGCCGACTCCTACGTCGTTTCCATCAAGCCATCGGCACGGCGGATCAACACCGCCGCCGCCGAATGGGTCGGCCGACGGGAGTCGACCCGGACCTTTGCCTCGAAGCGTGACGCGAAGGCGTGGGCCCGGGCCATCAGTGGTGGGGACGGAGACGTTCGGATCCAGGACGCCGCCCCGAACGACCCGGCGCCCATTGACGGGTATCTGGTTGCCGATCCCGCCCGCGACCGACAAGCGACAGCCGAGCCCACTCAGTCGGACGCGATCGACGCCTATTGAACGGTCAAGTGATCAACGCGGCCCCGACTACGATGGCGATACTGCCGATGACGACCCTGAGGGTGATCCGCTCGAACTCCCGCAGGAGTACCACTGCCAGCAGCACCGTCAACAGTGGCGCCGCCCCCGCCACCGGATCGACGACAGAAACCGGGCCGCGACGGAGCCCCTCGAAGAGCATGAACAGTCCGAGCCCGGCATTCAGGCCGCTGGCGACGAAGAAGGCGTGCGATCGCCGTGAGGCCCTGAGATCGCCCAGCCGCCCAGCGGCGATCGCGTACCCGAGGAGGAAGACCACCGCGGCCGTCTCGCCGACGGCGATGCCTTGGAAGGTCGTGGTGGCGGAAACGGTAAACCCAAAGCGTCTGGCGACGTTTCCCGCCGCGAACCAGACGGCAGCGAACAACGGGTAGAGCAGTTCGCGTCGCCGCCATCCTCCGATGTCACCACCCCGTGACAGCGAGAGGACGACGACGCCGGCGACCAGCAACACCACGCCGGCCGCCATCCGGGTCGTGACCACCTCGCCGAGCCAAAACGCCCCCAGCAGGACCGCGAAGAGCGGTCGGGCATTGGCGACCGCGGCGCTCAGACTCGACCCCACTTTGTCGACACCGACATAGAACGACAGCCGGCCGATCCCCGATGCGGAGATCCCCGCCAGCGCGAAGATCACGGCGCCCGCCAGGGTCAGTCCGGCGAGGGCCTCGCTTTTGGCAACCACAAGGAGGACAAGCCAGAACATCGTCGCCCGAACGCCGATGACGGTCAGCGTGTTTCCCATCCAGGTCCCGCCGACGGCGAGTCCGCGTTTCGAGAGGATCGGTCCGAGCCCGAAAAACACCGCCGCCCCCGTCGCGAACAGGAGGAAGTCCTCGACGGGAAGCGCCATTGACGGGGAGAGACAGGCCCCTCACAAAGGGCAACCGATCGAACCGACCGTTATCACATCCGATAGCCGGCGGAAAAGGTACTAATACCAATTCGGGACGACGTTACATCATGGCCACGCGGAACGTTCACGACATCGACCGCCAGGATCTCCCGGGCATCATCCTGGTCATGGTCCTCACGATGGGTATTGCGGCCGGCCTCCCGCTGATTGTCCAGGCGCTGTAGGCGGCGACCGCCCCTCAGTCATTTGTTGACAACTCGCCGGCAGCCGCGGGACGCAAACTGAAGGAAAGAGAGCCTTACTTCGCGAGGTATCGGTCTTCCCATTTCCGCCGTTGCTTGATCGCGTCACGGCCTCGATTGGTCAGCGTATACTCATTGGTTCGGTCGTCCTTTTTGCCCTTCTCGACCAACCCCCGCTCGACAAGTTCGTCGAGGTTCGGATAGAGTCGGCCGTGGTGGATTTCGCTTTCGTAGTACTCATCGAGCTCGTCCTTGATGGTGATCCCTTTGGGCGCGTTGAGGCCTGAAATCACGCACAACATGTCACGTTGGAAACCCGTGAGGTCGTTCATTTCCGGGAGATGATACTAAACCTCCGTCAAAGAGTCTATTGCCAAATATATTAGGTACGCATTCTGACCGGGATCCTTGGGCTCCAAATCGGTGCCTAGGCCTCCCGACGGACGATGAATCAACGGATCAACTCTCTTTGTTTCACCGCGACCTCCGATCGAATGATTCGTTCCTAAACTATTAAAGGCGGATCTCCGAAACCCCACTCAGCTAACAGCAAAATATTGTGGTTGTCCATGACGTCAACTGCCGAGCCAGTCGTCGCGATTATCGATGATGAACCTCAAATTCGGGAGCTCTTTGCAGAATGGTTACCTGACCGGTATCGGATAAATACCGCGAGCGGCGATGCCGCTCTCGAAGTCATCGACAACGATGTTGACGCGATCATCCTTGATCGGCGTATGCCGGGGATGTCGGGTGAAATGGTCCTTCGAAAACTCCGGGATCGTGGGATAGACGCTATGGTCGGCATGGCGAGCGCAGTCGAACCCACGATGGACATCACCGATCTCCCGTTCGACGATTACGCCATCAAACCCCTGGGGAAGGACGATATCCGCGAGTTAACCGATTCACTCCTCTTCCGCGCCGAGTTTGATGGGACGACCAGACGAACGCTGCGGGTGGCATCGAAAATCGCGGTGTTGGAGCAATCCCGCTCCACGCAGAAACTGACAGATAACGAGGAGTATCAACGGCTCAAATCCGAGTTTCAGGCCCTTTTGGCGGATGCTGACGAGATGATCGAGAAAATGATCGATGAAGAGATCATCACCAACGCCGACGGCGATTTCTGACCACTGACGCAGCCCCAACTGCCGAGCTTAGGGCTGTCAATCCGTGGTTTTCGTTCCTCGCCAACCCAGCGGGGTGGGGGTAGCTGGTGACACCGGATCCGTATTCTCTGTCCGAGGTGTTTGTCTTGTTACCCGGAGAGACCGCGTATACCATACGCCCCCAACCCACGACTGCGGTATCAGCCCCATTCCCGCCTCGGGGTAGATACGATATCAGGCGAACGGAACTTGACACGCCGAGGGTGAGATTTGAACTCACGTGTCCTCTCGGACACCTGCTCTCGAGGCAGGCGCCTTGGCCGGGCTAGGCTACCTCGGCTCGGCAACGCCTAACCCTGATTGGAGTTTAGCGGTTTCGGTTCACCGGTCGCCGATTCCACGATACCTAAGGCGGCCGGGCCCGGCGTGGACCCCATGGACGTGGATGCGGCGAGTGCGGCGTGTGCTGACGTGCTCGAGGCACTCGGAGGGACCGTCATCGCCGATCGGTCGGTCCTCGAAACCGTATTATTGGGGATCCTCGCCCGGGGACACGTGCTATTGGAGGACGTCCCCGGCACCGGCAAGACCCTGACGGCCAGGAGCGTGGCCGACGCCCTCGACCTCACATTCAGCCGGATCCAGTTCACCCCGGACCTCCTCCCGACTGATGTCACGGGAACCCACGTCTTCGACGAGAAGGAGCGAGCCTTCGAATTCCGGGAGGGGCCCATCTTCGCCAACGTGGTGCTGGGCGACGAGATCAACCGCGCCCCGCCCAAGACCCAGGCCGCCCTGCTCGAGGCGATGGAGGAACGCCAGGTCACCGTTGGCGGCGACACCTTCGAGCTGCCCGACCCCTTCTTCGTCATCGCGACCCAGAATCCCGTCGAACAGGAGGGGACCTTCGGGCTGCCGGAGGCCCAGCGGGACCGCTTTATCGTGAAGACGGCGATGGGCTACCCCGACTTCACCGGCGAGCGCGAGCTGATCGACCGCCGGGCCGACCGGACCACCCAGGCCCCGACCGCCGAGCCGGTCCTCGAGAACGGGGACGTCCCCGCGCTCCAGCGGGTCCCGGAGTCGGTCGCGGTGGACGGCCGGCTCCGGGACTACGTGGTCGAACTCGGCCGGGCGACCCGCGCGGACGACCGCGTCGAGGTCGGGGTCTCCCCGCGGGGGATCCAGCGGCTGTTCGAGGCCGCCCGCGCCCGGGCGGTCATCGACGGCCGGGACTACGTGGTCCCCGACGACATCAAGCGCGTCGTGAAGCCGGTTTTCACCCACCGGCTCGTCCTGACCGCCGACGCGAGCGTCCGCGGGGCCGACCGGGACACCGTCATCGCGGAGGTGCTCCAGACCGTCCCCGTGCCCGGGTCTGACGGCCGAGCTGCCGACGGCTCCGAGCAACACTCGGCGGACACGCCCGGCGGGCGCGGCGAACCGCGACAGCACGCGGGCGGTGGACAGCGCGGTGACGGCGACCAGCCCGGCCAGGGCCAGCCTGGCGCCCGTGGCGGCCAGCCGGGCCGCGGGGACCCACAGGGTCGCGAGCCCTCCGGCGGGGACGGTTCGGGCCGGGACCGGTAGTCACCGGAGTGCGGCGACGAGCAGCAC
>CAYOLR010000176.1:0-5976 GCA_964404815.1 uncultured Halobacteriales archaeon
GACGTCCTTGTCGATGAGGAACCGGTTCGGAAAGAGGATGTCCGCCTCGTAGTGGTCGAACCGGTCGCGGATCTGTCCGACGTCGCGTGGCGTGCGGGCGTAGACCTTCGTGAGCGATTCCCCGCGGATCCCTTCGTAACCGGCCTCCCAGTCGGTGATGGCGTCGGTGGCCGCGAGGTCGTCCTCGTCGACGGTCGCGGTCGGGGTGTAGAAGTACGCCCGGATGCTCTCGAAGCCCGTTTCGTGGCCCGTCAGCTCCTCGCGGGCGAGGTCGTCCTCGGCAACGGAGTCGGCGGGCGCGTAGAAGTACGGCCGGAAGCCGTGGACGCGGACGTGTTCGAGGTCGTTGTCGGCGGTGCGGCCGAACACGTGCATGACCGGCCGCTCGTCGTCGCCCCGGCCGACGATCTTGTAATCGACCTGGACCATCGCCAGATCGACCGTCCCCGAGGCTTCCGGGAAGCGGACCTCATCCAGGTCGACCACCTCATGGGGCGCCCCGCCGTTCCCCGCGACGGCAACGGCCTCCTCGACCGGGCGGTCGCCGTCGGAATAGCTAGAGAGATCCGCCTGATCCATGCTACCGGTCGTTAGCGAGCGAGGATAAAATACCCCGTGATGCCCGGGCCGACCGGTCGGACAAAAGACCTATATCATGGTACGCGATACCATGGCACAGGACAATGTCCGAAACCGGGGACACGGGACGTTCGGAGGTGTCGGATCTCCAGCCGAGTGCGACCGACGCGACCGAGTCGGTCGAGGCGTATTCGACCGAGGACGGGACCGTCCTGTATGACGCCGCGAACCCCCTCGCCTGGATCGAGTCCACCGGCGCCGTCCGGCTCGACGAAGCGCACTAACGAAAACACTTCTCTTCCTGCCGTCCGTAGCCGCCGTCGTGTCCGACGAGTCCGAGGGGACCGCCGCGCTCGATACCGCCCGGCAACAGCCACCGGCGACGGTGCGGCGGGACTTCTGGCTTCTCGTCGGCGTGTTCAACGCCGCCATCCTCTCGCTCACCCTCGGGCTGATGCTCCTCGGGTTCACCGATCGGGGGACCGTCGGGGGCCTCCTGCTCGGGCTCGGGGCCGGGTTGGTGGTCGTCGGGTGGCATCGGTACCGCAAACGGCGGAAGGCCTAACCGCCCGTCGGCCATGGGTTCGGATATGCGAACCGTCGAGGACGAGTCTGGTCGCCGCTACCTGCTCGAAAAGCGGTCGAGTTCAGCGAGCCGGGTGCGCGACCTCGAGACGGGCGAGGTCGACCACCTCCCCAACGACCGGCTCACCGACCTCGACGGCGCCACGCCGCTAGACCTCGCCGCAGACACCGTCCCCGACCCGCTCCGTCGCCTCGTGACCGCGACGCCCGACGCCGCCGCGCTGGGCCTCCTCGTCGACCTCCACCGGCGTGGACCGCTCGCCGTCCGATCGATGTTGACGGACTATGACCTCTGTGAGAGCGACCTTCACGGCCGGCTCTCGGAGTTCCGGGCAGCCGGCCTGGTGACCGAAACGACGGTCGCGGGCGAGGCCGGGTACGCGGCCACGGAGGCGGCGGCGGTCGCCGTGGCGGCGCTTCAATCGGCCGAGATCGACGGCTGAGCCCGGCCGACCGACGACCGGTTGGTGGTGGCGTCCTTCTCGACGGTCAGCAGCTGATCGGCCGCGCCGACGAGCTCGTCGTCATGGCTGACGACCACGATCTGCTCGACGCCGAGGTCGCGCATCGACTCCACCAGCTCGACCAGCTTCGAGACGTGCCCGGCGTCGAGAAAGACGGTCGGTTCGTCCAAGATGAGCGGCGGCATCGGGGCCGCCCCATCGATGCCCTCGGCCAACAAGCGGTAGATGGCCGTCCGGAGGCTGAGGTTGAACAGCGCGCGTTCACCGCCCGAGAGCTGGTCAGGCTCGAGCACCTCGCCGTCCTTCTGGTAGACCGTGAGTTCGTAGTTCGGGTCGAGCTCGATCAGCGCGTACGCATCGTTCTCGTAGATCAGGTCGAAGGTCTCGTTGAGGAGCCGCTCCAGGCTGGCCAGGTTGCGCTGACGCAGTTCGGCGCGGAGGTCACCGTACATCGACTCCATCTCGGCGGTCTCCTCGTGCAGCGATTCGAGGGCGGCGACCCGATCGGCGAGTGATTCGCGACGCTCGCGGAGCGTCTCGAGGGTCTCGAGTTCGTTCTCGACCGCCCCGATCCGGTTCTGGAGCGTGTCCCGGCGCTCGCGGAGTTCGTCGATCTCCTCGGTGACGTCATCGATGTATTCCGTCGCCCGTTCCCGCTCGTTTCGTGCCCATTCGACCTGCTCCTCGTCGACGCCGTCGGTCAGCTCGGCCTTCCGATCGCGTTTCTCCTGAAGGGTCTCGCGCCGCTCATCGTTTCGGTCCTCGAGGAGATCCCGGCGCTCGCGGAGGCGGTCGACCTCGTCGGCCGTCGATTCGATCTCGTCAAGGAGCGAGGCGAGCTCGTCAAGCCGATCGATCGACTCCCGGAGTTCCGCCCGGCGGCGGTTGTGCTCACCGATCGCCTCGCGCTTGGCCTCGGCCGCCGCCTCCAGCTCGTCGGCTTCCTCGCGCTTCTCGGCCGCTTGGGTCTCGAGGCTGTCGGCCTCCTCCCTGAGCTGATCGATCCGCTCCCGCTTCTCCGCGAGGGTCTCGGCCTTCTCCTCGATCAGCTGGGTCAAGCTGTCTCGGCGGTCGCGGAGGCTGTCGACGCGCCGTTCGGCCTCGGCCAGCTCCTCGGTCGACTCCAGCCGGTCGCGCGCATCCGCCAGTCGATCGTCGATGGTCTCGAGGTCCGTCTCGAGGGCTTCGACCGCCTCGCGGTCCTCGTCGAGCGTGTCGACGTGCGGGGCGCCCTCCACCGGCTGGCCACACTCCGGGCACTTGCCGGCCTCGAGCAGGTCCTCGGCCCTCTCGATCTCGTTCCGCCGAGTCTCGAGCTCGGTCACGAGGTCGTTCCGCTCCTCGCGGAGCGCCTCGATATCGTTCGAGAGCTCGGTCACGTGCTCCTCGGCGTCGCCCAGGTCGATCGGTGCATCGTCGAACCCATCCGTCAGCGTCTCGATCTCCTCGCCCAGGTCGTCGAGCTTGGCCCGGCGGTCCGCGAGATCGGCCTCGGCCTCCTCGACCTCGGTCGCGAGCTCGTCGGCCGTCTCCCGGGTGTCCGTCGCCTTCTCGTCGAGTTCTTCCGCGCGTGCCCGGCGGTTCTCGGCCCCCTCGGCCCGCTCGGAGACGGCCGCCTGGAGGTCTTGCAGGCTCTCCGTGAGTTCATCGTCCTCGGCCGTCAGCGCCTCACGACGGTCCTCGATGGCGTCCGGCTCGGCGGCGTCGATGTCGGTCTCCTCGAGGCCGTCCTCGACACGGTCCTGCCGGTCCTCGTTGGTCTCCCGAAGCTCCGCAATGCGCTCTCGGAGCTCGTCCCGCTCGTCCTCCGTCTCGGCGATGGCCTCGCGGATGGACTCGATGTCGGCCTCAATGTCCTCGAGCTCCTCGCGTCGGTCTTCGTACTCCTCGAGGATGGTCTCGGCCTCCTCCAGGCGGTCCTCCGCCTGGGCCCGGTTGTCCTCGTATCGCTCGATTTCGGACTCGAGCTCCTTGCGCTCGGATTCGAGTTCGTTCAGCCGGTCGGGTAGCTCCTTGTCCTCGATCGTCTCGATCTGTGTGTCGACCTCCTCGAGGTTCCCGGCCGCGTTGCCGCGGACCTCGTTGACGCCGAGCCGAGCCTCCTTCGCCCGTTCCCGGTAAGTCTCGAGCGTTCCGAGCTGCAGGAGGTCGTCGAGCATGTCCTGACGGTCGGTCGGGGAGGCGTTGATCAGCTTGTTGACCTCGCCCTGTCTGACGTACGCGCAGTTGACGAACGCCTCGGCGTCCATCCGGAGGAGGTCCATCACGGCCCCACGGACGTCCCGGTCGCCCTCGATGGTGCCGTCGGGGGTCTCGAGGACGCATTCCGCCGTCTGGGCCCTGTCGTCCGTCCGACGGATCCGGCGGCGAATGCGGTAGTCGGCCCCGGCGTGCGTGAAGGCGATCTCGATCTCGGTCTCGTCCTCGCCGTTCGTGACGATGTCCTCGAGGGTCGTCCCGGTCTCGAGGGCTTTCGATCCGTAGAGGGCGAAGAATGCCGCCTCCAGGAGCGAGGACTTCCCGGCGCCGTTCGGGCCGTGAATGACCGTGACGCCATCGCCGAGGGAGACCGATGCCTGGGCGTAGGGCTTGAAGTTCCGGAGGTCGACCCGCGTGATCCTCATAGGTAGTCGTCCATGGTGACCTGGCCGTCCCCATCGCCATCCTTACCCACGGCCGAGCCGCCGGCGGCGACGGCCGCTTCCTCGGCCGGTCGGTCGTCATCGGTGGGGTCCGCCGTGTCCTCGGCGTTCGCCGAAGTCGACCGCCCGGTCGCCGGAGCGTCAGCGGCGTCGTCGGCCCCGGCCGTGGCTGGATCGGCCGACCCCGGACCGTCGTCGATCGTCGCCGACCGTTCGAGAGCCCCGGGGTCATCCTCGATGATCGATCGGATGCGATCGGTGACCAGTCCCCGAACGTTCGACTTGGGCGCGTCACCCCTGACGGTCTCGTCGATAGCCAGTGCGGCCTCGCTCAGGCCGAGGTCGCGAAGCCGATCCCGGACGGCCTCGTCCGGATCGGCGAAGCTGATCTCGGTGACCTCCTCCGCGTCGAATTCCCGTTTGTCCGTCACCCTGGCGACGAGCGCGCCGCGGTCCTGGGCGAACTCCTCGATGCCGGCCGGGGCGATGTCAGCCCCGTCACCTTCCAGCCGGACGAGCACCACCGCGTCCTCGAGGGCCTCCTCCCGGAGGCGTTCCCGGACTCGATCGGCGCCCTCGCCGGGCGACAGCTCGAGGTCGAGGATGACGAAATCGCGGGTCTCGATCCCGCGCCGGCTGATCGAGACGCCGCCATCGAACTCGACCAGGTTGTAGCCCCGGTCCTCGCGCTCGGCCGCCGACGTCCGTTCGGTCGATCCGCAGTAAGTGACCCACGTGTCGCCCACCTCGGCGCGATCCGGCTGGTGATCGTCCCCGAGGAGGACGGCATCGAAGTCGATCGGCGAGCCCCCGAGGACCGCCTCGATGTCCCAGTCGGTATTGAACGGCGTGAAGAGGCCGTGGGCGACTAGGGCGGTGTGATCCGCGTCGGTGGGGGCGAAGTCAAGGTCGAGCGCGTCACGCTGGGAGCGGGGAACAAAATCCAGACCGTAGAACCCGGTATCGCCCACCTCGACGGGGTCGTCCCCGAGACGGGTGGCCAGTCCAAGGGTCTCGAAGAGATCGAGCCACTGGCGGTCCCGGGTTCGCTCGTGGTTCCCGACGATCGCGAGGAACGGGATGTCCGCCGCACGGAGCTCGCGGAGGACCTCGATGGTCCCATGGACGTCGTCCAGGGCCGGCTGGCGGTCGTGGAAGAGGTCGCCGGCATGAACGACTGCATCGACCTCGTCGGCGATGGCGTCCTCGACGACGCGTTCGAAAGCCGCCAGGAAGTCCCTCCGGCGGTCGGGCGAGTGGTACTGACGGTAGCCGATGTGTGTGTCGCCAGTATGCAACACTCGCGTCATGAGAAGGGCGTTCGAGGGCCCGCCCTAAAGCGGCGTTGCAAGCGGGCCGGAAGTGATCCGTCACCCCAGCCGGAGCGTGTAGAGCCGTTTGCGGGCGTCGGCGAAGGAGAAGCGCGATTGGACCACGTCGGTCTCCTCCAGCCGCGAGAGGGCGTACCTGACGGTCCGCGGCGGGAGCAGCGTTTCCTCGGCGAGCTCGCCCTGGGTGAGGGCATCGTTGTGTTCGAGCACCTTGTAGACGAGTTTCGCGCTCGGCGGCAGGTCGAGGACGGGCGCCGGCGCCGATTCTGTCGTACTCATGGTAGCCCGGACTTTCGAATACGGGATAATAATATTTTCTATTCGAATATTACTATAGCGTATTTCCCTGAGGAGCCTTCTCAGCCCTGATGTGGC
>CAYOLR010000177.1:0-5949 GCA_964404815.1 uncultured Halobacteriales archaeon
AGGATGTCAATGGTGGATGTACTTGAGCTGGATGACGTTCGCCGTGGATTCAAGCGCGCCGACGATCTCGGCCTCGATGCGGTCGTCGCCCAAGCGGTTCTTCGGCCCTGAAACCGAGATGGAGGCGATGGGGTGGTTGTCGTCGTCCATGATGGGGACCGCAACGGCTCGCATACCGAGGCGTCTCTCGTCGTCCTCGAGGGCGTAACCGCGCTCGCGGATCCGCTCGAGGTCGGCGGTGAGGGCCTCACGGGTGCTGATGGTGTGGCTGGTGGCCTGGGGGAGGCCGTGGATATCGATGATGTGCTCGATCTCGGCCGGCGGGAGGTGGGCGAGGATGGCCTTGCCGAGCGACGACCAGTGCAGGTAGGTGAACTCGCCGACCGGCGTGTTGTCGTGGACCGCGTCGCCCCCTTCCGATTTGTACAGGAGGACGCGTTGGCCGTTCTCGATAGTCCCGAGGTTGGCGAGTTCGTTCGTCGAGGCTGCGAGGTCGTCGACCTCGAGCTTGGCGGCGTCGTAGATGCGGCGGGCTTGTCTCACCCGCCCGCCCCGCTCGAGAAATTTAAGCGACACGCGGTAGGTCCCGTCGTCGTTAACGACATAGCCGAGGTCGGCGAGGGTCTGCAGGTAGACGTGGGCGGTGCTTTTCGGGATGTCGAGGTCCTCGGCGAGGGCGGTCACCCCGCTGGGCCCCCGGGTCTCCAGCGTCTCGACGATGGCGAACGCCGACGCGATGGATTGGAGGGTCCGCTGGGAGCCGAGCCCCGGATCGCCCGTTGTCATGTGCTGTATGGGCAAGGCCGAGAGCTTAAACGTGTTCACTCCCGGACCGTGCCCGTTCGCTATATAATAACACGGAACCGAATCGATCTGGATTGCTGCCGGAACGAGAATCGAGTGACGGTGGACTGATTAGTGATCTGACGGCTCCGTGGTAGCCTGCCGACGGCTTCGCGACCGTTCAAGACTGTTGAACGGCGATCGGTTTCGCGGTCAGTCGTCTGTGAACACTGTCTTCAGCCGGTATACTGCTTGAACTCGACGGCCACCCACGATGGGCGCGGCCGTCATGGCGGTCACGCCGATCGCCCGGCCGGGGCGGTGTCATTACAGGCTTACGGGTGTAATTTCTCGTGTGATTAGGGGAACTACCGGTCCGTTATCGGCGGGTTTTGCCTGGAAGGTGTTGGCGACCTGGAAGACCATGGACACGAAATTGCTGTCCACCACTGTTGAACGTGCCGTCGGCCATTGCTCTGATACAGACCTGCGTGGCGATGCTCGGGGGTGGGATCTAATGACCCGAGTCGTGCAGAAACGAGGCTTCGCCGACCGGGGGTTGCTGGCCATATATGGCCGGCAGCCGACCACCAAGAGTTAAGCCGCGATTCGTGGTGGGGTTCGTCATGGATGTCCTCCTGACCGGCGCCTATGGACTGGTGGGGACGGCGATTATCGACCACCTGTACGACCGGCCGGAGTACGACTGGACCCTGTACAACCGTTCGGATCGCCCCGAGGATCACCCCTATGGCGGGTACGACACCGTTGTCGCCGACATCAACGATTACGATCGGTTGGTCGAGGCCATGCAGGGCCAGGACGCCATCGTCCACATGGCGGGGTCCTCCCGATCCACCGACCCGTGGGACGAGGTGCTCGAGGGGAATATCATTGGGACGTACAACGTGCTCGAAGCCGCGAAGGCTGTCGGCGTCGAGTCGGTCGTTTATGGGTCGAGCCATCATGCGATGGGTGGCTACGAGGACGAACACGCCCCCGAGATCTACGAGGCGACGCACCCGCTCGTCCTGCATCACGACGATCCGCCGCGCCCGGACTCCTACTACGGGGTATCGAAGCTCTTTTCGGAGCATCTGGGCCGGTACTTTGTCGAGTACTTCGACGACCCGAGCCGGTTCTATTCCCTCCGGATCTGTAACGTGAGTGCAGCCGAGTATGACGACCCCTACGGGCGGGCCGAGGAGGCCGTCGAGCGCGGCGACTACGACCGCGGGAGTCCCGAGTACGAGGCCCGGGTCGCCCGCCGGCGGGCCCACTGGTGTTCCCGGCGCGACATGGCCCACCTGGTTGACTGCTGTCTGCAGGACGATACCGTTGGGTTCGACGTCTTCCACGGCGTCAGCGCCAACCGGGCACGGTGGTTCGACCTCGAGCACGCCCGGGCCCGCATCGGCTATGCCCCCCAAGACGACGCGAGCGACCCGAAATGGGACGAACGCCCGGAGAAATACCGGTAGGTACATACGGGGTTCATCGTCATCGATTGGAGGTGTCGACGGCGGGCCGGTGGGGTCGACACCAGAACTGACTTCTACGAGCCCACGCGTTCGCTTGCACATGGACTCACGGTATCGGAACCTGGTACCAGGCATGACTGGCGGTGTGGGGTGGCGCGACCTCCGGGCGGACGATCAACGGCGGTCGCCCGACCGCGATCTCGAGATCACGGATGTCGACTGCACGGTGATCGAGGGCAACTTCCCGTGGAACCTGATCACGGTCGAGACCGATGCGGGGGCCTACGGTATTGGCGAAGCGTTCCCCGGGCCGGCGACCACCCACGTCGAATACCTCCGGCCGGGGCTCGTGGGCGAGAACCCGTTCGACGTCGAGCGCCTCACCGAGCACATGACTCAGCTGCTATCGGGTGTCGGCGGCTCGAAGGGCTTCTCCCAGGGGGTCGTCAGCGGCATCGAGACCGCGTTGTGGGACATCGTCGGCAAGGAGACCGGGCTGCCCGTCTACCAGCTGCTCGGCGGCAAGTACCGGGATGCGGTCCCGATCTACGCGGACTGCCACGCCGGCGAGGCCCTCTCGGAGATGGCCGTGGCCGATCCCCGGGAGATCTACAGCCCCGAGTCCTACGCCCGGGTCGCGGAGGAGGTCGTCGACGAGGGGTTCGGGGCGCTCAAGTTCGACCTCGACGTCAAGGTCGAGCCCGCGGATACGGCGACGCGGCGGCTCTCCGCCGACGCGATCGAACACAAGGTGGCCGTCGTCGAGGCCGTGCGGGAGGCCATCGGCCCGGACCCGATCCTCGGCTTCGACGTGCACTGGAACTTCACCGTCGAGACGGCCAGGAAGATCGCCCGCCGGATCGAGCCGTTCGACGTCGACTGGTTCGAGGACCCGGTCCCGCCGGAGAGCGTCGATGCCCACCGGGCCGTTTCGGAAAGCACGACGACGCCCATCCTCGCCGGCGAGAACTGGACCCGCGTCGAGGGCTTCCTGCCGTTCATCACGGAGCAGGCGGTCGACATCATCGCCCCGGACATCCAGAAGTGCGGCGGATTGCTCGAGTTCCGGAAGATCGCGACGCTCGCCGACGCCTACAACATCCCGGTGGCCCCGCACAACATCTCGAGCCCGGTCGGGACGATCGCGAGCGCCCACGTGGCCGCGACGGTCCCGAACGCGTTCACCCTCGAGTGGCACGCCCGCGAGGTCGACTGGTGGGACGACCTGCACACGGGCGACGACGACCTGATCGTCGACGGCGAGATCCAGGTTCCCGAAGCCCCGGGGCTCGGACTCGAGCTCGACGTCGACGTCGTGAACGACCACCTCGCTCCCGGTGAGGAGGCGCTGCCGCTGGCGCGGTGAGCGACGGTCCCTTCCGGTAAAATCCAAGGGGTGTAGCGGTCGCCAACCGTCCTCGCTGCCCATCCCCACGGGCGGGCGGTCGTCGCCGGAGATGCAAACAATAAAGCCCGGTTGGTTTCTAGCGAAGGACATGCGAATTGGACGGTTCGAGGCTGACGGAGTGGAACGCATCGGCCGGTTCACCGACGACGGGGTGGTCGATGTCTCGGCCGAATTCTCGTCGTTCGCCGACGCGCTTGGGGACCCGACGGGCGCCGCCGGGACCGGCGACGGTGAGTTCGCCGAGGAGGAGATCACGTTCCTCCCGCCCACCACCAGTGCGAACACCGTGTTCTGTGCGGCGTTGAACTACCAGGCCCACGCCGACGAGGCCGACGACGACATCCCGGAATGGCCGCTGGTCTTCATGAAGCTCCCGCGGACGCTCGTCGGGAATCAATCGCCAATCTCCTACCATACCTCGGTCACCGAGGAGATCGACTACGAGGCCGAGTTGGCGGCAGTCATCGGCTCGCCCGCTCGCCATGTCTCGGCGGACGAGGCCCTCGATCACGTCGCCGGCTACACGATCCTCAACGACACGTCGGCCCGTGACCTCCAGCTCGGGCTGCCCGTCGGCGACGACACGATGATGGACTGGTTCTCCGGAAAGGCCATGCAGTCAACCACGCCGGTCGGGCCGTACGTGGTCACGGACGAGATCGACGATCCCCAGGCCCTCGGCATCGCCTCGCGGGTCAACGGCGAGGTCATGCAGGACTCCAATACGAGCTTGATGATCCGGAGCGTAGCCGAGCTGGTGGCGTTCGTGTCCTCGCGGGTGCGGCTGGAGCCCGGCGACATCATCGCGACGGGCACGCCCGAGGGGGTCGGGACCTTCCAGGACATCCGACTCCACCACGGCGACGAGGTCGAGATCGATGTCGAGGGAATTGGCACACTGGTGAACTGGGTCGAAGAGACGGCCGAGTAGGCCCGCTGGCGGCTCGGTCGGTTAGCGTGGTCGGAATATTGTTCAAATGATGAAAACGGTCGATAATTCCGGTATATAGTTACCATTGTAATGTTTTTCACGCTCAGATAGAAAGATTTACCACCGTGCTGCGTATGGGTGGGTATGTCCACGGGACCCAGAGGCGACGGCATTAGGTAACGCACTCACTGTTACCGTGGCATGACACCCCCTTGCCGGCCGCTGTTCACCCCCGTGGACGTTTTCCTGCCCCGGAGCGACGGCCGTCGCCGGTGGTCTCGTTGGTGGTGTGCTAGATGATAGGGCGCTTACGTGGTCCGCCGTGCTCACACAGCTGAGAAAGAACCGGGAGGGGGAGTAACAAGTACCCCGGTCCGTGGGTTTGGCATCGCACCTGATGACACTCAGGAGGCGGGTATGATTTCCCGCAATTCCCCTTTATCTCACGGGCGGTTATAAATTTTGTTCGTCGGGGTGGCAACCCGTCGTGCACTCGCAAAATTCCCCCGGGCAATTGCCGCATCAACTACGGTTTCCGAACAAAAATACACCTGGGGCGATTCTCAGATCCGTAGAGCGTTCCTCCAGAATTATCGTGATTCCTCCCGGATATTCAGTGGGGTAATCCCAATGGGACTAGAGATCAGAGTACTCGATACTGGCGACATCACCTTGGAATCCAGCTTCCTGGTGCTCGGTCGGGAACTAGGCCAAGAGGTGCCAGCACCGACGAACGCCTTCCTGATCGAAGGGGGTGAGGAACCCGTCCTCGTGGATACCGGCTTCCGGGAGGAGGACATCATGCAACGCCTCGGGATGCAAGGCTACCGGCCGCCCGAGATGGAGCTCGAAAACCAACTCGATCAGTACGACTACGACCTGGAGGATATCGGGTGGATCCTCCATACCCACCTGCACATCGATCACGGCGGACAGGACGATCTGTTCCCCATGTCGACGACGGTGGCGCTCAACCGGCGCGAGATGGAATACTCTGTCGCTGGCATCATGGGCAAACAGTACCCGCCCGAGGACGTCAAGCACCTCGTCGATCGGCTGCACGAGGACGAGGCGATCGCCCTGCTCGACCTCGACGAAGGGCCGGAAACCATTATCCCGGGCGTGACGTGTCACGCGGCCGGCGCCCACACCGAGGGGTCGATGAACGTTCACGTTGAGACCGACGAAGGGACCGCCGTCATCTGCGGGGACGTCATCTACGACATCCACGACCAGATTCAGGAACCGCACCCACCGGCCAATTCCGGTCGGGTGGGCGTCAAGGAGCCGGCGCCAACCGGCAACCACGGGACGAGCAAACGGCAGGAGAAGACCGCCGTCAAGCA
>CAYOLR010000178.1:0-5933 GCA_964404815.1 uncultured Halobacteriales archaeon
CGAAGGCGTGGTTCCCGACGAGCGTCCAGGGGCCCATCATCCAGCCGATGTCCGAGACCCAGAAGAACCGGTCGTGGTCCTTGTGGTCGAACCCGAAGTAGAGCTCCTTGGCGCACTGCATCAGCGCGCCGGCGTGGGTGTGCACGATGCCCTTTGGCTTGCCGGTCGTGCCCGAAGAGTAGAGCAGCATGGACTCCTGGCCGGCGTCGAGTTCCTTCGTCTCGTAATCGGCATCCTGGGTCTTGACGGCCGATTCCCACGACTCGTCCCGTGGCTGTTCGGGGATGTCCGCACCCAGGCGGTCGTAGACGATGGTGTGCTCGACGTATCCGGCCTGTTCGATGGCCTCGTCGGCGGTCTCCTTGAGCAGGACCTCCCGTCCCCGACGGTAGAACCCGTCACCCGTGAATAAGACCGAGCATTCGGGGTCCTCGATCCGGGTGGCGACCGCGTCCGTGCCGAACCCGGAGAAGATCGGGACCGCGATGGCGCCGACCTTGAAACAGCCGTAGAGGATCGAGATGACCTCGGGGACCATCGGCATGTAGAGGCCGACGGTATCACCGGTTCCGATCCCGCGTTCCTCGAGGGCGTTGGCCACCTGGTTGGCCTCCCGATAGAGGTCATGGAAGGTCTCCTGGCGGACGTCGCCCGGCTCACCCTCCCAGATGCAGGCCACCTTGTTCCGGGTTGGCGAGTCCACCGCGGCGTGGCGATCCAGCGTGTTGTGGGAGATGTTCAGTGTTCCGCCGACGTACCAATCGGTGAACTGCGGGCCGTTCGCCGACTGGCGGACCGTCTCGTAGTCCTCGTAGAAATCGATTCCCAGGTAGTCGGGCAGAACGTCCCAGAACCAGTCCACGCCGGAGGCCTCGACACCCTCGACCTCGCCAGTGGTACGGGCGATAAGTTCGTCGTAGTCGTCCATCCCATACTCCTGCATGAACGCCCAGACGTTCGTGGACTCGACGAAGTCGCGCGACGGCTCGTGGACCACCTCGTCGAACTCCTCGAGTGATTCCATATTCGATCCGTCCACGGGCGCCGTCAAAGTAGTTTGCTACCGCTCTGGTAATGTTTTTACACGTCCCCGAAGTACCACCCGATATGTACGTCCGGGATGCGAAAAACCGCGACGAGGCCTGGTTGCTCGATAACATAGAAGCGATGGGCCTCGATGATGCCTCCTTCCGCTCCCGCGACTACGTCCTTGCGGTCGATGAGGAGACCAACGAGAAGGTCGGGTTCGGCCGGATCCGGATCCACAAGACAGAGGAGGGTGATTTCTGCGAACTGACCGGCCTGGGCGTCTTGGAGCGCTGGCGTGGGCAGGGCGTGGGTGCCCACATAATCGAACGGCTAGTCGAGAACGCGGGGGACGAAGGGTTCGATACGCTCTACTCGTTCGTCGACGCCCCCGAATACCTCGCTCAGTTCGGGTTCGGGGAGGTCGATGAGGTCGACCTCCCCGACGACCTCGCGAGCCGCCTCGAGGCCAAGCGGGAGGACATCTTCCCCGAGGCAGTCCCGATGGTCCTCCGATCCGAGGCGTTCACGATGCCGTCACGGCTGCGGGAGGCGTTCAAGGCGGCCGGGGCGGAGGAACCCGAGGACGAACCCGAACCCGAGGAGACGGCCGAGGACTTCGGGATCGACCCGGAGACGGCGACGTATAAGTACGACACCGGCCGGTAGCCGGGAGGTCTCAACAGTTATGAAGCAACGGCCGCCAGCTTAGGGTATGTTCGATCCGGACGAGCTCGACCGGATTCGCGAGGCGCGGCAGTCGTGGGAGGACGACTCGCTCGTCCCCACACTCGAGCGCTTCGGCGAACGACGGGAGACCTTCGCCACCGACGTCGGTGGCACCCCAGTCGACCGGCTCTACACCCCGGCCGATGTCGACGACCAGGACTACGTCGAAGACCTCGGCTATCCCGGCGAACCCCCCTATACCCGCGGTGTCTACCCCACGATGTACCGCGGTCGGCTCTGGACAATGCGGCAGTATGCCGGCTTCGGCACCCCGGAGGAGACCAACGAGCGCTACCAGTACCTGCTGGAGGAGGGCCAGACCGGCCTCTCGATGGCGTTCGACCTCCCGACCCAGATGGGCTACAACTCCGACGACCCGATCGCCGAAGGTGAGGTCGGGAAATCCGGCGTGGCGATCGACACGTTGGCCGACATGGAGACCGTGTTCGAGGGGATCCCGCTCGACGAGGTGAGTACCAGCATGACGATCAATGCCCCGGCCTCGGTTCTGCTCGCCATGTACATCGCCATCGGCGACCGGCAGGGCGTCCCCCGGGCGGAGCTCCGGGGAACGATCCAGAACGATCTCCTGAAGGAGTATATCGCGCGGAACACCTACATTTTCCCGCCCGGCCCGTCGATGCGGATCATCACCGATATCTTCGAGTTCGCCGCCGAGGAGGTTCCGAGGTTCAACACCATCTCGATCTCCGGTTACCACATTCGCGAGGCGGGGTCGACGGCCGCCCAAGAGCTCGCCTTCACCCTCGGAGATGCAATCGAATACGTCGAAACGGCCATGGACGCGGGCCTCGAGGTCGAGGAGTTCGCCCCCCAGCTCTCGTTCTTCTTCAACGCTCACAACAACATCCTCGAGGAGGTCGCGAAGTTCCGAGCCGCCCGGCGGCTCTGGGACGGGATCATGACCGACCGGTTCGGGGTCGAGGACGAAGCCTCCCGGCAGCTGAAGTTCCATACCCAGACTGCCGGCTCGACCCTCACCGCCCAACAGGTCCAGAACAACGTCGTCCGGGTAGCCTACCAGGCGCTCGCCGCGGTGCTCGGGGGGACACAGAGCCTCCACACAAACAGCTACGACGAGGCCCTGGCCCTCCCGACCGAACAGAGCGTCCGGACGGCGCTTCGGACCCAACAGATCCTTGCCCACGAGTCCGGCGTCGGAGATACGATCGACCCACTGGCCGGGAGCTACTACATCGAGCACCTCACGGACGAGCTGGAGGCCGAGGCCCGGGAGATCCTGTCCGAGGTCGAAGAGCGAGGCGGGATGCTCGCTGCCGTCGAGGATCAGTGGGTCCAGCGGCAGATCCAGGAATCGGCCTATGATCGACAACAGGCGGTCGATTCGGGCGATCAGGTAATCGTCGGTGTCAACCGGTTCGAGACCGATGAGGAACCCGAGATCGACCTCCAAGAAGTCACGGAAGAGGAGGCCCGCCGGCAGACCGACCGGCTTGACGCCGTGCGGGCAGAGCGCGATGACGGGGAGGTCAAGGCGGCGCTCGCCGACCTCGAGTCGGCCGCCCGCGGCGAGGAAAACGTGATGCCGCCGATCATTCGGGCGGTCAAGGCCTATGCGACCGTCGGCGAGATCTGCGACACCTTCCGTGAGGTCTACGGCACCTACGATCCGGGGGCGGCCGTTTGACCCATGGAGTTCGATCACGTCGGTATCGCGACTGAGGACGCTGCGCAGCTGGCTACTACCTTTGCAAGGCTGTTCGACGTGCCGATCGCGCACGAGGAGACCTTCGACGGGCTCCAAGTCGTCTTTCTCGACCTGGGGGGTGGGTATCTGGAACTCCTCGAGCCCCGGGAGGCCGGGACGGTCCGCCGCTTCCTCGACCGGGAGGGACCCGGTCTCCACCACCTGGCGGTCCGAACCGGCGACATCGACGCAGCCCTCGCCGCGGCGGACGATATGGGGGTCGACCTGATTGACGACGAGCCCCGGCCCGGGGCTTGGGGGCACCGGGTCGCGTTCCTCCACCCCAACTCGACCGGCGGCGTCCTCGTCGAGTTCGTCGAGCATTGAGGCGGACACTTATTGACGGCCTGACCCAAGGTTCGCCCGATGGCCGACCCGGGGCTCAACCTCGCCCTCTGGGGACTTGCGCTCCTCGTGTTCGGGATCGGCGATGTGGTCACCACCGCCGTCGGTATACGGTATTACGACCTGCGTGAGACCAACCCGATCGTGGTGCGGATCATGGGACGCTCCCCCTCGCTGCTCGGGACGGTCGCGTTCAAGGTGGCCGTCCTCGGGGTCGCCGGAATCCTCGATCGGATCCTCGGGGCCGTCGCCGGCTTTCCCGCGTCGATCATGGTCCCGTTCTTCATCCTGGGGATCGGGTTCTGGGCGGTCCATGCCAACACCCTGAACCTCTTGCAGGCTCACCGACGACGATCCGACGGGTGACGTTCCTGCGATGTGAGAATCGGCGGAGTCCCTTACCTACCTGGGGGCATAGTTTGACGTATGACCGTTGGTGATCTTGCCCGGACCGACGTGGTGACGGCCGATACCGAGGCGACGCTGTCGGAGATCGCTCGAATCATGAACGAGGAGGGGGTCGGCAGCGTCGTGGTGGTCGAACCTGACGGGTCACCGTGCGGGATCATCACCGACCGCGACCTCGTCACCTACGGCTTGGCGACGGATCGTGACCCGGACCGCACGATCGCCAATGACGTCATGGCGTTCAATATGTTCTCTGTGGATGCCACCACCGGTGTCTTCGACGCCATCGGGCGGATGGCGGACGAAGGGGTCAGACGGGTGCCCGTGACGGCCAACGGCGAGCTGTTCGGCATCCTCACCCTGGACGACTTCCTGGTACTCCTTTCGGGCGAGCTGGCGAACCTGGCGAGCGTCATCGAGGGGGAATCACCACCCCGGACCGAGGGTCGGTAAAATTTGCGGGGATTACTGAAGATTTTCATTCAAATGTCCACTTAACTCCCGATCTTTTTCCAAAAACTTGATGAAATTCATTTGATATCCCGTTTCGGTGAAAGTACGGCCACTGCCGTCCGGGTGGATATTCAGAAGGCTTTTCCTGCGGGGGATTCAACCGATTTCAGGATGACGGAGGACCTCAATTGGGCCATCGGCGGGGAAGCCGGTGATGGGATCGATTCCACCGGTGCGATCTTCGCCCAAGCGCTCGCCCGGGCGGGCCGTCACGTTTTCACGTCCAAGGATTTCGCCTCGCGGATCCGCGGTGGCTACACTGCCTACAAAGTACGGACGTCGGTCGACCCCGTCCAAAGCGTGGTCGACCGCCTCGATATCCTCATCGCCCTGACCGAGCGGACGGTAACCGAGAACATCGATGAACTCCACGAGGGCAGCGTCATCATCTACGACGGCAATCGGACGATGATGCAGGACTTCGAGGCACCCGAGGGTATGGTCGGCCTCGACGTCCCCCTCAAGGAGCTCGCCGAGGAGGCCGGCGGAGCGATCATGCGGAACGTCGTTGCGCTCGGTGCGGCGTGTGCGACCGCGGACTTCCCGATCGAGTACCTGGACGAGTCCCTCCAGCGCCGGTTCGGCGACAAGGGGTCGCAGATCGTCGATAACAACCGTCAGGCCGCCCGGTTGGGGAAGGACTACGTCGAGGATCAGTTCGACCTCGACGCCCTCGATTACAGCCTCGAGTGCACCGACGAGGACTACGTGCTCCTCAACGGCGACCAGGCCATCGGGATGGGCGCCCTCGTGGCGGGCTGTCGGTTCTATGCGGGGTACCCGATCACGCCGGCAACCGAGGTGATGGAATACCTCAAGGGCCGAATCGAACGCTACGGCGGCCACGTCGAACAGGCCGAGGACGAGCTCTCGGCGATCAACCTCGCCCTCGGGGCGGCCCGAGGCGGCGCCCGGGCGATGACGGCGACATCGGGGCCGGGGATCGACCTCATGACCGAAACCTTCGGCCTCGTTGCCACCAGCGAGACCCCGCTGGTCATCTGTAACGTCATGCGATCGGGCCCGTCGACCGGGATGCCGACCAAGCAGGAGCAGGGCGACCTCAACGCAATGCTTTACGGCGGCCACGGCGAGGTGCCCCGGTTCGTCGTCGCCCCGACGACCGTCTCGGAGTGTTTCTGGAAGACCGTCGAGGCGTTCAACCTCGCCGAGAAGTACCAGA
>CAYOLR010000179.1:0-5883 GCA_964404815.1 uncultured Halobacteriales archaeon
CCAGAGCCCCGCCATGGACCACCCCGACATCGCGGCCGTCCAGTTCGAGCCGACTATTGACGACTTCGAGGGGAACCTCGAAGAGATAGCCGCGCTCGTGGGGACTCTCAGTGACGATACCGTCCTGGCGGTACTCCCGGAACTCTGCGTTACCGGATATGACCTCGACGTCGCCACGGCGACGGCCCAACCGGTTCCGGGGCCAGCTACCGACAGACTCGTCTCCATTGCCGACGACGCTGACGTGCATCTCGCGGTCGGCCTCCCGGAGGTCAGCGGGGACGCCATTTACAACTCGCTTGTCTACGTCTCACCCGCCGGTGTCGAGGCCAGCTATCGGAAACAATACCTCTGGGGCGACGAGGCCGACCGACTCGAGAACGGCGAGGAGCTTGCGGTCGTCGAGACCCCGTTCGGCCGGGTCGGTCTACTCGTGTGTTACGACCTGAACTTCCCTGAACTCGGGGTGGCGTATGCTCGACGGGGGGTCGACATCCTTGCAGTCAGCTCAGCCTGGCGTACGACATTCCTCCCTGACTGGTATCTACTGACGAGGTCGCGGGCGTTGGACGGGACCTGTTACGTGGTCGCCGCCAACCACATCGGGGACCAGCGTGGTCGGGATCACGCCGGCCACAGCCTGGTCGCCGGGCCGAGGGGGGAAATCATTGATGCGGCGGGCGAGGACCCCGGGACGGCCACCGCCACGCTTTCCGAAACCGCACTCCAGGAGGCACGCCAGCGCAACCCGGTCAGTCTGGACCGCCGGCCCGACGAACTGGCCGAGTCCTCGGTTGCGAAGTGATTAAGCGACCCCGCGACGAGGGAATCGGGACATGGCTGTCGGCGAACCGGTAACGGCGGTACAGTACGGGGTCGGGCCGATCGGGAGCCGAATCGTCCAAGCTGCGGCCGACCGCGGGTTCGAGTTCGTCGGCGCGGTAGACATCGACCCCGGGAAGGTCGACCGCGACCTCGGCGACGTGGCCGGGCTGGACCGCGACCTCGGCGTCAAGGTGACCGATGACCCCGTGACAGCGCTTGCTGTCGAGCCGGACATCGTCTTCCACTCGACGGTTTCGTCCCTCGAGGCCGCCAGACCCCAGTTGGCGGAGATCCTCCACTCCGGGCTCGATGTCGTCTCGACGACCGAGGAGCTGGCCTATCCCTGGCGAAACCACCCGGCCATCGCCGACGAGCTCGATAAAATCGCCAGGGAAGCCGGCGGCACCTGTCTGGGAGCGGGGGTGAATCCCGGCTTCGTGATGGACGCCCTTCCCGTGTTTCTCTCGACGCCGCTCGAGACCGTGGAGGCCCTGCGTGTCGAGCGGGTACAGAACGCCTCAGAACGGCGGGCACCCCTGCAGGAGAAGATTGGGGCCGGGTTGACCACCGAACGCTTCCAGGCCGAGATCGCCGAGGGGGCTGGCCACGTCGGCAGCCAAGAGTCGGTCGCGATGATCGCGGCGGCGATCGGCTGGGACCTGACCGACGTGACCGAGACGGTCGAGGCCGTGGTCGCCGACCGGCGCGTCGAGACCGATCATGTCGTCGTCGAGCCCGGGCAGGTCGCTGGCATCAGGCAGATCGCCACGGGTCGGTCGGACGAACGGGTACGGGTCATCCTCGATCTCAGCATGTACGTTGGGGCAAGTGAGCCACGGGATACCGTCTCTTTCGAGGGGCGGCCGGACGTTGATGTCACTGTCGAGGGCGGGTACCACGGCGATATCGCCACAACGTCCGTGATACGGAACGTGGCGTGGCGGGTCATCGAAGCGCCACCAGGGCTGCTGACGATGATCGACATCCGACTCCCCGGATACCGACAGCCAGGCTAGCAGCCTCAGCGAACAGTCCCGGTATCCTCATCCAAAGCAGCAACTGGGGGGTACCGAGGATTCCGGCGACTGCAGCCGGTGGCTCACGGTCTTATCGGGGACCGTTCTTGGTCGTCCGTTAGTTATATCATCTGATTCCACAAGGGTCATGGCATGGGACCAACCCCTTCGTTAGTCTCGACATTCGTGCATTCATCGTCCATCGTGTTTGATTTCTCGAACGGAGCCAGACGGATACGAGCCGGGGGTAACCGATGAGCCGGGACAGTCTCCCGGCCAGTGCGGAAACGGTCGTCATCGGGGCCGGCATCGTCGGCAATAGTCTTGCGTATCACCTCGCAGACCAGGGTCGGGACGACATCCTACTAATGGACAAGGGTCCCCTCCCCGACCCCGGCGGATCGACCGGCCATGCCTCGAACTTCATCATGCCGCTGGAACATTCCAGTGAGATGACCGAGCTGACCTTCGAATCGATCCGGCAGTTCGACGCTGAGGGCGTGTTCGAAAACAGCGGTGGCCTTGAGGTCGCTCGGACCGAGGAACGCATGGCGGAATTACGTCGGCGGGTCCAGTCGGCCAACGCATTCGGCACCAAGGCGGACATGTTGGCCCCGGAGGGGGTCAAGGAGAAAGTGCCATACATTAACGAGGAGGTCATCAAGGGGGCCCTCTACACGCCGGATGCCGGTACGTGTGACCCGCTGCGGTTCGGGGCCGTCATGCGTGAACGGGCCCAAGAGCTCGGCGCCCTCACGGTGTCACCGAACACCATGGTGGAAGACATCGTGGTTGAGGAGGAAGCCGTTCAGGCTGTGCAGACCGATCGGGGGACCGTAGACGTCGAGTCGGAACTGGTCATTGCCGCCGGGGTCTGGAGCCCGGAGTTGGCCGATATGGCGGGGACGAAAATCCCGCTGTCACCGGCGGTCCACCAGATGATCAGTGTGGGTCCGATCGAGTTCTTCGAGGGTAAGGACGGCGAGATCAACTACCCTGTCGTCCGCGACATGGACACCCGCATGTACGAGCGGCAACACGGCAACGACCTCGAAATCGGCTCCTACGAGCACCGGCCGATCCTCCTGGACGCCGAGGAGATTCCAGCCGCGGAAGAAACGCCACTCTCACCAACGCAGCTGCCCTTCTCGGAGGACGCCTTCGAGCAGTCATTCGAACATGCCCTCGAAATCATGCCCGACATCTTGGACGATGAGACGGCAGGCGTCCGGCACGCCATCGACGGATTGGTCTCCATCACACCGGACGGGAATCCCGTCGTCGGGCCGGTGCGGGACGTGGACAAGTTGTGGTCCTGTGCCGCAATCTGGATTCGACTCGCGCCGGGCATCGCTAGGGAGACGGCCAGATGGTTGGTTCACGGCTGGGGGGCCACGGATATCGACCTTCAGAGCATCAATATCGCACGGTTCGACGGATGGGGTCGCTCCAAGCGGTTCGTGAAAGACCGCGGTCACGAGGAGTACAACCGGCATTACGGAATCGTCCATCCGGAGGAACAGTTCGAGGCGGGCCGGCCGCTGAAGATTAGTGGGTTCTACGAGCGCCAACAGGCCCTCGACGCTGAGTTCCACGAGTCGGCGGGGTTAGAACGGCCCCGCTGGTATGAGTCCAATCAGGACCTGATCGACCGGTATTCGGACGCCATCGAGCCGTTCGAGCGGCCCAACGACTGGGACGCTCGCTACTGGTCCCCGATCGTCTTAGCCGAACACATGCACCTCCGCGAACAGGGCGGTATCATCGGCGACATCGGGTTCTCGATATACGACGTCATCGGGGACGACGCCACCGCGGCCCTCAATCGACTGGTCGTCGGGCGAATGGACGTCGACGTGGGGAAGACCGTCTACACCCCCGTCCTTGATTCAGCCGCCGGATTCCGGGGTGACATCACCATCGCTCGTCTCGGACCCGACCGATACCGAATCTTGACCGGCGGCGCGTCGGGCGGGCCCATCTGGCAGTGGTTCAGCCGGCATCTGTCCGACGACCGCGTCGAGATGGTCGACCTATCGTCGGCATACTCGACTATCGGGGTCTGGGGCCCCAACGCGAGGTCAACCCTCGAGGAGTTCGTCGAAGAGGACCTGTCCAACAGCGCGTTCCCGGCGTTCACAGCGGGTCAGTTGACGATCGGGGAAGTCGAAGGTTGGGCCGTGCGTATCTCATTTGCCGGCGAACTTGGCTGGGAGCTCTACGTGCCGACCGAGCAAGGTCGCCGAGTTTGGGACGCGGTTATGGACGCTTGCGCCAGACACGATTTACGCCCGGTTGGCACCGCCGTCTACGCGAACACCAGTCGGATGGAGAAGAGCTACCGGTTGTTCGGCAACGAACTCCGTCACGAGTACAACCCGGCCGAGGCCGACCTCACCTTCCATGGCGTGAAGGAGGCCGACTTCATCGGCAAGGCCGCCTACGAGGAGGCTATCGAATCGGAGCCGGCTGCGAAGCTCTGTACCTTGACGGTGGATGACCACGCCCCGAACGGTGGCCCACCACGGTTCATGTTGGGTGGCGAACCGGTACTCGACCTCGAGGGAGACGTCCTCGTGGACGACGAAGGCCGGAGGTCATACGTGACGAGTGCGGCCACGGGCCCATGGGTCGGCGACCATCTACTCATGAGTTACCTGCCGAACGAGTACGCGGACGTCGGTCGGCAGTTACAGGTGCATTATTTCGGCCAAAATTACCCGGCGAGCGTCGAGGTGGTCGGCAGCCAGCCCCTCTTCGATCCCGATAACAAACGTATCAGGGGCTGACCTCGCTGCGGTCGGGCCGTCTCTGGAGCCTCAAGTGGCCCGAGCGCCCCCATGCTGACTGGACCAGCCGAGAGTCACTGGAATCCCTCGAGCCAGGGCGACAACAGTTCATTGATAGGCAGGTCGTCCGCCGCAATATCGGTCAAGAGCTGGTCGGTGGTTCCGTCCCCGAGCACGGGGTCGAGGAGCATCGTCCACTTCCGTTCGAGCTCGCCGACCGACAGGGGGCGCTCACGGGACCCCCGGGGGTTCAAGAGGGTCGACTCGTAGGTGGCGTCCTCCGTGACGATTTCGATTCGTGACAACGATTCCTCGGGGTAGCGTTCGTCGGCCTCGGCGTCGACGTGCAGTGTCACGCGGTCGGCGAGGTCAAGAATCGCGTCGTTCTCGCGTGCCGACCGGCCGAGTTCAGCGGGTGTGAACTCCCCGTCGTTCAGGAGCGCGGCCGCCATGGTAAACGGATAGGAGTATTCGGCCTCACTCGGGGTTGTTGGGCGGTTGATTCGGAGTTGGGCCCCCTTGCGGTGGGTGTATACGTGGACCGCTTGGATCGATGTGACGTCGATGTTGTTGTTCGAGAGGAGCTCCTCGAGCGCGTCGAGGCCGGAATGCACCCAGCGACACGCCGGATAGGGCTTGAAATAGCCGTTCAGGAGCTGATACTGCTCGCCGAGGGAGTCCAGTAACGCCCCATCCGGCCCGTCATGCTCGATGCCGTCGAAGACCGTTCCCGACCCGCTCAGGCCGCGCTCGGCCAGGAGCGACGCCGTCCTCCCGACATACCCGCCCCAGCCGATCCCGTCCTTGGCCATCGAACTCGAGGGGTTGGCCACGCTCCGCATGACTGGCGTAATAGGTGCGTTGAACTCCGCGAGACCGAGGGCGTCGACTGCTTGTTCCCGGGGGAGATCCCTGAGACTGGCGACCGCAGCAGCCGCCCCAACGGCCCCCCACGCCCCGGTTCCAGTGTGCATGCCAACCCACTCGTGCATGGCCAGGGCCTGCCGGATAGCGATTTCATAGGCAGGGATGAAGGCCTCCAGCAGGTCTCGGACCGTGCTATCCGATACCTGTGCGGCGGCGAGCGCGGCCGGCGTGATGACCGCCGCAGGATGGCCCTGGGCCAACCGGTGGCCATCGTCGATATCGAGCACGTTTGCAGCGAGTGAATTTACCAACGTGCCCCCGGACGCGTTCAGTCCCTGTCCCTGCCCGTCGAGAATCGTTACGGGGCCCTCCCCGAACTGCTCACG
>CAYOLR010000180.1:0-5879 GCA_964404815.1 uncultured Halobacteriales archaeon
TTCGCGTGTAACCGCGTCTGCTCGCGTACGTCGTCGTAGGTCTCCTCCTGCAACTGGGCCTTGCTGGTCGTCTTGTAGTCGCCCTGCCACGCGTGATCGACGACGTAGTTCGCGGCCCACAGAAACTCATCGACCGTTTCGCAGAGAAGGGCGGCATCGTCGCTGTCCACGGCGAGTTTGACCGGGACAGTTCGCCGCACCTCCATACGTCAGATGTGTGCCCGATGGGTTATAGCGTTGAGGAGAAAAAGTGGCTACAGTTCGTGGAATGTGGCGGGGTTGTCGGCTTCCTCTCCAGCCGACTCGCTCGCTTGCGCTCGTTCGTTAAGGCCGCGGGCTCCGCCTCGAAACTCCTGAACCGTAATAAGCTAAATGGCCAAAAATTGTCACTGTATCAACTAGTTAAACGGTATATTTAACACGTGAACGAACAGCTAAACGGGAGATTAGAATGGGTGACAGGACTGTCAATCCATGACCGTCGCCCCGCCCGGATGAACCGAGCACCGGACCGCCTCGTATCCGGCATCGCGCAACCCCGATCCGAACGCGACGACCGTGTCTCCAAGCATCGCCATGAGTGCCTCCCCGCCCGCCGTCGCGACAGCACCGATCGCCTCGTTGACTTGGGGGGTGAGCAGGCCGGTCTCCCGGCTGAACCGTCGGCTCGTCTCGACGAACCGCTGCAGCGTTGGACGATCAAGCAAGTCTGCCAGCGCATCTTCCCCCGCTTCAACCAGCGCATCGGTATCACCCTTGATGACGGATGCGGTGTCAAGCTCGCCGAAACTCAGGTACTCGACGGTCGCTGTCGTCGGGATCCCATCAAGGGTTCCGTGCGGCGGTGCCCCCGCGTCGATCCTGATCGGGATCCCGCCGCGGGCCTGGGCGACGACGTCCCCCAGTCCGGTTCCCGCATTGACTTCCGCGCGATGGGCGGTTGCGATCACTTCGTTTTCGGAGAGACCCGCCTCGAAGACCTGGTTGAGCCCGAGCGCGGCCCCGAGTGCCATCGCGCCCGATACTCCGAAACCAGTCCCGAGAGGAAGGGGAGATTCCGCCCGGACCCTGGCCGCCTCCCCAAACTCCCCAAGCACACGGTCGACAGCACCCATCGACACGGGCTCATCGTTGAACTGGATCCGGGCATCGTTCGCCCGTTCGACGGTGACGGTGACGCCATCGGAAAGGGTGATGCCCGCCCCGGTGGCTCCCGATCGGTCGGGATCGTCCTCCCAGACCGGGCTGAAGAATCCGGTTACGTGGCCGGGAACGAAGGCAGTCGCGGACGGCTCACCCATGGAACCGCTCGTCCCGCAATTCGTATAGTCCTTAACCATTCCCCTCGCTTGGTGGCATACTATACCCTCCCCAGCGCGCCCTTTCAACCATGGAAGAAACGCCCTTCGAGGTGTATCGTTCAGATTCCGTGTCCACAAACTCACCCGTAACGAGTGATCGCCTCGACTTCTACCACTCCGGCATCTGAGTCCAGCTCGACGAGGCCCAGGAGTTCTAGCCCTATCGATGGATCCGCAAGATCCGTGAAGTCGAGGGCGAACTCACCGAAACCGCGGGTGAAAAGGAAGAAACAGGGACGGAATCAGCGGAAATCGGATTCGAGGAGTACCCGGCCGTTCAGGGCGTGAGCCGTTGTCGGTCCCGGGGGAACAACACGGCCTCCCGGATGTTTTCGAGGTCGAGCATCGTCGCGACCAGCCGTTCGACACCGTAGGCCCAGCCGGCGTGCGGTGGCATGCCGTAGCGGAACATCTTCGTGTAATACTCGAACTCCCGGGGATCGAGGCCCTGTTGCTCGAATCCCGCCACCAGTTCATCGTAGCGGTGCTCACGTTGGCCGCCGGAGACGAGCTCCATCCGCGGGTGCATCAGGTCGAAGCCCTTGGAGAGCTCGGGGTCGTCGTCGTAGTCCTGGATGTAGAACGGCTTGATCTCCGAGGGCCAGTCCGTGATGAAGTAGTGGCCGCCGATCTCGTTCCCGAGGGCTTTCTCCCCCTCCGTCGGGAGGTCGTCGCCCCAGCCGAGGAACTCGTCGAGTTCGCCGGTCGCGTTGATGCGGTCGATGGCCTCCTCGTAAGTCAGTCGGGGGATGTCCTCGTCCGGCACCTGAAACGAATCGCCCAGGCCCAGGGTCGCAAGCTGCTCCGTGCAGTGCTCGTCAACCGCCTCGTACGCCGCCCGGAGCGTCCCTTCGCAGAAGTCCATGGCCTCGGTATGGTCGATGAAGGCGGACTCGAAGTCGATCATCGTCGCCTCGTTGAGATGGCGGGGCGTGTTGTGCTCCTCCGCTCGGAAGATGGGCCCGATCTCGAACACCCGTTCGAGGCTGCTCCCGACCATGAGCTGTTTGAACAGCTGGGGCGACTGGTTCATGAACGCCTCCCGGCCGAAGTAGGTGATCGGGAAGAGCTCGGTCCCGCCCTCCGTGCCGGTCGCGACGATCTTCGGCGTGTTGATCTCGGTCGATCCGATCGAACGGAAATAATCGCTCACACCGGCGAGGATCGCCGAGCGGATCTCGAAGATCGCCTTCGGGACCTCGCGGCGAAGGTCAAGGGTGCGGTTGTCGAGCCGGGTGGACAGTTCCGCGTCGACCTTGCCGGTCGGATCAAGGGGGAGTTCCGGATCCGCCGGTGCGAGTACCTCGAAGGCGTCAGGGACGATCTCCACGCCCGTCGGTGCCCGCTCCTCCTCGAAGACCTCGCCATCCACCTTGACGGCGCTTTC
Organism: uncultured Halobacteriales archaeon; assembly: GCA_964404815.1. GTDB lineage: Archaea > Halobacteriota > Halobacteria > Halobacteriales > Hikarchaeaceae > CAYOLR01. The sequence continues at coordinate 2,749 of CAYOLR010000180.1, forward strand.
GCGGTGGACGTCCAGCCCCGTCTCGACGAGCGTGTCGTCGAGTTCGTCCTTTTCGAACTTGATCTGAATCCGGCCAGTCCGGTCCCGGAGGATGAGAAAGGCGATGCCTCCGAGGTCCCGGATCTCGTGGACCCACCCAGCCACCGTGACGTGGTCGCCGGGGGCAGCGTCGGCCATCGCGGTCCGTTCGCGCATGATGCCTGGTTCCCCGCCGGCGGCCTTTAACCGCCCGCTTTCACGACGCGTCGGCCGCCCCGCGGACGGTCTCGCGGACGGCCTCGATCCCCTCGTCGTGGAAGAGATCGCCTACGACGATGGTGTCGGCGAGCCCTGCCATCTCGCGGGCCGACTCGTAATCATGGATCCCCCCGCCGTAGAAGAGCGTGGCCGACGAGAGGGCGTCCCGGGCCGCTCTGACCTTCTCGGGATCGCCAAGCGTCCCCGAGTATTCGACGTAAACGATTTCCTGGCCGAACAGCCGCTCGGCCATCCGGGCATACGCGGCGACGTCGTCCGCAGCGAGGTCACAGTTCGCCTGCGTATAGATCGCCGCCGCGGACTCGGGATTGAGGACGATGTAGGCCTCGGTGAACGTGCGTGTCCAGTCGATTTCGCCGTCGAGCCGGACCCATTCCTTGTGCATGCCGGTGATCCACGCCGGGTCACCCGCGTTGAGTACCGTGGGCACGAGATAGCCGTCCACTTCGTCGAGGTGGACCACGTTCGTCAGGTTCGACGGTTCGATGTAGACCGGCACGTCCTGTCGGCCACAGGCCTCGACGACCCGCTCCATTTTCGCCTCCGTCACGCCCGTGGTGCCCCCGATTTCGATGGCGTCCGTCCCGGTGGTCACGACGTCGTCATAGGTGACGCCCGAGGGGAGCTCCTTGTCTGGGTCGACCTTGAGAATGTGATCCCAGTCGGCCCACGGCTCGGTCATTAGCACCGTTAATCCCACGGGCGGGTAAATTCCCTTCGAAAACCCCGATCGGTGCCGATCCTCGGCGATGATCCGGCGGGAACGGTGGCGTTAACCTCCGGGTCGATGAATCCGCTGGCGTGACTGCAGGGTCGGCGTTCCGCCAACGCGCCCTCATCGGAACCGCGGCCGCGGCCCGGATGATGGGGAACATCCTGATGGGGACGGTCCTCGCCGTCTATATCGGGGAACGGGGCTCGCCGTTCGCGGTGAGCCTGGTCATGACGGCTTACTGGTTCGGCCTCATGTTCTTCGCGCCGGTCTGGGGGGCGGTCGCCGACGTGACGGGTCGCCGGCGGGCCGTCGTGGTCGGGACCGGCCTCCTCGCGACGGCCGCGGTCGTCCCCTTGACCGTTATCGACGGGGTTTGGATCCCGATCGGGCTCCGGGCGATGTACGCCGTGTTCGCGGCGGGTTTCCTGCCGGTGATGCTCTCTATCGTGAGCGTCTACGGCGGCCGAACGGGCCGGGGTCGGTCGATCGGGTTCTTCAACAGCGCGACGGCCCTCGGGTTCACCCTCGCTCAACTCCTGGCGGGGGTCCTGCTCGGCGTCCTCGTCCCCGCCGCGGTGCTTGGAGTTGTGGCCGGGATCAGCGGCCTCGCCACGCTCGTCCTGGTCTGGCTGGCCGACCCCACGCCCGATCCGGCCGCCGAGCCCACACTTGATGAGCTGCTCGCCGCGATCCGGTCACGGTTGCTGCCCGGCGCCGAGGAGCGGGCTCACTTGCGGACGAACGGGCTCCGGTGGCTCTACGTGGCGCTGGCGGTCAGGAACATGACGGTGCTCGGGGTCGGGAGCCTGCTCCCGCCGTACCTCCTTGACGGTGTCGGGGTAACGACCGTGGTCATGGGACTGCTCCTGGCGATCAACCCCGCCGGCCAAACCGCATTCATGTACGTGTTCGGGCGGGTGGCCGACACGGCCGGCCGGAAACCCCTGATCGTGGGGGGTATGGCTGCCAGCGGGCTGTACGCGGTCGTGGTCGCCGTCGCGGGGGTCGTGGGACCCCAAATCCTCCGTATCGCCGTCGCGGCCGGCGCGTTCGTCCTCCTGGGCGGCGCGTATTCAGCCATGACGACCGGCGCGCTCGCGTTCATCGGCGATGTCGTCCCGACGGCCAGGGAGGCGGAGATGATGGGCCTGCGATCGACCGCAAAGGGCGTTGGTGGCGTGGTCGGGCCGGCCGTTATCGGCTCGCTCGCGACCGTCTACGGCTATGAGGCCGCCTTCACGCTCGGAAGTCTCCTCGCGTTTCTGGCGGCGATCATGGCCTCCGTCGGCCTGACGGAGAGTCGTGAAACGGGGGCGTCCGAAATCGGCACGGATTGAACTCAGGCCTCGGCGGACTGCTGCCAGTCCCGGATCCGGTCGGCGCTGATGCCGTCGACGTCGCCCGCGATCTCGTCGGCGTCGGCCGCCTTGAGATCGTCGACGGACTCGATCCCCGCATCGACGAGCTTCTTCGCGGTCTTCTCGCCGATGCCCTTGATCGCCTCGAGCCCACCGTTTGCTTTGGCGCCGCCCGACTGCTGGGCCTGGTATTCCCGGTAGTTACAGATCGGACACCCCAGTTCCCAGGGATCGCCGCCGCTGTGGACGACCAGTTCGGGGAGGTCGTGTTCGTCGCAGATCTCCTCGGTGACCTCGATGTCGCCCCGACGGGGCAGCGGCAACGAATAGTCGCAATCCGGATACCGGGTACAGCCGACCAGCCGCGACCCGCTCCGGAGGGTCTTGATGGCGAGTTCGCCACCATGTTCCGCGCCACAGCTCGGACATTCGCCGATGACGCGGTCCTCTTCTTCCTCCGCTTCGTCGGCCTTGCATTGCGGGCAGCCATGGACGAAGGTCCCCCGACCCGCGAGCATCTTGACGTGATGGAGATCGTGTTTCTCGCAGGTCTCGTCGAGGACGAGCGGCTGGCCCTTGTTCGGGAGCGGTAACGTGAACTCGCAGTCCGGATAGCCGTCACACCCGATGAAGTGTGACCCGTACCGGCTCTTCCTGACGAGGAGGCTCTCGCCGCACTCCGGACAGGGCCCGATCGTCTTGTCCTCCTTCAGCCGTTTCCGGATGTGCTCGCCGATCTCCTCGGCGGAGGGTTCGAGCTCCTCGAAGACGCGCTCGAGCATCTCGCGGGACTCGTCCGT
>CAYOLR010000181.1:0-5774 GCA_964404815.1 uncultured Halobacteriales archaeon
AGCGTCACAAGCGATGGAGAGCGGTTGGACTTGGACAGGCGAGATCCGTCCTAGTGGCCATTAACCGATACCCTGAACCGCCGTTAGAGCGGCTCATCTTTCCGAATTCGGGGATAGACCAGCGTTGATTCGCGGAATCAACCCCTGATTTTTTCGTATAGCGACATATGGTTTATTTACCCAGTATCAGACACCATCTGGGGCAACATACTCGATAATCAGGACGGGTTCACCCGTGTGAAGCAGATCTCGGAGGGCGAGCTGGTGAGAGCGGGATTCCAACTCGATATCCCGGACCAGGGGCCAGTCGACAGTCGGATTCGACTCAAACTAACCAGAGCCCACGGCCGATGCCATTATCGATCCGAGACTTGCCGCCGAAAACGGTTCGATTACTTGACATCCACGCTTCGAATGGGCGATCGTTGATCAGTGCCCGTTGAAGCGGGTGTGGTTCATCCTGGTCGATTTCTCGAACCCGTATCGACACCCGCTGGCGGTTTCCGTTCGAGCGCACCGTGCCATCCTCTTCGACGGCCTCTCGACCCCGAGTTCTCGGTGCCGAGTGAACCACGAAGCCGGTAGATTGTATGCCCGGGAAGAGATATATCACATATCGCTATACGTCCAGGGGTACCGGACTGTCGAGTCGATCTTTGACCAAGCGGTAGGTGACTAGAGGGAAGGGCCGGCCGATTCGCCGGGGCAGAAGACTTGCGTTCGGCCCCGAACCACTCGATGGAACAGCCCAGGGTTCGTTAGGAATCGACTCGAGCTCTCCCATTAGTCACCGACCATATACCGATAACAACAACCCTATCTCCGGGTGAACTGTCACTGAGACCGTGTCGGACACTCGGGAATTTCCGTCCGCGCTACAGGACGGCCAGTCCACCGATCGATGGCGGCTCCCGACGGTCATCGCCGGGCTGTGGCTGCTGACGACGGCGATCCACCACTACATCATCGCCCCAGCGAGCGTCCTCCCGCAGGTGGCGGCGGACCTCGGCGTGAGCCCGAGCCTCGCCGTCTGGCTCGTGAGCGCCGTCCCGGGCGCGTGGGCAATCACCAACTTCGCCTTGGGCGTGTGGATCGACCGACTGGGGGACTACCGGATGATCGCGATCGGCACGGGCGTGGTGGTGCTCGCCGGCGTCTGGAGTTGGTGGGCCGCGAGCCAGGCGGATTTCCTCTCCCTCATGGCCTCGCGACTGGCCGCCGGTGTCGCGGTCGGCGTCATCTGGACTGCGTCGACGAACCTCATCGGCGGGACCGTTTCCATCGACAATCGGGCGCTGGCCATCGGGATCTACGTCACGAGCGCACCGGCGGGGTTCGCCGTCGGCCAGGTCACCACTCCGTTCATCACGGCGGCGATGGGCTGGCCGGCTAGCCTGCTCGTGATGATCGTCCCGGTCCTCGGCGCCTTCGCCCTCATCACCGTCACCGTCCGCCGCCTGGCAATCGAACCGACGACGAACACGGCGTCGATGGCGGAGAACTTCGCGGCCGTCCTCCAACACCGGGCCCTCTGGTTCGGGTGTGCGATGGCGTTCGCCGCGTATTCCTACTACCTGTTCCTCAACAGTTGGATGCCGACTTACCTCGGTCAGCGCTTCGCCCTCTCGCCCGAGCTCGGGGGCGCCCTCGCGGCGGTCTTCCCGGCGATGGGTGTGCTCTCGAGGGCAGGCGGAGGCCTGGTTTCTGACCGGTTGCTCGGCCGCCGGCGGATCCCGGTCCTCCGGGTTTCGTTTCTGATCTCGCTGCCGACGATCGTCGTCATCGTCTGGACGGACAAGCTAGGTATCATCGTGGCGTCGCTCGTCGTCGGCGGGTTCGTCATCCAGCTCACCTTCGGCGTCGTCTATAGCTACGTTCAGGAGGCGGTCGAGCGGGGGATCACGGGCACGGCCCTCGCGTTTCTCACGACGGCGGGCATCAGCGGGGCGTTCCTCGCCCCCATCATCGCCGGCGCGCTGATCGACTGGACCGGGGCCTACCTGTCGGCGTTCGCCTACGCAGGGATACTCACGGCAGCCGGGCTGGTCGTCGCCTTCGTGGCGCCGAAGTCACGCGAGTAACCCTGGTCGAGCCCCTGAAGTGCCCTGGTCACCGTTGGACTCCAAGCCCGACCGGCCCGACGCCCGCTACGCCCTCGGCTCCTGATCCGGTCCGGGATACTCCCCACCGACCGCCGTCGGATAGACCGTCGCGGGGTCGAACAGGGTGACGAACGCGGCCGGCGACTTTACGCTCGTCTCGACCCGGGCGCGGATCGCGGCGCCCGCCCCGGGCGTCTGTAGGTCGGGGTCGAGCGAGAGCACGTGCCGGGCGTCCCCGTGGAGGGCGGTCGCGAAGGCAGGATGGTCCCCCGCCGGGTGGTCCACGACCGTCACGAGCGTCTCGACCTTCCTCCGCCAGTCGTCGGCCAAGGCCGGCTCGCTTACCGCCGCGATGACCACCTCGGCCTCGTCCAGGAGCGGCTCGCTCGCAAGGAGATCGACCCAGGAATGGCCCCGGACGATATCGAGGGCCGCCCGGGCGTCCCCGCCCAGGAGGAGATCCGCCGCCAGCACGTCGGCATCGGCGACCACCCGCGCGATCGGATCAGTCATCTCTCAGCTCGGCGAGCCGGTCCCGGATGGTGTCCTCGTCGACATCGAACGCCGCGGCGCGGTCGAACAGCGTTTCCCAACTCACGGTGTCCTCGGGACCGATAGGGGACCGGGGTATTTGGACCTCCGGCTCGGCCTCAGTCACGCTCGGTGGGCTTGGGACGACCCCTCTGTCGACTTCCGGCTGCTCGACCGGGCGGAAAATTCGAGCTGTCACACGGACCTGTCGTCGGTACCCGTCGGCCATGGATGGCTATGGTGGCACAGGTCCCCAGGTTCGCTCTGTTACACCCGGCCGACCGTCTCCCTCCTTACCGTCCCCGGCATTGACAAACCCAGCCGAACCACTCGCCCGGAGTCACGTCCCGCCGGTCGGCTCACCCACCAGGGTCGGGCCGTTCCTCGAAAGCCGCGGTCATCCGCCGAACTCCTCGTGAAGATACGTCCCGAGATACCCACCCAGCGCGCCCAGCCCCACGTTCCAGAGCACCACGAACGGGATCACCAAGAAGAAGATCACGAGGAGCTCCGGCCCACCCGGCAGCCCCATCCCGCCGAGCATGCCGAAGATCACGCCGAAGACGAGAAAGAAAATGAATACGAACGGCACGAACGCGATGGCGCCGGAGATCGCGCCGACCTTCGCGCCGCTCCGCCGGGATCTCGCCTGGAGGTAGCCCGCAACCGCCCCACCGATGAGGGGGGAAAACCCGGTGAACGAGAAGATCACGGTCACCACGGCGCCGATGATGGCGTTGATGACGGTATCGCCCTGGCCCATACGATTCGCCTGGCCCGGGCGGCTGATAGGGGTTCTGGCTTACACCCGGAGGCGAACCCGTACCCGCTTGCCCGAAGACACCCTGGCCATGGGCGAAAAGCGCGTCTTGGTCGTGCGCTTCGGTGTGGCCGTCGCGACGGTCATCGGCTTCATCGCCTCCCGATCCATCGCCGCGATCACGGTCGCCGTCTTCCTCTATGATTCCACCCGCCGCTTCCATCGCCCCCCTGCGTTCGGGTCCGTCGTGCTGGGGTTCTACGGGCTGTTCTTCGCGCCGATCCTGCCCGTGCTCGGCCACACCTACGCCGACACCGCGCTGCCTCGGCTCCTCGGTGCCGAACGCGACGACGGCCTCCCGACGGAACAGACCCGACTGGACCAGATCTGAGCGACGGGCGCTGCGGTATCAGCGAATCCGCCCCCGGCAACCGGACTCATGGGGCCGGCGCCCGATCGTTGACACGCAATGGTCCTGGGGCTGCCCTACGTGTTGACCTTCGTCGGCCTGGTCGGCGGACTGATCATCCTCCTCGCCGCCCCGTTACCCGTTGCCGGGCTGAACCTGCTCGTCGGCGGGAGCCTCCTCGCGGTCGCCATCGGCAGCGTCCTTCACTTGATCGCCCTCGGAAGCGGCCCGGACGAACGTCGACCGGACTTCTGAACGACGGTGTCTCCCGAACCGGGATCGGCGCCCCCCGAAGCCAGACCGACCAAACCACTAAGCCCCGGAGCCCGGTTGCCATGGGCATGGTCGAACAAACCGACGGACCGTCACGGGACGAGATCGCGAGCATCCTCGAGCAGGCGCCGGGAAAGGCCGCCGACGCGGCCACGATCCACGGCCATCTGGAAATGAAGGGCGTCGAGGTCTCGCGGTCGGCGGTCCGACGACGCTGCGACGAACTCGTCGCCAATGGCATGCTCGCGGCCGATGACACGGAGAATGACCGCTATCGTCTCGTGGACCGCGGGGCCGAGTAGGCCCGAGCGAGCCGCGCGACGGTCAATTCACGAAGACTTCGTTCAATAGGTCGACGAGCGCCTCGGTCACGTCGTCGCCGGCCTCGACCGTTCCGCTCAACCCGTACATCGGCGCGGTGGCCTCCTCCGTCTCGCTATCCTTGGCCACCGCAACTGAAGCCCCGAGATCGTCCAAGAACTCGTCGACGACCGGCGCGTGCTGGGCCATCACCGAGAGGTGCATGCTCTTCGGCCGCTGCTGGCGTTCCAGCTCCCACCCCCGATCCGAGAGCTCCCGTTGGACGGTCCAGGCATTGACGTTCCCCACCCCCTCGATCGCGAGCAGCGTCATATCGGGGTCGCTGACGACCGACAGTTCGGGCATCTCGGCGACCGTGTCGGCGATCGTCTCCCGGGCGTCCATCGCCGCCGAGACCAGCTCGTGATAGCCGTCCCGTCCGATGAACTGCATGACGGCCCAGGCCGTGGCGATCGGGCCGGCTGGTCGCGTCCCCTGCATGTTCGGCGCGACGTAAATCCCACCCGGCCAGCCGTCGTAGGCGTAGTACTGCGGCCGCCGCAGGCCCTTATCCCGATAGAGCAGCGTCGAGACGCCCTTGGCCGTGTAGCCGTACTTGTGCGGGTCGACCGAGATCGAGGCGACCCCGTCGGCCCGGAAATCCCACCGCGGGAGATCGTGACCGAGCTCCTCGAGGAACGGGAGGACGAATCCGCCGATGCACGCGTCGACGTGGCACGGCACGCCCGCGTCGTCCGCGACGCCCGCGACGGCCTCGACCGGGTCGATCACGCCGTGGGGATACGACGGCGCCGACGCCACCACGAGCGCCGTTCGGTCATCGATGGCGGCCTCGATCGCCCCCGGATCGGCCCGCCAGTCCGCCCGGGTGTCGGTCATCAGCGGCTCGAGATCGAAGTAATGCGCCGCCTTCGACCAGGCCGGGTGCGCCGTCTCGGCGAACACCATCGTCGGAGCCTCGATCCCCGCGTCCCGCGCCCGCTCCCGGGCGGCGTAGGTGGCCAGCATGATGCTCTCCGTTCCGCCGGACGTGACGTTCCCGACGGCGGTCCTCGGAGCGCTCTATCCCACCACGGGCGGGAACTACCGGTACCCGAGCCGGCTGTGGTCGCCCCGCGCCGCCTTTCTGGCGACCTGGGGCATGGCCGTCAGCGTGCTCGGCGGCGGGCTCCCGCTCTACGGCCTCAGCTTCGGCGAATACCTCACGGCGCTGGTCGACGTGGACGCCCGGATCGCCGGGCTCGTCGTCGTGACCGGCTTCTTCCTCGTGAACCTCGCCGGGATCGAGCCGGCCGCCCGCCTCCAGGAGGCCATGTTCCTCACCCTGGTCGCCGCGATCGCCCTCTTCGTCGGGCTCGGCTGGCCGGCCATCGACCCG
>CAYOLR010000182.1:0-5764 GCA_964404815.1 uncultured Halobacteriales archaeon
GAGCTGCTTGAGGTCCTCGTGGCCGGTCCGGTAGATGATCACGCCCGCCGTCATGAACAGGAGGCTCTTGTAGAGGATGTGGTTGTAGACGTGGGCCATGCCCCCCGCCGTGGCGAGCGCCGTCCCGATCCCGACGCCGGCGACCATGTACCCGACCTGTGACTGGATGTGGTAGGAGAGCAGCCGCCGCATGTCGTTCTGGAGGAGGGCCACGAAGGCCCCGAAGACGGCCATCGCCCCGCCCATATAGGCGATCCACAGCTGCCCCTCGGGGAAGGCCCGGGCCATGGCGTAAACGCCGGTCTTGGTCGAGTAGACCGAGAGGAAGACGCTCGCCGCCACATGGGGACTCGGGTAGGTATCAGGGAGCCAGGTGTGCAGGCCGATGAAGGCCACGTTGACGCCGATCCCGAGCGCCGCCAGGAGGGAAGCGGGGCCGGGGGCCATGCCCCCATCGAACAGGAAGGTGCCGACCGCGACGTAGTGCCAGATCGCCGCCGCCATGAGCAGGCTGCCGCCGACCCCATGGGCGATGGCGTACCGGAACCCCGTCCGGACCGCCCGCCCCCCGTAATGCCAGACGAGGAGCGTGCTGGAGACCGCCATGAGCTCCCAGAAGAACACGAGGGTGAGCCAGTCGCCCCCGTAGACCGCGCCGATGCTCGTCCCCACGTAAGCGAGGGCGTAGGCGGACTGGACCCGGTCGGCCCCGGTGTAGTACGAATAGACGACGGCCCCCGCCCCGATGAGGCCGAAGATGACCCCCATCAGCCGCGAGAAACCGTCGACGTTGAACAGGACCGCGTCGAAGCCGAGGAACTGGACGGCCAGATGGGGGCCGGCGGGGGCGAGCAACGACCAGGGGACCACGACGGCCGCGGCGAGCGCGCCGAGCGCATGGCCGAGCGACCGGGGGAGGCGGGCAACGAGGACGGCGACGGCCAGCACCACGACGACTGGCGGGACGAGCGTGAGGTCGACCATGGTCACAGACCCCCCACGATGAACTCGACGAGGCGGAGGAACCACGCCTGGTACGGTACCACACCCAGAACGACGGCACCGACCATGGCAGCGAGGATCGGCCCCAGCATGAACCAGGTCGTCTCGTCACCCCGCCAGTTGCGACGCCCCCAGCCGCCCGCCGGGCCGCCGTGATCGCCACCGTCGGCACGGACCGACTGCCCGCCGCCGAACAGTCCGTCGATCACGGGTTTCTCGTCGTGGTCGTCGGGCGTCTCGAAGAACGCCGTATAGACCACGGGCCAGAAATAGCCGATGTTGAGGAGGCCGGAGACGAGCAGCGCGACCGCGAAGACCACGCCACCGGCGGAGACGCTGCCGATCAACAGGTACCACTTGCTGACGAACCCAGCGAGGAGCGGGATCCCGGCCATCCCCGCGCTAGCCACGGCGAAGGCCCCCATCGTGACCGGCATGCGCTTGCCGATCCCGGCCATGGCACTGATGTCGTCCGTATGGGTCTCGACGTGGATGGCCCCGGCACAGAAAAAGAGGGTGAGCTTCATGAAGGCGTGGGCGGGGATATGCAGGAGGCCACCGACGAGCGCCGCCGGCGTCCCGATCCCGAGGCCCAGGACGATATAGGAGAGTTGGCTGATGGTCGAGTACGCCAACCGGCGCTTGAGGTTGTCCTTGCGGAGGGCGATCAGGCTGGCCACAAGGAGGGTGAACGCTGCGACCGACGCGAGGAGGATTCCCATCCCGAGTTCGTGCATGGTTCCCGGCCCGTAGACGTCGAGGACGACACGGGCGATCCCGAACACCCCGCTCTTGACGACGGCCACGGCGTGGAGCAGCCCCGAAACGGGGGTGGGGGCCACCATGGCGTCCGGCAGCCACGAATGCAGCGGCATGACCGCCGCCTTGACGCCGAATCCGGCGATGAGCAGTGCGAAGACGAGGCGGGCGATCATGGGATCGGTCGCGGCCAGCGCCGACAGGCCGCCAGGTGTGAAGGCCGTCGTCCCCGCGATCCATTGCACGATGATGGCACCGGTGAGGACCGCGACCCCGCCGGAGAAAGTGTAGGCGAGGTACTTCCGGCCGGCCCGTCGGGCCTCATCCGTCTCGCTGTGGGCGACCAGCGGATAGGTGGCGACCGTCAACAGCTCGTAGAACACGAACAGCGTGACGAGGTTCGACGCGAAGGCGATGCCCATCGTCGCGCTCAGGCTCGCCGCGAACGCGGCGAAATACCGGGTTTGGGCGTGTTCGGACAGGCCGCGCATGTACCCGATACTGAACAGGCTGGTGATGATCCACAGGCCGCTCGCCAGCACCGCGAAGAGGATGCCGAGGCCGTCGGCCGCGAGGGCGAACCGGACGCCGGCGACGATCGTTCCGAGCTCGGTGACGTAGACCGTACCCCCGAGGACGCCGGGGAGCATGCTGGCGACGATGCCGAACTTCGCCACCGCCGCGATGATCGTCCAGGTCTCCCGAAGGTCGGGGTGTCGGTGCGAGGCCAGGATGCCGAGGATCCCGACGGCCGAGACCAGGACGGCCGCCAACGGGAGGAGTGAGGCGACCTCGGTCATAAGTTAAAGAGCAAGTCGATGGTCGGTTGCAGCAGCGAGACGAACTCCGTCGCGAGGAGCCCCATCCCGACGGCGAGCACGGCCGCCCCGACGGCGACGGCGAGCTTGCTGCGATCGGTCGGCATCCCGCCGTCAGCGACGGCGGCCTCGCCCGTAGCGTGACCCGTCCCGAAGTACATCCGCTCGATCACGCGGGCGAAATAGGCCAACGTCAGAAGGGTGCTCAGGAGGATGACGGCGGCGACGATCCAGACCCCCTCCTGGACGGCTCCGAGCGCGATGTACCATTTGCCGACGAAGCCGACGGCCGGCGGGACACCAACGAGGGCGAACCCCAAGACGGCGAAGACACCGCTCGCGATCGGTGCCTCGGCGGCGAGGTCGGCATATTCGTCGACCGTCCGGGCGCCGGTCAGCGTCGCGATGACCCCGGCAGCCGCGAACAGCCCACCCTTGATCACGGCGTGGCCGACGAGGTGGATCGTCCCACCGGCGAAGGCCGTCTGGTTCATCAACGCGAACGCCGCGACGACCAGCCCGAACTGCGACACCGACGAGTAGGCGAGCATCCGTTTGATCTCCGACTGGAGGACGGCCAGCACGCTCCCCGCGACGATGCTCACGGCGGCGGCGTACACGAGGACGTCGTTCGCGAGCGGTATGGCCCGGAAGAACTCGATCGTATACACCGAAAAGAGCACGCGAGCGATGGCGTACGCCGAGACCGTCGAGACGAGGGCGGAGATGAGCGTGCTCACGCTATCGGGCGCGCTCGCGTAGGCTTCGGGTTGCCAGGTATGGACGGGGAAGAGCGCGGTCTTTATCGCGAGGCCGACGACGATCAGCCCGAACGACGCGAGGACGAGCCGCGAGGCGTATCCCGCCGCAGCGAGCTCGCCGGAGAGGTCGGCCATATTGAGCGTGCCGGTGGCCACGAAGGCATAACCGACGCCAAGGAGGAACAGCGAGGCACCGATGGTCCCGATGAGCAGGTAGCGGAGCCCGGCGAGGGCCGACCGGCCGGTGTCGGCGCTCGCGACGAGGGCATAGGCGGCCAGGCCGGTGATCTCCAGGAAGACATACATGTTGAACAGGTCGCCCGTGAGGGTGACGCCGGCCAGGCCGCCCGCCAGGAGGAGGTAGCCCGAGTAGAACGCGTTTCGGTGTGATTCGCCACCGCGGGTATACGCCAGGACCACGAAGGCGGTGGCTGCCACGAGGGCGAACACGGCCGCGGAGAGTCCGTCGGCGACCAGCTCGATCCCTCGTGGCGGGGGGAACCCGGCCAATTGGTGGGTGATCCGGCCACCGCCGTAGACCTGGCCGGCAATCCCCGCGGCGAGGAGCACCTGGATTCCCGTCCCGAGGACCGCCAGGTACCAGTTCACCCCTTCCCGGAGGCGGCCCACGATGACCGAGGCGGCCGACACCACGATGGGAAGGACGATCGCGAGCGGCAGGAGGTCACTCATTGGTTCGCACCTCCCTGATGACGTCCTCGCGGAGCGACCCGTACTCGGCGTAGATCCGGACGATCAGCGTGAGCGCGACCGCCGTCAGGCTCACCCCGACGACGATGGCGGTGAGGATCAGGACGTGGGGGAGCGGGCTGACGAACGGGCCCTCGGCGTGGGGGCCGAGGAGTGGCGGCGAGCCGCCGGCCACCATGCCGGTCGTGATGAAGAAGAGGAAGATGCCCGTCTGGAAGATGTTGAGCCCGATGACCTTCGCGACGAGGTTCTTGATCGCGATCAGCATGTAGAGCCCGATGGCCAGCAGGAGGATCGCGGCGATGTAGTGATACCGCGTGAGGAGGAGGTCGATCACTCCCCGTCACCCCGCTTGAACTCGAAGCCGTGGACGATCGCGAAGAACAGTCCCGTGATGACGGCCGAGACGACCCCGCCGATGCTCAGCTCGACGAGTTCGATCCCGTATTTGGAGGCGGTCAGGCCCCCGTACTCGAGGTACTCGAGGAACGATCCCCCGAGGACCATCGCACCCAGGCCGACGCCGGCGAACGTCAGGACGCCGCCCCCCATGAGCAGGACCATCACCCGGTTCGACAGCCACTGCCGGGTGGGTTCCATCCCGTAAGCGAAGGCGAGCATGATCAGCATGGCCGCGACGATGGTGCCGCCCTGGAAACCCCCGCCGGAGGACTCCGCACCGTGGAACATGACGAAGAGCCCGTAGGTGAGTACGAACGGCGAGAGGATCCGGACGGTCGTCATGATGACGTTGCTCTCGACGTACGGCCGAAGGCGGCGTTGGTCGCTCACGTGAACGACGCCTCCCTGAGGATGACGAGGACCGCGATCCCGGCGGTGAAGACCACGACCGCCTCACCGAACGTGTCGAACCCACGGTAGGCCGCCAGGACGGCCGTGACGGCGTTCTCGACGCCGGTCTCCTTGTAGGCGTTGTCGATGTAGTACTGGGAGACGGCGTCGTTGCTCACGGCGGGGGCGCCGGGGTCCCCGATGGCGGGGATCGACGGGATCGTCAGGAGCATCACCGCCGCGAAGACCACCACCACGCCGATGATCATTGGATTCACCCGGCGGAGGATGTGGTCCGTCGACGGCCGGAGGGTCTTCGAGATGGCGACGAGGAACAGGATCGTGGTGACGCCGGCACCGATGGCCGCCTCGGTGAGCGCCACGTCTGGGGCCCGCAGCATGAGCCAGAGCACCGCCATGGTCAGGCTGTACGTGGCGAACGCGATGATGGCCGCCAGGACGTCCCGGAGCAGCATAGTCGCCATCGCGGTGCCGAGGATGAGGATCAGCAGGACCGCCTCGACCAACGAAATCATCCGTCGTCCCCCTCCCGCGTCCAGGGTTCAATCCCCTGATCGTAGGCCGCACGTGTGATGGCGTGGGCCGCCGTTGGGTTCGTGACGAACATAAACACCACCAGCAGGATCAGCTTGAGCCGGGGGACGTTCTCGGTCGCGACGATCGCCACCCCCACGAGCGTCAGGACGGTCCCGAGGGTGTCGGCCGTCGAGGTGGCGTGGGCACGTGTATAGAGGTCCGGCAAGCGGATGACGCCGATCGCGGCGACGGTCGTGAAGAAGACCCCGCCGATGACGAACGCCAGTCCCAGCCAGCCGATCGGCGTCATATTACGCCACCTCGTTCAACCGTGAATTTCGAAATCGCAATGCTCATGAGGAAGTTGAGCAGGGCGTAGACCAG
>CAYOLR010000183.1:0-1307 GCA_964404815.1 uncultured Halobacteriales archaeon
TTCGAGCCCGGGGGAAGGAGCGAAGCCTCCGATACGCCCTCGGCGAGATCGAGCGGATGGCCAGCTCGTTGGATATTCCCGCGAGCACCAGGGAGGAGGCCGCCGTCATCTTCAGGCGTGCCTCGGAGGAGGATCTCCTCCCGGGACGAAGCATCGAGGGCGTGGCGAGCAGCGCGCTCTATGCGGCCTGCCGTCGCGAGGGGATCCCCCGGTCCCTCGACGCCATCGCTGACGCCTCACGGGTGGATCGCAAGGAGATCGCCCGCACCTATCGGACCCTGGCCCGCGAACTCGAGCTCGGGTTGGCGCCGACCGACCCGGCCCAGTTCGTCCCGCAGCTGGCCTCTGAACTCGGGTTGAGCGATCAGGTCGAACGGAAGGCCGTCGAGATCATTCGCGAAACTGCCGAACGGAGCCTGACGAGCGGAAAATCGCCGAAGGGGTACGCAGCCGCCGCCGTGTATCTGGCCGGTCAGGTGACCGGCGAACCGGTTACCCAGCAAGTCATCGCCGAGGCCGCCGACGTCTCTGCAGTCACGATTCGTGACCGCTATCACGAACAGGCCGATGCCCTCGGTATCGAGTACTGATCCGACGGAGGAGTCCGTCCTCGCAGTCAGCTTGGATGGACGACATCATGACAGCCGATACATTCTGCGAAGGCCGGGGATTGGTCACCTCGCTGGTACGGGATGAGCAGAACATGTATGGTGAGAGGGCGCTCACACCAGGGGCAATGGCCGGGCACCGATGCGGACCCGGCCATGGTCTCACCCCCCGACCCGCCGTTTCTGAGTTCGACGGCGGGCGTACAGTAGAGACACCCGGGGGAGGTGGCCTTGAATATTGCTGAATACCCGGACGAACTCCGGGGAGACGAACGCGCCACAGTGTGGACAGGAGGGCATTGATCCAGTCGATATCAACCACTCGAAAAGGAATGCATTAGTTGCGCCGGCTGTTCTCAATTGCTGGGAACAACCGGGCCCCGCATTGGCTCACTGTCCGTAGTGCCAACCGGTATCGGGGGAGGACAGCCCGGCGGGCTGGTAACTCACGAACTGACACCCTAATGAGGTCTTTACAATGCCACTCGGCTCCCGAACTCGGCGGACGATCGTGGTAACAACGGTCCTGGCGGTGCTCTCGGCCGTCGTGGGTTGGTTCATCACGACTGACACCAGGCGGGTATCGGACGGGGCCGACCGTCGGGTCACCCTGCCAGAGCCGAAGCTGGAGGGAACGACGTCGGTCGAGGCTGCCGTCGCGGCCCGTCGCTCCCGGCGTGAATACAGTGAGGAACCGTT
>CAYOLR010000183.1:1317-5609 GCA_964404815.1 uncultured Halobacteriales archaeon
ACGTCGGCCAGCTCCTCTGGGCGGCTCAAGGGATCACCGAGCCCGGGTCGGGCTTCCGGGCCGCGCCGAGTGCCGGGGGGACCTATCCGATCGAGGTCTACATGATCGTCGGCGATCCCGGTGTCCAGGGGATGGAGAACGGGATCTACCAGTACGTCCCGGATGAGCACAGAGTGGACCGAATTCGAGCGGGGGATTACCAATCGGACCTCCGTGGGGCCGCGCTCGATCAGGAATGGGTTGGAGCGGCGGCGATCGATATTGTGGTCTGTGCGGTCGACGAACGTACCACTCAACGCTACGGTGAGCGAGGTAGGCGGCGGTACGTTCCGATGGAAGCTGGGCACGTCGGGGAGAACCTGTATCTTCAGGCGGAGGCACTCGGGTTCGCGACCGTATCGGTCGGTGCTTTCGATGACGAGCGGGTGAGGGACCTCCTTGGCGTGTCAGTAGACCGTCGCCCCCTGAGCATCTATCCCGTCGGGAAGCGGCCGTAAGTGGTCCGAACCAAAGCGAGGCCTAACTAGTCAATACTATTCCGTAGCCGGTCGAAGCTTGTATCGATCTCGCCGTCGGGGATTTGGCACTTCTCGGTCACATAGTCCCAGGCACCGTCGAGATCTGGTTCGATCGAGCGGTCGATTTCGTCGCGATCGGTGACGTCGGGGTTCAGGAAGAGCTCTCCGATCCGCTCGGCGTGTGGGATCTCCGCCCCGCGGTGGTCGAGAACGGCCGAAAGGGTGTCGAACTTCTTGATGTCGCTGAGGGCCGTTTTTGGCCCCACACCGTGGATCCCTTCGTTGTAATCGGTTCCACACAGGATGGCGATGGCCACCAGCTGCTCGTGATTGATCTCGTGGGCCTCGAGCGTCGCCTCGAAGTCCATGCACTCGGGCTCGCCCTTGGAGGTGAACTGCCGAACGGTGAGCGGGGCGCCATAGAGCAGACAGTCGTAGTCATCGGACACAACGTAATCCACGGCCCCGATCCTGGCCATGTGGGAGGCCTGCGCTTCGGCTTCGGTGGGTGCGTCGAGGTATGGGATGTCCAGTCGGTCAATCAACTCACGGGTCGTTTGCTCGATTGCCGGGATAATCCGCTGGGCCTGGGAGCGAAGTCTAGCGGCTTCGATTTCATCTCCGGCGGCCTCGGCCTCTTCGGCAAGTTCCTCGGCTGCCAGCCGGCGCTCCAGGCGCGCAGCCAGCTCGGGTTCCTTTAGCGCGATCGCCTTCCCTTCGAAGACGAACACCGGGAGGAGACCATGGTCGAAAAACTTCGGTAACCCTTGGACGAGACCGATGAGGTTCGGGACTTCCGTCCCGTCTTCGGTGGTGTACACGGATCGGTCCGTGTATTGGACGATGATCGACAGGTAGCGATGGAGCCAGTTGAATGCGTCGACGGCCGCGCTCGCACCGTTGAGTTCGTCGTATCCGAATGGTAGGATGACGGCGAGGTCGCGGAGGTCGGAAATCCCCATCGACCGCTACTCCGAGGATCCCTCTATGAGTGCCGTATCCTCGATCGGTTCTTCTTCTCCCTCCACGTCGATGACGGCGATTGAGTCGACTGTGACGGCGGTTTCCAGCAGGCTTGCCAGGTTGGGGTCGCTCCGGTCGGCGTCGCCGACCATGAGCGCTTCCAGATCCAGCCCGTCCGTGGAATAAATCTCGACGGTCGCTGTGGTCTCCGACTGCAATTCGCCGCGAAGCCCGTCGACTGACCGAATCTGCTCAGAAACACGGCCATCGTGTTCGATCCGTTGGCGAACACTCGCGGAGTCCAGGGAATCGAGCGCCGCCTCAAAGGACGCCTGGTCAACCCTTGTCCCAAAGGTCAGTTCGAGCCGGTAGGTTTCGGCGATCGTCGTCTGGGTCAAATGGGCCACGAGGTCCCGAGAGGCCGGGGAAAGCCCTTCGACCTCGATCGCCCCGTCACTGGTGGCTCTAACGTCATCTTTGATTGCGGAGAGGTCGGCCGGGCGTGTCCGGGGTTTCTTGATCTCGACGACGAATGGCCGCCCTTCTCCACGGACGAGGACATCCTGATCCTCCCGGCCGGCCGCGTTGAAAACCGTGTCGCTGCCGTCCATCGTCGCCTGGATGGCTTCCGTGACATACCATTCGATGCTTTCCTTGGTGTCGTAGCCGCTGCCGCCACAGTGCTCACACGGCTGAGCCTCGCCTTCACGCCACTCGGTTCCCCGTCCGTTACATACCCGACAGACACGGATACGCTGGGCCAGCCCAGGTTCCAGCTTTCGATACCGCCCGAAAAGGTAGGCGGGATTGAGTTGCAAGTCGACATCGGCGTCGTCGAGGTCCTGGATGGCGACGACGTCCGGGTAATCGTGGTCCACGATCGCTGGCAAGCGCGCTTCGAGTCGCTTGCCCACCTCGCGGTTGCACTCGGCCCGCAGCGGTTCGCCGGCGGTTGCGTCCAGCCCAGCCTGTTCGCGGATGTCGGTTTCGTTGGCCTCGATCTCGTCCGGCACGTGGGTGCCGAGAAGGAAGGTTTCGAAGGCGAGTTCGGACAGCGCTTCCTCGACGCGGTCGGCCCAGACGTCGTAATCCGGCACGAGCCCTTCACAGACCCAACAGTCGGCCGGCTCGACGGGCGTTATCGGCTCGTCGTCCGCCAGCGCGACCGAGACCCGGAGGGCGTGACCGCGATCCTCGTTCGAGAGGTCGGTTCCGCGATCCCGAAAGCAACGGCCGAGGCAGTGATTACAGACCGGTCCCGTGTCGAGGGCGCTCCGGGCCTCATCAAGAAGCATCGTTACGATCCCTCCGGCGTCCCCAGCTTTTGGCGTTCGGAACCATTCACGGATTAACAAAGGGTGAGGAGGTGAATAAAGCGGGCCACTCGTTCCCATGGCGTGGTAATCACGAAGCGATTCAGGAAAACCCGTGTTGATCGAAATACAGCCGAAGCTTGCGAATCGAGTGGGTCACCTCA
Organism: uncultured Halobacteriales archaeon; assembly: GCA_964404815.1. GTDB lineage: Archaea > Halobacteriota > Halobacteria > Halobacteriales > Hikarchaeaceae > CAYOLR01. Next base: position 4,276 of record CAYOLR010000183.1, read on the forward strand.
TCGCAGTACGGTTCGACGACGGGCGTCGGGTCGAACCCGATAGCCGTGCCGGCCAGTTTCAACATCGGGAGATCCGTTACGCCGTTGCCGACCGCAATGGTGCGCCCCAGGTCGAGACCCTGCGAAACGGCCAACCGTTCGAGGGCTTCGGCCTTTCCGTCAACGACCAGAGGCCCTTCGACTTCGCCCGTGAGTGCCTCGTTTTCGACGACGAGACGGTTGGCGACGACCGAGTCGACGGCGACCGACTCGGCGTCAAGGGCGGCATCGATGCCGCGCTCGAAACTCGCAGTAATGATCGCGACGTGGTGATCCGCGGCCCGGAGGTCCGCCAAGAGGTCCGCCGCTCCGGCTCGTAATCGGATCCGGTCGAAGGCGTCGGTTACCCGGTCAACCGACAGGCCAGCGAGGAAATCGACTCGTTGGCGGAGGCTGGTGGCCGGGTCGATTTCTCCGGCGAGGCCCTGCTCGACGAGGCCCCGAACCTCGTGGGCGACGTCCTTCTCCTGGCCCAACAGGAGGCTCATGTCCGTTCGAGAGAGCGTGCCATCGAAGTCGAAAGCGATAACTGCCATATTGAGGTCGGGTCCGCCCTCAGTAGGGCGGTGATTCGGCCTGCACGACGCCGGCGAGGTTGTTCAACTCGCTGGCGAGGAGCACGGTCAGATCATCGAGTGTGATGATCCCGGCGAGTTCGCCGCCATCGACGACGGGCATCCGCCGGACGCCGGCATCGCACATCGCGTTGGAGAGTTCCAGCACGCCGGTGTCGACGTCCATGGTCGTCGGGTCTGCGGTCATAACATCGCCCGCCGTCATTTGGGTTGGATTGAGGTTGTCCGCGGCGATCCGGACCGAGATATCCCTGTCCGTGACGATGCCGATCGGTTTGCCGTCCTCGACGACGACCGCGCTCCCGACGTCTTCCTCGCGAAGCTGTGTCGCGACTTCGTTGACCGGGACATCGGGGCTGACGGTGACGACCTCCTCGCGCATGAGGTCCGCTAGTGTCATACATGTATAGCTGGGGACTCGGAGCTGAAATAGTGGGACTGTCCTTCCCAGGCGGTGGGAAGCGGACCAACCTTTATAGTATTTCTTCGAGGGCCGCGACGACCCGTTGGTTCTCGTCCGGACTCGCCGTCGTCATCCGCATATATCCTGTGCCGAGCCGTTCGTCCCCGAGAGGTTTGACGTAGATTTGCCGTTCGCGCAAACAATCAGCGACGTCACTCGTCTCGCTATCCATTGGGGCGATCCTCGGCGGGGCGTTCATCCATCTAATCCCGAAATACGCGGCCGGGTTCGGGTTCACCCAGCAGGCGGGGCTGCTA
>CAYOLR010000184.1:0-5549 GCA_964404815.1 uncultured Halobacteriales archaeon
CCCTCGATCTCGGCGGGGTACTGGAACCCGAGATAGATGCCGAGGGCCGCGCGCTCGTTCGGCTCGAGGTCGAGGAGCTCCCAGGTCCGTTTGTCCTCGGGAATCGGGCGATCGACGTCGGCGAAGTCGCCGTCCTCGATCGTCAGGAGGACGCTGCCCTCGGTGACATCGTAGGCCGGGTGGCCGGCGATGATCTTCGCCATCGTCGACTTCCCGCTCCCGTTCGGACCCATGAGGGCATGGATCTCGTTGGACGACACTTCGAGGTCGACGCCGCGGAGGATCGTTTCGCCCTCCTCGGCGACCTCTGCGTGAAGGTTCTCGATTTTTAGGGTGGCCATAATCTATGTATACAGAAACATGGGGTGATCGGGGTTAATGGTTACGCATTTCCACGCCATGATTTTCATCAACCTAAATTATTTTTCCGAATCCATAAATCACCCCGGTGTCGGCCCAATGGACCCGGGGGTCGCGGAAGCTTCAAGCGGGCGGCTTGCGCCCCACCGACAATGGAGTTCCGACTGACCGAGGAACAACGACTGCTGAAGGAGACGGCGGCTACTCTCGCCGCCGAGGAGTTCGCCGACGCCGCCTTCACCTGGGAGGGGACCTTCCCGACGGACAATCAGGCGACCCTCGCAGACCACGGCCTGCTAGGGATCGCCCTCCCGGAAGAGTACGGGGGCGGCGGCTATTCGCCGCTTGAGGTGCTGCTCGCCCAGGAGGCGGTCGGCCGGGTGTGCCCGGACACGGCCCACGTCCTCTCGCGGTCCTCGATGGGGCCGCCCCGGGTGATCGCCGCACTTGGGAGCGACTACCTCAAGGAGCGATACCTCCCGGGCGTCCCCAGCGGGGAGACCGTCATGACGATCGCCATCTCCGAGCCGGAGGCGGGGTCCGACGCCGGCAACATGGGTACGACTGCCCGCCGTGACGGGGACCGGATCGTCCTGGACGGCCGGAAAGCCTGGGTGTCGAAAGCCGACGTCGCCGACGCACTGTTGGTCTACGCCCGGTTTCCGGACGGCAACATCGGCGCCGTCGTGGTGGATACCGACGCCGACGGCCTCTCACTCGGCGAGGGTTACATCAACATGGCCGGCCACCACCAATTCGACGTCTACCTCGACGGCTGTTCGGTCCCGGAAGAGCACGTTCTCGCCGAAGGCAAGGCGGCGTTCAAGGAGCTGCTCTCGGAATTCAACGTCGAGCGATGCCACAACGCGATGATGTGCGTGGCCTGCGGCCTGAACGCGTTCGACAAGACGATGGCCCACGCAAAACAACGCGAGCAGTTCGACCAACCCGTCGCCGACTTCCAGGGCATCGAATGGAAGTTCGCCGACATGGCGATGCAGCTGGACGCCGCCCGGCTCATGATCTACCGTGCCGCGGCCAACGCGCGCGACGGGGCGCCATCACGGCTGGAGACGTCCATGGCCAAAGTAGTCGCCAACGAGGCCGGACTGACCGCCGTCGACGAGGCCCTCCAGATCCACGGGGCCACGGGGTACATGCGGGACCACCCGATCAACTACCTCTACCGGTGGGTGCGGGGGTGGAAGATCGCCGGCGGCACCGTCGAGGTCCAACGGAACGCCATTGCCGACCAGCTCAAAAAGTACGGCTTGCCATGAAGTTCGACCGACTGTTCGCCCCGGACGCGATCGCGCTCGTCGGCGCCTCCGCCGACCCGGAGAAGCTCGCCGGACGTCCGTTGGGCTACCTGGAGAAACACGGTTATCCCGGGGACCTCTATCTCGTGAACCCGGCACGCGACGCTATCGACGGCTATCCGTGCTACGACAGCATCGTCGACGTCCCCGCCGACGTCGACCTCGCGATGGTACTGGTCCCGGCGGGGGTCGCCCCGTCGGTGGTCAGGGAGTGTGGCGAGGCCGATGTCCCGTTCGCGCTCGTGATCGCCTCGGGCTTCGCGGAGGCCGGCGACGACGACCGGCAGTCCGACCTCCGCGAGACCGCACGCGAGGCCGGCGTCCGGTTGGTCGGGCCGAACGCCCAGGGCGTGCTCGATCTGCACGCCGGCGTGACCGCCTCGTTCTCGTCGATGCTCAGGCGCGACGACCTCATCCCCGGCGGGGTGAGTTTCGTCACCCAGAGCGGGGCCTTCGGCGGCGCCCTGTTCCAACTCACGCAGAACCGCGGCATCGGGACCAGCAAGTGGCTGTCGACCGGAAACGAGGCGGACCTCGGGTCGATCGAGGTCATCGATTACCTCGTCGACGATCCACACACCGACGTGATCGTCACCTACCTCGAGGGCCTCTCGGATGGGCAACGGCTGCTGCCCATCGGCCGCCGGGCCGCCGATAATGGGACGGCGATCGTCGCCATGCGGGTGGGCGCCTCGGCCCGCGGGCGCGAGGCGGCCGAATCCCACACCGGCAGCATCGCGACGGCCGACGAGGTCTACGACGCCGTGTTCGAACAGGCCGGGATCACCCGGGTCAGGAGCGTCGACGGGTTCGTCGACGCGGTCACGGCCTTCTCGACGGTCGATCCGGCAGCCTACCCCGTCAACGGCGATGACCGGGGGCTCGGCGTGGTCAGCGTCTCGGGCGGGGCCGCCGTCCTGATCAGCGATACCGCCGACCGTGTCGGGTTGCCCCTCGCCGATTTCGGGGACGAGACCGTGGAGACGCTGCAAGGGGCCGTCCCGGCGTACGGGTCGGCCACGAACCCGGTCGACGCGACGATGACCGTCGTAGGAAATCCCGACTCGTTCGCCGCCGCGATCGAAACCATCGCCGGCGACGCGTCCGTCTCCGCGCTGCTCATCCAGTTCGGCAACTCCGGGGACGAGACCATCGAGGATTGCAAGGCGACCCTCGCCGACGTCGCGGCCGACCACGCCCTGCCGGTCGCGACGGTGTTCACGGGGAGTCCGCCGCGAGCGTCGACGGCCGCCGAGCTCCGGAACGCGGGCATCCTCGTGTTCGAGGACCCCGTCCGCGCCGTCGAGTCACTACAACGGCTCGCCGACCGTGGGGCGTTCATCGCCGCCGAGCCCGCCCCCGATCCGGTGACCCTGACCGACCGGGACCCGCTGCCCGATAGCTGGGCGGCCGTCACCGATGCCCTCGCATCCGCGGGAGTCCAGAGCGCGCCGTCGAGAGTGGTGGGGTCGGCCGACGAGGCCGTCGCGGCCGCCGGGGCGCTGGGGTACCCCGTGGCGCTCAAGGCGGATCCCCTGGCCGTCGAGCACAAGTCCGATATCGGTGGCGTCGCCGTCGATCTGGAGAACGAGGCCGCCGTCCGAACGGCGTATGCCGACGTCGCTTCGGCCACGGACGCCCCCGTCCTGGTCCAGGCGATGGCCGACGGGATCGAGGTGATCGCCGGGATCGTTGATGATCCGGACTTCGGGCCGGTGATGACGGTCGGCCCCGGCGGGGTCTTCGTCGAGCTCTTCGACCAGTTCGCCCATCGCCCCCTGCCGATCACCGCCGATGTCGCGCGGGCAATGATCGAGGAAACGCCGGTCGACCGGCTGCTCGATGGGCCCCGGGGACTCCCCCCAGGTGATACGGACGCCCTGATCGAGCTTCTCGTCGGGCTCTCCCGGGCCTACGAACGCCTCGACGTCTCGACACTGGAGTGTAACCCGGTCATCGTCACCGAAGAATCGGCCGTGGCCGTCGACCTGCTCGTGGATTGACCCACTCCGAAAGGCTTTGCGACCCCGCCGCCTCGATCCGGTATGACCGGTGCGACTCGCCAGTTGGCGTCGTTCACCGCCGCGTTGTCATCAGGTGACCTGGACGCCGACGTCGCCAGGGAGGCATCCTACGCTCTCGTCGACACGGTGGGGTGTATGGTCGCCGGCACCGACGCCCCCGCCGGCCGGCTCATCACGGATTACCTCGGCGCGATCAGCGGCGATGGTCCGGCAGCCGTGATCGGAACGGCCGGCGGCCAACTCGCCCACCTCGCCGCCCTCGCAAACGGGACCTACGGCCACGCCCTGGACGCCGACGACGGTCATCCGCACGCCTCCGCCCACCCCGGGGTGACGGTCATCCCCGCGGCCCTCGCCGTCGCGGAGGCCCGGGCGGCCCCTGGCGAGGCCCTCCTGACGGCGACCGTCGCCGGCTACGAGGCCATCTGTACGATCGCTGCCGCCGTCCAACCGAGCCATCGTGAGCGGGGGTTTCACGGGACAGCCACCTGCGGCTGTTTCGGCGCCGCGGCGGCCGCGGCACATCTGCTCGACCTCGACGTCCGAGAAACGGTTCACGCCCTCGGCCTGGCCGGCACGCAGGCGGGCGGCCTCTTCGAATTCCTCGCCGACGGGTCGGAGGCGAAACGGTTCCACGCCGGGCGGGCGGCCATGGCCGGCGTCATGGCCGCCCAACTCGCCGGGAACGGCTACGACGGCCCGAGGGCCATCATCGAGGGCGAGGACGGCTTCGCCCGGGCGTTCGCGGACAGGGCGGACCTCGCAGGCTTCGAGTCACTGGGTGACCCGTTCGAAATCACCCGCACCTACCGGAAACCCTACCCCTGTTGTCGGCACATCCACGGCCCGATCGACGCCAGCCTCGCCCTCCGTGGGGACGTCGATTCCGACGCGATCGAGCGGATACGGGTCGAGACCTACCGGTCGGCCGCCCATCACGACACGACATCGATTGCGACCCTGCTCGACGCCCAGATGAGCATTCCCTACGGTGTGGGCCTCGCCTTCGTCACCGGGGACGCTTCCTTAGACGGGTTCCTGCCGCCGCAGACCGAGGGGCCCGTTGCCGAACTTGCCGATCGGGTCCGGGTGGTACGGACGGACGAGATGGACGCGAAGTACCCGAACCCCCGGGCCGCCCGAGTAATCGTGGAAACGGACACCGACGAGGTCGAGGAAACGGTCGATTACCCCCTCGGTGAACCGGAGAACCCGATGTCGGAATCACAGCGCAGGGCGAAATTCGACGAGATGACTGGCGAGCACCTCGACGCTCGGGAACGAGCGGCCCTGTTCGACACGATCCTGGCGGTCGATGAACTGGACGACGTCGCCGAACTGACGGCCCGGCTCTGAGTCACATATAGGACTCGAGACCGGTCTGCTCCTGGCCGGATTTGACCTCCTCCCAGGAGATGTCAAGCGCCTCCAGCACCCGGGCGATGGGCCCTTTCAGCGTCTTGTCGAGCATCTTGTCCAGGTCGACCTCGAAGGCGGCTGGGATCTCGTCGGCGTACTCGAAGCAGATCACGTCCGGGTCCCGCTTGAACTCCAGATAGATCGGATCGTTCTCGAGCTCCGGGCGTTGGGCCTCGACCTCGCGGAAGAATTCGGGGTGGACCTTTTCCAAATACAGCCGCTTGGGCTTCGAACCACGGGCGAAGTTCGTGCCCAGCAGGAGGTTCGCGTACTTCGCCCCCCTCACGTGGGCGGTGTCGGTGTCGTAGTTGTCGAGCCGCTTGCCGATACCGCCCGGGATCGCGATGTCCTCGAGGTCGAGGTTCCCGGCCCGGAACTCCTCGATGACCTCGTGGACGTACTCCTTGACGTCGTCGAGGTCCTCCCC
>CAYOLR010000185.1:0-5520 GCA_964404815.1 uncultured Halobacteriales archaeon
CTCGCCGCCACCCAGATGGACGACTTCGGCGGGATGCTGAGCGTCGAGCTCGAGGGCCCGCTGGAAACCGCGCGAGCCTTCGTCGCGAACACCGAGGTATTCACGCTCGCCGAAAGCCTGGGGGGCGTCGAGAGCCTCATCGAACACCCCGCGACGATGACCCACGCCTCGGTGCCCCGGGGGGTTCGCCGACGGGTGGGCGTCACCGACAGCCTGGTCCGATTGAGCGTCGGCCTGGAGGCCGTTGCCGACCTCCAGGCGGACCTGGAAGGGGCGCTCGACGGGACGGACCGGTCGTAACCCCCGCCAAACCGCCGATCGGGGATCGCTCGACTCACGAACCAGCGACCGGCCCGGTCACATACATGGCCCCGGCGGATCGGAGGCAGGGTCCAGGTCACCCGGGGTTGTTACCGATAACTACCGCTCGGCGGCGTGGCATTTCATCAGTCGGCTGACCGAATTGATTAAGCAAATACAGTCCCCTATGATTCCCCCCAGTCAATTGGGGGCAATCGACATGGGGGCCCATCCCATTTCATCGCACACGATGGCTACCGAATCGACCCCCGATGACCCCATCGAGCTTCCGACGGCCTTCGCCGACCACCTCGTGACCGTCGGCAACCTTGCGTCGGCGCCGCGGACGGTGAGCGAGCTGTTCGCGATGTTCGCCGACGAGCTATCGGCGAGCGACGGGACGATCGATGCGGCGGACATGTACACGGAGCAGCCGACGCGGCACGCGGTCCACCTGACCGATCGCGTCCGGTACTCGCCGTGTGTCCTGGACGCCCTCACCGCCGCGATGCTGGAACCCCAGGACCCCCTGACCGTCCGTTCGATCGATCCCATCACGGACCGGCCGGTGACGTTCACCGTCACCGGTGAGTCGGTCGACGTCGACCCGGCGGGAGCATTGATCGCCTTCGGCATCGCACGGACGATTCCGGACCTCGGACCGGACGAATCCGTCGTTGCCTGGATCCTCCGGGATGACGCCGAAGGCGTCGAGGCCGCGTTTTGCCAACATATCAACGCGTTCGAGTCCACCGAGACCTACGAAAAATGGCGTGCCGAGTCCGATGCGGAAACCGTCCCGATCCGGCCGGCCGTGATCGATTCCTTGATCGGACAGTACGTGTCGACCGAATAAGTTAGTCGTCGAACAGGAGAAGGGGACCGGCTGTCACCGACCACGGGCGAGGACCCTCCGGCAACGGATGACCCGAGGCCGGCTCCTCCGGTCAGGTGCTCCGAACCGATCGGCCCCGATGACTCAAGTCGATCATTGAGTTACCGGGCGGTTTTACCGGGTCGACCTACAGGTAGCAAACAGCATGCCGAGGTCGATCGCCCTCGTGATCACGGCGTGGCTCGTCCTGGCGGGCTTCGTGATCCCCGTCGCCGCGAGCCCCGCCCCGGTGTCCGGGTGTCCCCCGTGTGATCGGGGGTTCATCCAGTCGGCGAACCAGCACGGCCTCGACACGGAGGTCCGGCACAGCGAGGCCACGATCCGCGCCCATCGGAACGGCTCGGCGAGCTGGACCGTCCGAGTCGTCCCGACCAACCGAACGGTCCTCCGGCGGCTCGAGACGAACGGATCGCTGGCCCGGTCGGTCGCCGCCGGCAGCTTCGGCGTCCGCTACGGCGACGGTATCGACCACGAACTCCAAACCGTCACGGTGGCCGACGGTGCGGTCGTCATCCGCTATCGGACGCTGGACGTCGTCAAACCGGGGCCGTTGGGCACCCGCGTGCTGACCTACTTCCGCGACGACCCCGGGGCGTACGTCTACACCGACCTCGGCGCCGATCGGGTGACCGTCGTCGCACCGCCGGAAATGGCCGTCGCCCGTAGCTTCGGCACGGTCGAAGGTGACCGCCTGATCGCCACGGCGCTGCCCGACGGCCGGGACGGACCGTTCGTGGTGTTCGCCCCCGAGGGCACCCCGCTTCCCGGGCTCGTCGGCTGGCTCGCGATCCTCGAGGCGCTCGGCGGCGTCCTCGTCCGGAACGTGGGCTTCTTCGTCATCGTCCCCGGTGGTGTGCTCGTTGGCGGCCTCGCGGCGATCCGGCGGGTCCTCGGCCCGGAGACGCGGATCGACCCGGCGCGGCTGGGCGCCCTCGTCGCCCTCGGCGGGGCCGGCCTGCTGGTCGGCTCGGTACTCTGGGAAGGCGACGTTCACCTCGCCGTCACCGGGTCCCTCCTCGCGGGGACCGGTGCGGGCCTCGTGCTATTGCTCGTTGGCACCGCCGTCGGTGTCCCGGCGGCCCGGCGGCACCTCACCGGCCCGCGACTGCTCCTCGGCGGGGTCGTCGCCGCCGTGGCGGTGTTCGTCATCACGGGGGGCCACACCGGGGTGGGCGTTTTCGACACGGCGTTCCCGCTCGGCGCCGGGCTCCTGCCGATCGTCACGGCCCAGGGGTGGGTCGACGCCAGCGGTCGAAACGGCACCCAGCTGTTCGGGGCGACGGCCGTCGTGATCGTGGCGGCGCTGGCCGCGGCGGCGCCGCTCACGGCCCTCGGCGGGTCGCTGTTCCTCCTCGTCCCGATCATGCTCGCTATCGCCGCCGGGGCGGTCGTCGTCGTGGCGGTCCCGCTGTACCTGCTCGGGGTGGCCGGGGCCGCGGCCATGACGGCATAAGTCCCGGACCCGTTACCAGTTGATGGGAACCGCTGGCCGAAATGGTGACCGAACAGGTACACCCAGTACTCACCCTTATCGACCCGGACCGCTCTCGCCGACCATGACGACAGGGTTTTCGATGAGTGTGCGGGGACTCCTTCCGTCGTCGGCCCTCGGCATGGCGAGACTCCCAGAACACCTTCAGGGGGCCAGCTGCACAATTGGCCGCCTCGACCGACCTGCGCCCGACATGGGTTTATTTACCGAGGTCGTGCAGGTGAGCCATGGGCGGGATCGACCTCGAAAACGGCCGACTGATCATTGATCGAGACCCCAACGAGCTCGACGATCTCGCCATCCGGTTTACGACAATTCTCGATGATCTCGGTATCGAACACGTGTATGTGTCTGGGTATATCGCCGTACTCACCGGTCGGTCCCGCGCAACCGAGGACATCGACGTTTTGCTCGACCGGATCGATGAATCGACCATCGACCGGCTGGCCGCTCGCCTCACCGATGACGGGCTATGGGGACCCGCGATGCCACTCGAACGGATGTCAGAGATGCTGGATGACTCGATTTGGGTGGCCCTGGATGGTGAGATTGTGCCGCATCTCGAGGTCAAATTCGTCACTGACCGGTTCGATCGCGCAGCGCTTGCCGATCGTCTTGTGGCAGAGATCGGCAAAGCCGAACTCCCGATCGGGCCGCTCGAGCTCCAAATCGCCTACAAACTGTGGATGGGGAGCCAAACGGATTTCGAGGACGCCCTTCACCTGTTCACACTCTTCGAGGAAACGCTTAGCACGGCCGAGCTCGAACGATGGGTCGAGACCCTCGAGGTCGAAGAGGCCTATGACCGACTCCGACGAACGTAATCGCCTGGTCGAGAAACACGACCGGAACCGGGGGCAGCGCCTGCAGGCCGTCAAGCGGTGGGCACGCTACATCCGGACCCACCCGGCCGAACGGTGGGGACCCCAGCAGAACCGTCTCGTTAACGCCCAGCTGCAGGCCGCCCGCGAAGCTGACCTGTCCGTCGAACACCGGCAACGAATCGACGAGGCACGCGAGGAACGGTAGGACAGGCGCTTCCCGTCACTGCCGACCATACGATGTCGAACGGCCGGTGCGAGCGGTCGTCCCCGATCAGGCCGGTTCAACCCAGATCGGGCCGACCCAGGCCCGGCCGTGGAACCGGTCGGCGCTGGCCTGTCTGACGCTCAGGGTGTAGACGTCGCCGTCGGTCCCCCGGTCGTCGTCCCAGTCCATGCCCATGAGCGGCGCGTCGTCGGTGAGGACCGCCTGTAGCGTATAGGCGTCGAGGCCGGCCGCCGGATCCTCGGTCCCGTCGATCGCGTGCCAGACGTCGGTGTTCTTTCGGACGGTGACCCGTTCGATCGGGGCCGTCCCCGCCACGTCGATCTCGATCTGCCGGGGCGTCGCCGGCGTGTCGATCACGTGCGCGTCGGCCTGGTCGGCCACGTCGACCCCGTCGACCCGGAAATCGACCAGGATCCGATGGGGCTGGGTCGTCGCGTAGACCGACCGCGACCGGAGCGTCTCGAAGATCGCCGACCGGGTGAGGGACGGCGCCAGAAAGGCCGTCAACCCACCGGGATACGAGCGCTCGGCCCAGACCCGCCAGATGTTCCCCCAGCCGAGGCCCCCACGTCGCCATTCGTCGAGGGAGGGCAGGTGGGGACTCGTATGGATGATCGAATGGCCGGGCCGGGGGCCGTGGAAGTCGGCCCCGCCGAGCATCCCGACGCGGTGGCCCATGCGGTGGGCATCCTGGACGTAGTGGCCGGCCGTGTCGATCTCGCCCTGGCCCATCGCGAGCGGGAACGGGTTGCCATCGCGACCGGGTTGTTCGCTCGAGCCCCACTGGGAGTATACCTCCACCAACGGGGCGAGCTCGTCGTCGTAGTCCACGGCGTCGAAATCGAACGGGTACATCGCCTCGGCCGGATGGTGGGGGATCGTCACGACGCCCGACTCGTGCGCCTCGTTCCACTCACGTAACCGGGCCCAGAGGGCTTCGTAGGTGTGGGTTTCCTCGGCGAGCGAGTCGAACAGCCTGGCATCGCCGGCGTCCTCGAAATACACGTTGATGTGGCCGCCCATGTTGGGCTGTTTCGTCCACTCGTAGCCGGGAAGGGTGACGAAGCTCCCGTCGTCGTTGAACTCGTCGGCGAGGTCGCAGAGGGTCTGGAAGTACTCCCGGTGCATCCGCCGGCGCTGCCACTGTGGCGGGATAAAGAAGCCCATCGTGTCGTGGTCGGTATAGGCGACCACGTCGAGCGCCATGACGTCGCGACCGAAGCGGTAGCCGGTCGCTGCGGCCCCCGTTCCGTCGGACAGCGTGGAATGGAGGTGGATGTCGCCCCAGTACACCCGCCGCTCGTGGCTGTCCGCGACACGGACGGGGTTGGCGACGAACCGCCGATCGTCGATGCTGACCGTGAGGTACTGGGTTCCCGTCGAGTGAAAGCGGATGCCGTCGACCGTGATGAGCCCGTTATCGTCGGGCGTGATGGCAGCGGTCTCGGGATGGTCGGCGTTCGGGTCCGTCGAATCGATGGCGATCTCACCGGCGAACTCCCGGTGGAGCCGTTCGCACTGGTCCCACGCCTGGAGGGTGAGCGTGAGCGGTTCGCCCGGCGTCGCCGTGGAGGGGAGGATGGCGTGGAGGCGGTCGAAGCGTTGGGTGCGATTGTTCCAGAGCGTGACCGGCGACGGCGCGCTCCTGGCGAAGACCTTCAGCGTCTCCTTGGCCTTGATGAGCGGGCCGAAGGAGGGAAGTGTCATTCCGAACCCCCTCGCATGGTTCGTGCACTCATCGGGCACGATGGATGAACCTTCCGCCGGGAGCCGACGCGGATCA
>CAYOLR010000186.1:0-5226 GCA_964404815.1 uncultured Halobacteriales archaeon
AGGTCCCACGGATCGCGTCACGGGGGACGCCCTGTCGGTCGGCCAGCGCAACGTACATCGCGAAGATAACCGGCGCGCTCGGGTTGATCGTGAAGCTCGTCGAGACCTCGTCCAGCTCGATCCCGTCGAAGAGGATCTCCATGTCACGGAGGGTGTCGACCGCGACGCCCTCCTTCCCGACTTCACCCAAGGCCATCGGGTCGTCGGAGTCGATCCCCATCAGGCTCGGCATATCGAAGGCAGTTGACAGGCCGGTCTCCCCCTCGTCGATCAGGTAGTGAAACCGCTCGTTGGTCTCCTCGGCCGTCCCGAAGCCGGAGAACTGCCGCATCGTCCAGAGGCGGCCACGGTACATCGTCGGGTAGACGCCCCGCGTGTATGGCGGTTTGCCGGGGAACCCGAGGTCAGCCTCGAAATCGAGATCCTCGATATCGGCCGGGGTGTACAGCCGGTCGACTTCAAGGTTGGAGACGGTGGCGAACCGGTCCTGGCGTTCGCCGTGGGCGTCCAGGACGGGATCGAGGGTCTCCTCGGCCCACGTCTCCCGGGCCTCTCGGATCCGATCGAGGTCGTCGGGATCGAACATAGCCGTACGTCGGGGCGCGGTTCAATAAATTGTTGCCTACGCCGGCACCGATCACTGGAGCCGCTTGATCGTCTCGACGAGCGGGTGGCGGGCGTAATCGACTACCGCGATGTCGTCCAGGGTTTCTAAGCCCTCCTTCTCAGCCGTTCGGGCCATGCCGAGCTCCACGGCTTCGTCGACGATGATCACGTAGGCATCCATCTCCTCGATCCCGAGCCGGTCGGCCGCGAGCACTCGATGGTGGCCATCGGCCAGGAGCAGTTCCGTCGGCGTATCGATGACCACGAGGGGTTCCGCCAACCCGCGTTCGAGTTCGTAAGTTCGCCCCTCTAGCTCGTCCGCGTAAACCTTCGACTGTGTCGGGGTGAGCTCGGCCAGCTTGACTCGCCGTCGCTCCTGCCTGACGTCGATTTCGTGGATGCCTTCCAGGGTCCGCATGAGCTTGCCGACCTTCTCTGGCGTGGCGCGTTCGATCTGGCCACGGATCACGTCCGCGTTCGAAATGATGCCGACGAGGTTCCCGGCGTCGTCGACGACGGGAAGCTTCTGGATACCGGACCGGAGGATGACACGGGCAGCGTCCGTCACCTCCATCTCGGGATGGGCGACGATGAGATCCTGGCTCATCACCTTAAAGATCGGGTCAGCGTCGTCGGCGAGGAGGAGGTCCCTGGCGCTGACGAAGCCCTCCACCCGTCGGCCATCCGTGACCGGGAAACCATCGTGACCAGAGTCGGCGATCCGCCGGGCGACCTCGGCGACGGTGTCGTCCGGCGAAATGGTCTCCACGTCCTGGGTCATGTAGTCCTTGACGGGGATCGACCGCCCGCCGGCGGCTCCCTCCTCGGCATCGCTTTGAACGTTCACGGATACGGATAATTTACCGAGCGGACGTAATTAACCTGTGTGATCGGTCGGATCGCCCGGTCCAATCCCAAGGGACTGGGATAGACCGGGTCAGGGCTCGCTCGCTCGGCCATCCGAGCCTGTCCCCGATCGGTGCCGATCGGTATCCAGTGCGCGTCGAAGCCCGACGACCTCGAAGAACCGGTTAGTGATCACGTCCTCGACGATCGATTCGAGATGGTCGTCGATCTCGGAATCTTCGATATCGCCGAGGATTCCGATGGGAAGCTGAGCGCCGGCCATGTCGGTATGCCCGCCGGCACTGCCGATCCGATCGAACGCCTCCCGCACGGTCTCGCCGATATCGAGGTCGGTCCCACGGGTCCGGGCGGAGACGTAGACCGTCCCGTCCTTGATGCCATACACGACCGTCGTCGTCACGCCCTCCATGCCGAGGAGGTGATCCGCCGCCTGGGCAAGGGAGTCACGTTGGGTGATCACACCGACGCTGGAGAGCACGATCGAGTCGTGTTGGATCCGGTTCCGGATCGCCTCGGCGATCGTGTCAAGGGTGGCGCCGCTGATCGACGGGCTCTCGATCCGCTCCAGGACGACGTCATCGGTGAAAGGGAGCAGGAAGGCCGCCGCCTGGAAGTCCGCCTCAGTGATCTCGCGACCGAAATCCTTCGTGTCGACACGGATACCGAACAGCAGGGCCGTCGCCACCTGTGGCGTAACATGAGCGCCGAGCTGCCGGAAATAGTCTGTCAGGAGCGTACTCGTTGCCCCCGCCTCGCTCCGGAGGTCGACGAACGTCGCATCGACCACGTCGCGGGGCGGGTGATGGTCGATGACGATGTCGACCGGGGTCTCCACCGGCAATTGGTCGTTGACACCGGGCCGGGAATGGTCGACCAGGGCGATCGCGTCGTAGTCCTCCGGCTCGAACTCGTCGGCATCGAGGTTCTCGAGGTCGAGGTCGAGGAGGTTGACCATGGCGCGGTTTTCCTGGTGGGTAATGCGGCCGAAGAAGTAGGCGTCCGCATCGATGCCCTTCCACCGCGCCAGGTCACGGAGTGCGATGGCGCTCCCGATCGCATCGGGATCGGGGTTGTCGTGGGTGAACACGCCGAGATGTCCATCGATCGACCGGAGGGCCCTGGTAAGCCCGTCCAACCGCTGTCCCGTCTGACCCTCTAAGTCCCGGAGGAGGTTCGTCGCGATGGCGGATCCAGGATCGATGATCGAGGCGTCGAGTGCTTCGAGGCCGGCCTGCGTTTCCTCGTCGACGTTCATACCCGTGTAGACGGTCATCGTTGCCGTCGGAAACACCTCGCTCGCCGCCTCTGCCGCCGCCAGGTTCGTCCCCGCGTCGTCGCTGGCCACGAACACCACCTCGACGGGACCATGGGACCGGAGGTGATCGGGGTCGGTCGGATCGCCTAATTCGGCGTCGATGCCGGCCTCGCGGAGGATTTCCACGCGCTCCGGCTCGTTCTCGATCACGAGCCACGGGACGCCGACCATCTGCACGACTTCCCGCCCGACCTGGCCGCAGCCGAGCATCAGCCGGCCATCCATACCGGGAGGATCTACAGCCGGCCGGTAAAACTTACCGTCATCGGTTAGCACACCCCCACGAAGAGCCGGTCAACGGACCGAATCCGTCGATGACGCCTCCATCGGGCGAACCCCGGTGACCCGAACGGTGACTCCCCGGAGGATTCTTAATTTCGATAACCGGCCGACAGGGTATAAACGTCGGTTCAGCTAGGAATCGGTCACGAGAGGTTGCCATGCTGGACAAACGGACCCTCGGGACGGGATATCTCGTGGGGACGGGGATGACAATGGCCTTTATCCTCATTGTCCGGCTGTTCACCCTGGATACCCTGGCGCACACGAGGTGGTTCGAAACCCTCACGGGTCTCATGCTGGCGATTTCGCTCACCTATGCGGGCTATTGGATCGATCAAACCGACCTCGAAAACGGGCGAGTCTGGTCGATCACCCAGTGGAGTGCCTCCGGGTTGGCGATCCTCACTATCGTCAGCCTCGGCCTCCTCCTGCTGTCCCGGATTCCCGGCTCCCTGTCGAACGGCGGCTCCACGTTGGTCACGAACATCGCAGCCGGTGGTGTGGCCGGCGTCCTGGTCGGGACCGTCGCCGAATTCCGTGACGAACAGCGGCGGACGGCAGAGCTCAACGAGCGAAACCTGGTGTTGAACCGCGTCCTCCGTCACAACATCCGGAACGAAACGAACGTGATCCTCGGGTATGCGGAGATGCTGGCCGACGACCTGCAGGACGACCGCGCCTCCCAGGCCCAGCTCATCAGGGGGAAGGCCGAGAACGTCGCCAGGCTCGGGAAGAAGGCCCGACAGATCGAACGGGCACTTGATACGGGACGGGAGCGGTTTCCGGTGGATCTCGGCGAGGTGGCACCCAAAGCGATCGACACCGTCGTCGCGGAACACCCTTGCCTGACGGTCGAACAGTCAGTCCCGGAGCAAACGTGGGTCATGGCCGACGACATGCTGGAACTCGTGCTCGAGAACCTCCTCGAAAATGCCGCGATCCATGCCGAGGGTGACGTCACGGTCCGGCTCACCGCTGAACCCCGCGGCTCGACGGTCGTGCTCTCCGTAGCCGACGACGGCCCGGGCATTCCGGAGACCGAGATGGAAGTCCTCGACGACGATCGCGAGACACCGCTCTCGCATGGGAGCGGCCTCGGGTTGCGGCTGGTGCACTGGCTGGTCGATCGTTACGACGGCTCCATCGCATTCGAGAACCTGGATCCCGACGGAGCGCTCGTCAGAATCGAACTCCCCGGGGCGACCCGACACGACGAACGCGTCGGGTGACGCCCGTCTGACTGAATTACTTGGTCCCCAGGCGCGTTGCTCAGCCAACGATGGAACAGATCGGCGTAACCTTCACCGATGACACCCTCGAGGCGTTGGACAGGTATGCGATGGATCGGCACGACGGCGACCGGGACGCCGCCGTCAGTGCGCTGCTCGATGGCTGGCTCGAACAGGTGAGTTGAGCCGGTCCCCACCCATCCCGGTGGCCTTTACTGTGGACGTCGCGTCCATCCACTAGAGGGTGGACTTAGCGACGACTATGACCGACGATGGGGACCGATGGTTGAACGCCGTCGGGGTGTTTCTCGTTCTCGCCGTGGTCGTCGGCCTGGGGATCGTCGTGCTCGCCGGCGCCAACCTCGGCCCCGGCTCGGGTGAACAACCGCCGGCCGTCAACTGGACGGTTCACCGCATCGATGGCGAAACGGTCAGGCTCACCCATTCGGGCGGCGAGGCCGTCGAAGCCGACGACCTCGTCGTCACGGTCGAAGGGTTCGAGCGGCGGACGACGTGGAGCGGGACGCTATCCGAGGGTGATTCGACGACCGTCCGGGCATCCGTCGACCAGGTCCTCCGGGTCTACTGGGATCCGGACGATCGGGGATCCCGCGACCTCCTCGGGCGGTGGCGGGTGTGACCGTTCAGGCGAAGAGGACGTTCGCCGCCTGGACCGCCGTTTCGGCCACGGGCTGAAACAGCGGGAGCAGCACGACCGTCCCGATCGCCGCCGCCAACAGCGCCACATAGAGGCCCGTCGGATACCCGTCGATGTCGTGATCGGTGGCGGGCTCCTCGATCCAGAGCGCCTTGACGACCCGGGAGTAATAGAACAGACTGAGCGCTGAGTTGATCGCCCCGACCGCGGCCAGCCACCAGAAGCCGGCGCCGACGGCACCGAGGAACAGGAAGTACTTCGAGATGAAC
>CAYOLR010000186.1:5236-5512 GCA_964404815.1 uncultured Halobacteriales archaeon
CGAGAACATGAAGATCGTCATCGCCACGCTGGCGACGGGGGCCTGTTTGGCCAGCCCGTTGTAATCCTCGAAGGTCCGGCCGATGCCCCAGTACTCGACCAGGGCGACGAACAGGAACGCCCCCGTGTTCATGAAACCGTAGACGAGGAGGTGCATCATGCTCGCGCCGAGGACGATCGAGTCGTTGCCGCCGGTGAGGGCGGCCAGCCCGATGAGGGCATACCCCGCGTGCCCGATCGACGAATAGGCGAGCATCCGTTTGACCCGCTCCTGGGT
>CAYOLR010000187.1:0-484 GCA_964404815.1 uncultured Halobacteriales archaeon
CATCGTCGGCGAAAACACGGTCGTCGGCGAGAACACCCTCCTGACACCGCGGATCCCCGTCTACGATCTCGTCGAGGAGGAGGTCCTCTACGGCCACCTCCCACCGGAGCGGCGGGCCTTCAGCCGGTTCGTGGAATCGTCGATCGGCGACCACGACCTCTTCGACGGTGGCGCCTACAAGCCGGCCGTCGTCGCCACGGACGTCGAGGCGGAGACCCTCGAGGCCACCCAACGCGAGGAGGCGCTCAGAGAATGACCGAGCAGGGGGTCCGGTCGGGAGTGCCTGACGGATGAGCGGGGGAGCGGTCGCCGACGAGGCCGACCCCCGGATCCGACGGCTCGCCGACTGGGACCACGATCGCCTGGCGGCCGTCGCCGAGGATCACGGCACCCCCCTGTACGTGCTGGATCCCGGCCGCGCCCAGGAGAACTACGCCCGGTTCGACGCCGCGTTTGCCGACGCTCGCGTGATCTACGCCGCGAA
>CAYOLR010000187.1:494-5482 GCA_964404815.1 uncultured Halobacteriales archaeon
AA
The DNA here is from genome assembly GCA_964404815.1 of uncultured Halobacteriales archaeon. Taxonomy (GTDB): domain Archaea; phylum Halobacteriota; class Halobacteria; order Halobacteriales; family Hikarchaeaceae; genus CAYOLR01. The sequence continues at coordinate 497 of CAYOLR010000187.1, forward strand.
GGCCCACGCCGGCCGGGCGGTCCTCTCCGCGCTGCTCGACGCCGGCGCGGACATCGAGTGTGCCGCCAGGGGCGAGCTGCAGCGGGCGATCGAGGCGGGCGCCGATCCCGACACGCTGCGGTATACGGCCGTCAATCCGCCGGCGGCAGACCTGGATTACGCCGTCGATCTGGCCGCCGACCATCCCGACCTCACGATCACCGCCGGGGCGCGGGACACCTTCGACCGATTGGCCAGTCGGGGTTACGACGGCCGGGTAGCCATCCGCGTCAATCCCGGAATCGGGACCGGCCACCACGAGAAAGTCGCGACGGGCAAGGACGCCAAGTTCGGCATCCCTTCGGACGACGTCGTCGACGTTGCCGCGTCGGTCCACGACCGGTTCGAGCTGGCCGGCATTCACGCCCACGTCGGCAGCGGCGTCCTCCACGACGACCTGGAGGATCACTGTCGGGCGATCGGTCGCGTCGCCGACATGGCCCGCGACGTTGCCCGTGCCGTGACCCCGCTCGAATTCCTCGATATCGGCGGCGGCTTCGGTGTCCCCTATCGTGAGGACCGGGCCCCGCTCGACATGGACGCCGTGGCCGAGGTGGTCAGGGAGGCGGTCGGGGACCTGGAGGGCCGACTCGAGCTCGAACCCGGTCGGTACATCGTCGCCGATGCCGAGCTCATCATGACGCGGGTCAACACGGTCAAGGAGACCCCCGACACGACCGTGGTGGGCGTCGACGCTTCGCTCGCGACGCTCATCCGGCCGGCGATGTTCGGGTCCTACCATCCGATCCGGAACATCTCGGCGCCCGACCGCGACCCGATCCCCGCCGCCGTCGGCGGGCCCTGTTGTACGAGCGCGGACGTGTTCGCGACGGACCGGCCGATCGCCCGACCCGAGCGGGGCGACCTGCTGGCCATCGGGAACGCCGGGGCCTACGGCTACGAGTTGGCGAACCAGTTCCATTCCCAGCCCCGGCCGGCCGAAGTCGCCCTCGACGGCGACCGCACGTCGGTCGTCCGCCGCCGGGAGACGATGGCCGACGTCACTCGCGTCGAGGACGAGGCCTAGGCCGGCGTCCCGGTGGGGCTTTATGCGGGCCAAGGGTAACCCCCTCCCGAGCATGGCCTTCGACCCCGTCGCGTTTCTCGAACGAGCCGTCCAAGTCCCGTCACACGAGGAGGTCAATGAGATGCGGGACCTGCTGGTCTCGACGCTCGAATCGGCGGGCACGGCACCGACGATCGACGACGCCGGGAACGTGCTCGCCGAACGTGGCACTGGTGACCCACACGTCGTCCTGAACACGCACATCGACACGGTCCCGCCACACGTCCCGTTCGAGCGCGACGGCGACGTGATCCGCGGCCGGGGCTCGTGCGACGCCAAGGGGCCGCTGGCCGCCCTTCTGGACGGCTTTCTCGGGGCCGACCCGGCCGACGGCCGCGTCACCTTGGCCATCACCCCCGACGAGGAAACCGGCCAGACCGGCGCCGCCCACCTCAGGGACACCATGACTGCCGACGCGTTCATCGTCGGCGAGCCAACGGGGTTGGACGTCTGTACCGGCGCCCGTGGCCAGTTCGACGGCGAGGTGGTGATCACCGGCTCGGCCGCCCATGCCGCCTCGCCCGCCGAGGGACGAAACGCCATTCGCGCGGCGGCACCGGTCCTCGAAGCCATGGACACCTTCGACGAGGCCGTTGGCACGTCCTCACACGGCCAGTTAGGGGACCCGACGCTCACCGCCACGCTGATCGATGGGGGCGAAGCGGCGAACCAGATCCCCGCCGAATGCCGGATCGTCTTCGACCGCCGAAGCGTCCCGCCGGAACGGAGCGAGGCGGTTCCTGACGCCCTCGAGGCTCACCTCAGGGAGTCCCTGCCGGCGGGATTCGAGGTGAACGTGGCGTTGCGACCACGGGAGGCACCCCACCTCGAGGCGTTTGCGACCGACGAGGACGCCGCCATCGTCGAGACGCTCGCTGCCGCAAGCGGGGGCGCGGTCCGTCCGTTCGGCGCCGCGACGGAAGCGTCGTTCTTCGCGGAGATCGCGCCGACGGTGGTCTTCGGCCCCGGCGACCTGTCCGACGGCGACGGTCCGGTCGCCCATGCCGAGCGCGAATACGTCCGGGTGCCGGAGGTCCGGGCCGCGGCCGACGCGATCCGGGAGACGCTGTCGACCCTGGGCTGACGGCGGATCGTCCGACGGACGTATGACAATTACCCTACCATTTTAGCCGATGGACCGCCTCAGCCCCGGTATGGCGCATCGGCACCGGCGAGGGCGATCGACCCGGGACGAGGCTTTCTTCGCCAGAGTCGGTGGACTCATTCTGGGGTGTACGGCTATCCTCACGCTCTCGTTCTTCGGGCTGGTCGCGTTCATTACCGCGAGTACACCCGGCGTCGCCGAGCGGGTCCCCTTCTACGTCCTCGGCATGGCCATCATCTTCGTCGCCGGGATCATCGTTATGGAGCAGCACGCCCGCCGCCGTGAGGCGCAGCGGGTCCTCTGGGCGGCCAGCACGATCTCACTGCTGGGGTTCATTCTCGTTACGCTCGCTGGCGAAGGCCTGCTCTATGCCGCCCGAAACCCCGAGACTGCGCTAGCCTCCGAACGTGTCCTCTACCTGATCGCCGCCGGGCTGATCGGTACGGGCATCGGGTACTGGGGCGTCCGCAACTGGAAGGACGTCGCGGTCTGGATCGACCTATAGGTCGTCCACGAGGGCGTCGGCGAGCCCCGTATAGCCCGCTGGCGTGAGCCTCTTGAGCTCGTCACGGACTTCCGCAGCGATAGCGAGGTCGTCGATCGCTGCCCGGAGCTCCTCGAGGGAGACCGCCTCCCCGCGGGTGAGGCGTTTGACGCGTTCGTACGCGTCGGCCATCCCCTCCCGGCGGAGCACCGTCTGGATCGCCTCCGCGAGGACGGCGGGATTGGCCTCCAGGTCCTCCCGCATGACCACCTCATTGGGCACCACCGTCCGCAGGCCGTCGGCCGTCTTCGAATACCCGAGCAGGCAGTAGGCGAAGGCGGCGCCGATGTTCCGTTTGACGGTGGAATCGGTGAGGTCCCGCTGCAGCCTCGAGGTCGTGATCCAATCGCCCAGAAAGGAGAGGTCCGCGTTCGCCTTCGAGAGGTTACCCTCGGCGTTCTCGAAGTCGATCGGGTTGACCTTGTGCGGCATCGTTGACGATCCGGTCTCCCCCTCGGCACGTTCCTGTCCCAGATAGCGGTCGGAGATGTAGAGCCACATGTCTTGGTCGAGGTCGATCAGGGCCTGGTTGATGCCGCGGAGGGCGTCGAAGACCGCAGCGAGGTCGTCGCCGGGATTGATCTGCGTGACGAGCGCCCGGTGGTCGAGGCCGAGGCCCTCGACGAAGGATCGGGAGAACGCCCGCCAGTCGACGTCGGGGTAGGCGGCCACGTGGGCGGCGTACGTCCCGCTTGCGCCGGCGAGTTTGCCGGCTAAACCGTCGCCCGCCTCGGCCAGCCGATCGAGCGCCCGGTCCACCCGCTCGGCGAAGACGGCCATCTCCTTGCCGAACGTCGTCGGCGTCGCGGGCTGGCCGTGGGTGCGGGCCAGCATCGGAACGGCACGGTAGTCCTTCGCCATCGAATCGAGCGACGATTGCACCTCCACGACCGCGGGCATGAGCACCCCCTCGATCGCGTCACGGACGAGTAGCCGGTAGGCGAGGTTGTTGACGTCCTCGCTGGTGAGCCCGAAATGGATCCAGGGGTGGGTTTTCTCGGGCAGCCGTTCGCGGAGGAAGTATTCGACCGCCTTGACGTCATGGTTCGTCGCAGGGTATTCCCCATGGCCCTCGGTCTCGATCCGCTTGATGAGCTCCGCATCGGTCCCGTCGAAGCCCTCGTAGCAGTCGGTAACGGTCGATCGCTCGGCCGCATCGAGCGTCAACGCGATCTCGTCGAGGTCGGCCAGGGCGACGAGGTACTCCGCCTCGACGCGGACCCGCGCGCGCATCAGCGCGGCTTCGCTGGCGTACTGGCGCAGTGGCGCCGTCCGGTCCGAATACCGCCCGTCGAGGGGCGAGATGGCGTCGAGGGGATCCGGCATAGGTCGGAGTGTCCCCGGTGATGGAAAAAGCGTGTCGGTCAGCCCGGCGACATCGGCGTAGAATCGCCCGTTTAGCGGGCGGAAGCGACTGGTCGATGCTCGTGCCAACATCCCCCCAACCGCAACGATTTTCGGCCGACCCATCCCACTGAACACATGGTTCGTTTGGCGGGGCTCGCGGGGAATGGGGGACGGACCCTTCTCAGGCTGCACGACCGGGGCACCGACGTCGTGATCGCGGTTGTTTCATCGGCCGGCGATGCTGGCGGGTTCGAGGAACGCGGGATACCGACCACCGAAGCGACGGATCCGGCCGAGATAGGGTCGGCGGTAGCCGGAACCGGCGCCGAGGCGACGCTCATCGACGGGTGGGAGGGGGATGCTCGGAGCGAGCTGGCCGGCCGGGTGCCGTCCCCGCTCGAGCTCCATCCGTCGCTCCTGCCGGCTTTCCCCGAGGGTGACCCGATTGCGGACGCCCTCGAGACGGGCGTCACGACCACCGGGGCCACGGTGACGCTGGTCACGGACGATGCCGGGGCCGATCCGATCGTCACGCAGGAACCTGTCAGCGTGTTCGCGGATGACGATGTGGGCTCGCTGGCTGCCAGAGTCCGGGAGGTTGCCGGGGTCAGGGCGGCGATCCGTGCCGCGACCTGGGCCGCCGAGGACAGACTGAAGGTCGCCGACGGCACGGTGACGGTCGAGGGCGACACCGGGGGTGACTTCCCGTACCGACGAATGATCTCGGACGATCGGAAGGACGAGCTCCGGTACGGGGAAAACCCCCACCAAGCGGCCGCGATCTACGCCGACCCCACCGTCCGGTCGGCGAACGTCGTCGACGCCGACCAGCGTAATCCCGGGGCGAAGGCCCTCTCGTACAACAACTACAACGACGCCGACGCC
>CAYOLR010000188.1:0-531 GCA_964404815.1 uncultured Halobacteriales archaeon
AACACCTGGCGGCCGACGACGTGGATTACGACACGAAGCCCGAGGAATGGCTGGCGTAGGCGTTGAAGCCCTTGTTATCACCGTTGAATCTCTCATTTGTGTCGAAATAGGTCGAAAAACGCTTTTATATATAAGGCCTCGGAATTGCTGTTTCAATAATATCGATATATTTCTCAATATTGGAGGGTATTTGCAGAATTAGTAGAATATTAATGTATTATATTCCGAGTATCAATCGTTTACACGAAAATTCAGGTATCTTTAGCGCCACCCCGGGTTTAAGTGACTCAGGGGAATTACCCATAACTGAACACGATCCCCCGTGGGCAACGATCTCGACGAGTCACGTCGGATCGGGGCCAGGTTGGTGTCTCACAGATGTCAGACAACACGATCGAACTGAATCGACGCAGAGTACTGGGTGGACTGATTACCATTGGCGGCGCCGCGGCGGCCGCCGGTGCCGGGACGTTCGCGTACTTCTCGGACACGCAAACGAGTAACAACAACGAGATTACGGCCGGGACGCTC
>CAYOLR010000188.1:541-3305 GCA_964404815.1 uncultured Halobacteriales archaeon
CCGCGGACGGCGCCATCAGCGCCACGAACATCGCGCCTGGTCAGAGCGTGCCGAGCAGTGGTACCACGACGATCACGGCCACGTACGATTCCGGCAGCTCGATCGACCCGGCTGAAGTCGACTTCAATACGAGCCTGTCGGAACCGTCGGAGCCGAGCGAGCCGAGCAACAGTACGAACCAGAGTGTCTCCGCCATGGCCAGCCAACTGAACGTGGACACGGCCAACTTGCTCAAAAACGGCTCGGTGGTCTCCGATCTCACGTCGTCCCAGGGCGTGTCGACGGTAAACGACCTCGACGGGCTCTCGATCGACTCAGCATTCGGTGGAGTCTCGCCGAATGACACCGTCTCGTTGGAACTGGCCGTGACGATGGACTCCGGGGCCGGAAACGATTACCAGGCGGACGGGGTCCTCATCGCGGTAACGTTCACCGCCGAGCAGCCTGGAGCCGACGCATAATCCGGGCCGCAATCACAGAGGATGGTCTCGTCGGCTTCCCCTGGCAATGTGACGGGTTGGCCGACACGGACAGACATCTGTCCGGGATCAAAGGAACCAGCATCGATCGGGTATCCTCCGTAGCAGATTGACAATGACAGACCGCACCGTGAAACTCACACGCCGCCGACTGCTCGGGGGCATCGTAGCGATTGGGGGCGCCAGCGCCGCCACCGGTGCGGGAACGATGGCGTACTTCTCGACGACGGCCCAGAGTACGAACAACGAGGTCACGGCCGGAACGCTCGAACTTGATTTCGGTGGTACGGGCACATTCTCGTTTTCCACGTCGCTGGCGCCGACAATCTCGACGCAGGACAGCGTCACCCTGGTCAACGCCGGCACGCTGTCCGGTTCCGTCGACGTCGACGTCGACTACTCGGAAAGCGACGCGAGCAGTGCACCGAGCCCCGACATGACTGCCCAAGAGGTTGCCGAGAATTTGGAAGTGACCACGCTGGAATATGGCGGCGCCGACCTCACCTGGCAGATCGATACGTCGAACTCGCCGCCGACGCTCCACGACCTCGCGAACAACCTCCACGACGGCTCCGAGACCACGCAGAACGACCTGATTAACCTCGCCGATCCCGGGGGCGGGACGGACTTCACGGTCGAGTTCCGCCTGAAGAACGTCAGCGACGACTACCAGGGTGACGGCGTGGAAGTCACGTTCACGTTCCACCTCAACCAGAACGATGCGATGTGAGGAACTCGGAGGTGGATGGCCGTGACCGTGCCGGATTTCTTGGACGGGATCGATCTGCGTCGGATCGCCCACGTGGTGGGCTTTCTGGTCCTCGTCGTCGTGGTATTCGCGTTCCTCGCGGCCACTTTTCCGGGACTGGCGCTGTCGGACGATGCCTTCGTGGTCCGATCCGATAGCATGTCGCCGGCGATCCCTGCGGGTTCGGTCGTCTTCGTCGAAGACGTCTCGCCGGCCGAGATCCAGGTCGGCGACGTGATTACCTTCGAGCCAGGCGGTGGCGAGAACCGGGTCACCCACCGTGTCATCGACGTGCGCGAGGACGGCTCCAGGCAGTTCCAGACGAAGGGGGACGCGAACGACGATCCGGATCCGAGCCTGGTGTCCTCGGAGGAGGTCGTTGGCGAAGTCTCGTTTCACCTGCCACTGATCGGATACGTGATCAACTTCGCTGGGAGCGATCTGGGGCTGGTCGCGCTGATCGTCGTCCCGGCGCTCGCCCTGGTCGTGCTGGAACTTCGGGACATCCTCCGGTCGCAGGGATCGGGAGGTGATCGACTTCGATGAGTCCTGAGGGCCATTCCGACCCCGAGCGCCAACCGGCAGTATCGGCAGCGACGCGGCGACGCGTCCTCGTCGGGAGTGGCCTCCTCCTCGGCGCGGGGGCCAATACGGTGGGATCGACGCACGCCCTCTTCGCGGATTCCGGGAGTGCAGACGGCACTCTCACCGTCGACGACGCCCCGGCAATCAACTACCAGATCGTCGATCAATCAGGCTACGGCGGCGCTGCATACGACATCATCTACGACGTCGAGTGGGTCAGTGATTTTGCCCAGATCGAGGTCAGCGTTTCGAACATCACCGACGCTAGCGTGTCAGGAGAGACGGTGAAGGGATCGAGCCCCTCGGGAACGCTGTCCTATCCATCGGGGGGCGGCACGGACGGGGGATCGCTCGGTGACACCTACGAGTTTACCTTCGAGGTTTTCGAGTCGGGCGGCAATACGGTCGTCACCGCGGGGCCGGTGACGGACGACGCCGGTGGCGGTGGCACCGGCGACGGGGATATGGGCGACGTCGACGACCCGGAACTCGATAGTTACACGATCACCGACGATTCGGCGGGTCTGACCGCCGAGTACACCGTCGACTATCAGCTCTCGAACGTGAGCGCCTCGAACTTCAGCGAGGTGGTCGTGACCTTCGACAACCTCGATTTCAGCTCCTCGGGCATCCAGGAGACGAGCACGACCCAACCGACCGGATCCGTAACGTACTCGCTGTTTTTCGGTGGGGGCTCGGATTACACGATCACCATCGACGTGAAAAACGACGAGGGGTTGATCGTGGACAGTGCAACCGTCTCTGACACTGCCGACGGCAGCGATCCATAGTCAGACGGTGGCCACGGTTCGCAGCCCGGTAGTGAAGGGCCTTCTCCGATTGCGAAGTTCCCCGCCAGCCTTTTTCGCACGACGGCCGTGTCATAGAACACACTGACACATCCGGTATGACTTATGAGGGGCGGCACGGAGCGGCGCCCGAGGCCGACGAG
>CAYOLR010000188.1:3315-5465 GCA_964404815.1 uncultured Halobacteriales archaeon
ACGAGCGGCGGCTCTCGCGACGACGACTCCTCACTGCTGCGGGACTCGGCCTCGCCGGCATCGTGTCGGCGGTCGGCTCGACGGACGCCCTCTATCGCGACTCGGTTGCGGGTGGTGGTGGTGCCCTGGAGATTGACGACGAAGCAGCGCTCAATTACACCATTACCGACGAAACACAGAACAATAATGCCGAATACGCCGTCACCTACCAGGTCGAGTGGGTGGCTGACTTCGACCGGGTCGAAATTCGCATCGAAAACCTGGACGCTGGCCACATTGGGCCGGAAACGTACACGGAGACGGCCAAAGAGGGCACCATCCAGTATACGCCCAGCGGCGGGTCCGACGGAGGTGCCGAGGGTGACACCTACGAGTTCCAGTTCGAGGTGTACGAATCCGGAAACAGCTCACCGGTTATTCAGCAAACGACGACCGACTTGGCGGACGGTGACGGCCAGAGCGACGGCGACATCGGGAGCGCGGACGACCCGACGCTTGACAGCTTCACCGTCACCGACTCGACGCAGAACAACAACACGAACCTCGCCGTCGACTACCAACTCTCGAACGTGGACGGGAGCAATTTCAGCGAGGTCGTCGTCAGCTTCGACGACCAGGCGAACGACTGGGCCGACGAGACCGAGACCAGTTCAGACGAGCCAACCGGCTCGGTTTCCTACACGCAGGGCGGGACGGAAGGCGACACCTACACCATCACCGTCGAGGTCGAAAACGAGAACGGTCTTGTCGTCGACAGTGGCAGCGTGGACCACGTTTCCGGAGGTTCCGAGTCCTCCTACCCCTGAGACGGTCCGGCTGGGGCCGATTACACGAGCCGTGATGCAGGGTTTGACTCGCCGGAGTCAGTCCGAATCGGCCATCACGCTTAAGCGAGCAACTCGGTAATCAGTTGACACAGGGCGGCCGCAGATGGGTAGCCAGGCACGCGATAGAGACGACGAGCCGGCGGCGGACCGGCTGGTGTCTCGTCGGCGGATTGTCGCCGGGGGTGCTATCGCACTTGGCGGCCTCGCGGGTATCGGCATTGGCACAGGTGCCTTGTTTCGAGACATGGAGACAGCCAGTGGGACTGTCCGGATCGACGCTCCCTACCAGCTCAACTACGATATCGTCGATAATACCGACGACGTGAGCGGGAACAAAGCCTCGTATACGATTCACTACCAGGTCGAGTGGTTGGCTGATTTCTCAAGTCTCGAGCTCACGGTGGAAAACCTCACTGACGGGACGACGCCGTTTTCTGGAAGTTCAAGCGACGAGGAGGACTCGTTTTCCTTCCAGGAGAACAACGGTGAAGGCGACGACTACGAGTTTACTTTCACCGTCTACGAAAACGGCTCGCAGTACGATCAACAGACGGTCAAGGATACGGCCGGTGGCGACGGTCCGAGTCAGGGCGACATGGGTAGCGTCGACAGTCCGACGCTGGACAACTTCTACGTATCCGACACGTCAGACCAGTACAACAACAAGGCTGCCTTCGACGTAGACTATCTCGTGACGAATACGACGGACTACGACTATGTCGAGGTCACGTTCGACAACCTCGATAGTCCGAACAAGAGCGCCACGGAGACGGACACCGCTGCTGACGGCGTCGTCTCGTACGGGCCGGAAGGCTCGACGGGGGGCGACGACTTCGAAATCACGGTCGACGTCGTAAACACGAACGGTGTTGTGACTGACAGTGGAACGGTGTCTATCACTGCCAACGGGACGGACGCATCCTGGCCGTAACGGTATCGGAATCGGGTTCAGCGCGGGGTCACACCTATGCCGGCTTCCCGCTTACTCTCTCGCATGCGAACCTTCGACGTTGATTCCGACTTCCGGACGGCGGTGACGGACGTCACCGAACGAGTTCGAGAGAGCCTGCCTTCCTCGGCGAGGGGCACCGCCACGGTCTTCGTCCAACATACAACCTGCGCCCTCACCGTCAACGAAGCCGAACCCCGCCTCCTCGAGGACTTCGAGACCTTCCTCGCAGACCTCGTCCCCGACTCGGGCTGGGCCCACGACGAAATCGACGACAACGCCGACTCACACCTCCGCGCCGCCCTGATCGGCCCGAGCGTGACGATCCCGGTCGAAGACGGCGAACTCCAACTCGGCACCTGGCAGTCGGTCCT
>CAYOLR010000189.1:0-5460 GCA_964404815.1 uncultured Halobacteriales archaeon
ATGTCGTGTTCCGGATCGGTCCCGACCTCGGGAACGACGCGGATCGACACGTCCGGTTTGCTGGTGATGGTATCGGCCAGGGCCATGTCAGGGTGGGCGAAGAAGACCTTCGTGATGATGGTCATGGAACCTCCTCGATCATGGGTAGCCGGGCATCGGAACCGAGCATTCGATTGACGGGCGGATACGAGCTAGTTACGAGTCGGGCTTAATAACGCTGCCGCGGTCCGGTTCCAGGCGTGACCACCGCCCCGGCTTCCGGGCGGCAACGACGCGGCATACGCCAGCCGCTAGGCCGTATCCAGGTCACCGGCATCCAGCTTGGTTTCGGTTCGCCGGGCGGCCTCGACGAGCGCCTGAAGTTTCTCGGTCGCGGCTTGACGGGGCAACGGCTTCATTCCACAGTCCGGCGTGATCGTCAGCCGATCGGCCGGGATGTATTGTAACCCGGCCTCGATGTTCGCCTGGATTTCCTCGACGGATTCGACCCGCTTGCTCGAGCTGTCCACCACGCCGAGGCCGATATCCATCGAAAGGTCGACGTCAGCGAAGATCTCGTCGAGCGGATCGGCATCCTCGCTGGCGAACTCGAGGTCGAGTTCGTCGACCGGGAACTCGAACATCTCCGGGGCGAGGTTGGTGTAGTTCCCGGAGCAGACGTGCATCCCCAGCCTGACATCATCCGGGACCACCTCCGCGATCGGTTCGAGACAGTTCTGTGCGACATCGGCATGCGGGGTCATCCCGAGCCCTGGTTCGTCGATCTGGATGTAGCGGACCCCGGTGTCGAGCAGTCGGTCGATCTCGTCCGCCACGAGGTCGGCGAGGTCATAGGCGAGGTTCGGGACCGATTCGTACGCCTGCATGTCGCTAAACGACGCCAGCGTGAACGGGCCGGTGATCGTGAGCTTGATCGGCCGGAACGCGTGAGCGGCGGCGAACGTGTAATCGTCTGCCAGCCACGGCTGTGAGGAGGAGACGGTATCGACGACCGATGGCATGTGGGAAGTCCAGGAGGACCCATCATCCCCGCCCTCGACATCGTAGCCCTCGATCGATGCGGCGAAGTACTCGACCATGTCCTCGCGTCGGACTTCGCCATCGGTCACGACGTCGAGGCCGGCGGCCTCCTGGACCGATATCACCGCCCGACAGGCGTCGTCAACCGCCTCCGCCCATCCCTCTTCGCTCCCCTCGTCCTCGATCGCCTCCCGTGACACGTCGAGCCACGTCGGCCGGGGATAGCTGCCGACCACCGTCTTCAGGAGGAAATGGTCGTGGTCGTGATCGGCCGGTCTGAACTGTTCCCTCGTCATGGTTGCACACGGGTGTCGAGCCTAGAGGGTACGTCGATAGTTGCTGAATTTGCCACTATCGGGGTGGCGTCCCACACCATCTAAATATCTTTCACTCCTAGACCGACCATGGCAAACGATGAAGTGATCCGCCTGCTGCGGAAGGCGTACGTCGACGAGCTCGAGACCGTGATGAACTACATGACGAACTCCATCGTCCTCGACGGTGTCCGGGCGGAGGAGGTCAGACAGAGCCTCCAGGCGGACATTCAGGAGGAACTGAACCACGCCCAACAGCTCGGCGATCGACTCAAACAACTGGACGCTCGCCCGCCAGCGTCCGGCGAGTTCGAGATGCGGCAGGAATCGCTCCAACCCCCCGAGGACAGCACCGATGTATTGAGCGTCATCAACGGCGTCATCGAGGCCGAGGAAGATGCCATCGCCACGTATCGGTCGCTCATCAACGCCGCGCGCGAGGCCGACGATCCGGTCACGGAAGACCTCGCCATCGTCTTGTTGGGCGACGAGGAGGCCCACCGGACGGAGTTCCGGGGGTTCAAGAAGGAGTACGAACCGTAATCGGCCGGTTCAGGCGGTCGAAAGGTCGTACCGGGCGAATTCCGTCCCCCGACACACGGGGCAATGGCTCGTTGTCCGTGAGACGGCTGTCCCGCAGTGCCGACACTCGATCAGGAGGTCGGAGGAGCGGCGGAGGCGGGCGATGAGGTCCAACATCGGTTTCACTCCGGATGAACCACGTCGCGGCAGGAGGGGCAGTCGGCCCAGACCGCGGTTTCGCCGGACCCCCTTTCGTAGCGAATGAGGACGTCACCGACGGTGAGTCCGGTGTGACATTCTGGACACCGGCCGAGCGATGAGTGGGTTTGGCGCGTGGAAGACATGGTTGGTGAGGAGTCGCTACGCGCTGGGTTCGCTATCGCATATAAAATACGCCAGCCAAGGGCGGTGAAAGTGAAACTTCGGCCGGATTATGAGGACAACGGCGGGTAGGACTGGCGGCCCCCAAGGGAGTTACGGGCGATGATCGCGACGTTCGCGGCCGTCCGGCCGTCGACGTCCTGCGTGTATTCCTGGTATCGGAGGACGGTTAGGTCGAGGCAGGCGTGAAGCATCTCGTTCGCCCGGAACCGGTACCGATCGGTGCTCGGACCGATGTCGACGTCGTCCGTCGACCGGAGGTGGTGTTGATAGAAGAGAACGCCCCCGGGCGTGAGTGCCCCCTTGATATCACCGAGGCGATCGAGCGTTCGGAAAAAGCTGATCGTAATAACGTCGTACTCACTGGAGGGATACTCGAACTCGTTCGCATCGGCCTGGATACACGAGAAGTCGAGACCGCGGTCCGCGGCGTTCCGTCGGGCGATCCTGAGCCCCTCCCGTGACTGGTCGATGGCATCCACGTTGTAGCCCGCGGCCGCGAGTTCCACGGCGTTCCGGCCGGTGCCGGTCGCGATATCGAGCGCCCGACCGTCAGGAAACCAGTCGAGGTTGTCCGCGAGGAGTGCCGCGGGGTCGGGATCAGACGGGTACTCGCCCTCCCGAAACCGTTCGTCCCATGAGCTCATGGCCGACGTAGATCCCGGATGGATTTGAAACCCACCATCGAAGCCTCAAATCCCGAGCACGAGGTCGGTCTGACCGATCCTGGTCGCGCCTCGCTCGACGGCCTGATCGACGGCCACGGGGTTCTTCATGACGAAGAAATTGTACCCACGGCGATCCCAGTGTTGCACGGATTGCTTGAGGATTTCGGCGTGGGGGGTGTATTGCTCTTTGACGACACAGAATTCCGCGATATCGTCAACGACGACCGGGTCGAACCAGTGGTCCTCCAGGACCGTCCGAACCTCAGCGAGTTCGTCCTCGGGGACCTCGAAGCGGTACACGTCCTCGTCGTAATACGGGGCCAACCGCTCGAAGATGTCGGTGCGGTCGAAGAAATGTGCGAAGTAGACGGCCCTGTCAACGGGAAAGAGGTAGATCGGCGTTCGATCCGGCTCGCTGCCACCCATGCTCGGTTCTCCAGGTTCGACCCCCGGTAATCACGCCCTAGTCTTCGGCGTCCAGATCCAGTTCCTCGTCCTCCTTTTCGAAGGCTTCGAGGCTGTCGGGTTCCTCATCGCTATCGAGTTCCTGTTCGATCGTTTCCTCGATCTGTTGCTCCTCCTTGCCCGACCCTTTCTCCTCGCGAGTCCGTTTCGTATCGCCCATGGCGGCCCAACGGCCCGACGGGTTAATACCTTCCCGGCTGCCCCGGGGAACTGCCCGTTCCCGTAGCACCCGAACGAATGATACGTATCGACAGCGTATCCGCTCCAGAGGAAGCATGGTCACCGCATACGTCATGGTCAAATCCATGATCGGTGAGGTAGAGGACATTCGGGATGCGATCACGCCGATCGACGGTGTCGTCGACGCGCACATCGTCGCCGGTGACGTGGATGTCATCGTGAAACTCTCCGTCGAATCGCCCGACGCGATCAAGGATCTGGTGGCCGATCACGTCCACACCGTCGAGGGCGTCGATAGTACGACCACGTACATCGCCATGGAATGACCGACGGCGTCGGTTATCCTCAGGATCCCCTGATCGACCGGAGCGGCCAGCCAACTATCGGATCGCGGGTCGCATCGGCTGAGCGAGGGGTCGGATGACGCTCTACGACCGGGTGGCCGGGTTGTCCATCACGATCGATGCGGTCGAGCTCGACCGTCGGGAAATGGAGACATCATCGGGGTTCGAGCGGGATACGACGCTGATTTCGTTGGTCGGCGACGGATACCGGGGACGGGGTGAGGACGTCACCTACGAATCCCAGCAACACGACGACCTACTCGACGCCGGGCCGCCGTTCGACCCGACCGGCCAGTACACGGTCGAGGAGTTCTCGGCGATGATCGGCGAAATCGATCTCTTCCCCGACGGGGACCCAAACCAACACGCGTTTCGGAATTACCGACGATGGGGCTTCGAAAGTGCGGCCCTCGACCTCGCCCTGAAACAGGCGGGAACGAACCTCGCCGACCGGATGGGCCGGGAGTATCGCCCCGTCAGGTTCGTCGTCAGTACACGGCTTGGCGAGCCGCCAACGATCTCTCCCGTCCGGCAATGGCTCGAGATCAATCCCGCGCTCGAATTCAAACTCGATCCGACGTCAGACTGGACGGCGGCCATCATCGACGAGCTGGCTGACAGCGATGCTGTGCGTATCCTCGATTTGAAGGGGCAATACGAGGGGACGGAGATCGACCAGGACCCGGATCCCGACCTGTATCGGTCGATCGTCGAATCATTCCCCGACGCCATCATCGAGGATCCGGCCGTCACGCCGGAGACACGACCGAGCTTGGAGGGGGCGGCCCCCCGGGTGAGCTGGGATTATCCCATCACGGGGGTCGAGGATGTTCGCTCGGTGCCGATTGGTGGTGACTGGATCAATATCAAGCCGTCCCGCTTCGGTAGTGTCCGTTCTCTCCTGGACACGATCCAGTACTGTCTCGAACAGGGGATCGGCCTCTATGGCGGTGGACAGTTCGAGCTTGCCGTCGGGCGCGAACACCTCCACGCGATCGCTTCGTTGTTTTATCCGGACGCGCCGAACGACATCGCCCCCTCGGGGTACAATGCCCCGGACCCGACGGAGGGCCTCCCTTCCAGTCCACTCCGGCCGCCGTTATCCACTCTCGGAATGGCCTGGTCCTGAGCCATCGACCCCGATAAAATCGGGACGGATGATTCCCGCTTTGCGGGAATCTACGATGGGGCTATTACCTGGCCGGGGCAATCATTACTTGCCGACGGGAGCCGCGGGGGCTTACCGATCGCCCCGGATCGGACCGCGTCATCGAGGTCGGGAATACCGACCATTGATGGGGAATGGTCCGGGATCGGGATGACCACCAAAGGGCCGGTAACACGGCAACAAGGTTAAAATCCCGAAGGAGAACCGTCGCGACCTACAACCCGTCCACCTGGGTGGATGGGCGAGAAAGCCAAGTACCGGACATCGCGGAAGTGGTGTTCGGGAACCTGGTGCGAACCAGCACGGCTGTAGAGGTCGTCGAAAACAGCTCCCGATCGGGCCCAGACCGCGGGTTCCGGTTTTTCTAGGTGGTAATAACGACTTGGGGTGGTCCAGCG
>CAYOLR010000190.1:0-5369 GCA_964404815.1 uncultured Halobacteriales archaeon
AGGAGTACAAGGGCAAGGTCCGCGTCATGGCGATCATGACCGGCGTCCAGAGCGCCCAGGTGCTCGGCCCGGGTACGCAAAAACAGGCGAACGCTTCGCGGGAGTCCCTCGCTGACGGGGATGACTACGACGGCCGGTTCGGCGCGCAGAGCGACGGCGGACGGAGTGAGATCGAGCAGGAGAACGGCCTCGACGTCATCCGATAGGCCCCTTCCTTTCCCTTCTAATCCGCGTTTACGGCCTCGACGAGTGCACACTTCCGGCAGACATCCCGGGTGGTCGAGGCCCCACATTTCTCACATGACGACAGCGCCGGCTGCGTATTACGTTTGTATCGCTCGGCGGCGAGGTCGGCGAGCTCCTCGTAGCCGGCCATGACCGAGTGCCGGGTTCCCGGATGGCGTTCCTCCATGCCGAGAAGCATGTCCCGGATCTCCCCCCGGTAGGCCTCGCTCGCGTGCGGACATTCGGCGATATGGGCCGGCAGATCGGCGAGTCTGGCGTACATCGCAACCTCCTTTTCCGGGACATCCCGCAGGGGCTTGGCCCGAGGCACGAAGGGGGCATCGCTCCGGTCGGGAAAGGGCGCCAGGGAGGCGTCATAGTGTTTTGCCATCTGTTGCACGTCGCCCTCGAACAGGTTCATCATGGCCGTTTGGGCCTCGTCATCGAGGTTGTGACCGGTCAAGAGCTTGTCCGCTTGGAGCCGTTCGGCGTACCGTTCGAGGAGGTCTCGACGGAACACCCCGCAGTAGGCACACGGCGCCATGTCGGCAGGATCGTCGTCCACGACCTCGTCCATTCGGAGGTCGAACTCCTCGTCGTAGGTCACGAGCTCGTGCCGGAGATCGAGTGACTCGGCAAGATCCTCACACGCGGCAACGCTCTCGTCCCGGTAGCCTTCGATGCCCTCGTGGATGGTTAGCCCGATCAGCTCGATCCGAGGATCCCGGCCGAAGGTCTCGGACAGGATCGACGTGAGGACGACGGAGTCCTTGCCACCTGAGAGGCCGATCACCCATCGGTCGGGATCGTCGGGGGTGGCCCCGGCCACGAGTCCGTCTTTGCGGATTCGCCGCCTGACGCGTCGCTCGACCGATTCCAAGAGATGTTGTTCGCAGAGGTGCGATCCCGAATACGCCTGGTGAATCACGGCGGCGTGATCGCACTTGGAACAGTCCATGCTTCGTTCAGGGGTGGGAGTTGTATGACGGTTTCGGACCCCAATAAACCGAATATCGCTATAGAAAAAATCACCATCAACCACCGAGCGGAACCATTTACCCCGCGCACCGGGAACCAGCCGGTAATGGACCGCAACGCGGCGGTGGATCGGCTCGAGACGATCGTCGCCACGGTCGAATCAGAGCCGATGCCCGTTCCCGTCCGAGAGCTCTGGGTGTTCGGCGAGCTCGCCCTCGGGCTGGACCCGATCGATCGTCTCGACGTCTACCTCACCAAGGACGTCCTGCTCCGGGACGACGACCCGGATCGGGTTGACGATTTGGAGGCGGAGTTCGGGATTCAGGGGATCGGCCGGACCGTCCGAGCGGACTGGGCGGAAGCCTACCCGGATGCGGTCCGTGCCAACGACAACGGGTACGCTGCGCCGGAGCTCTGCCTAGCCGCCCATCTGCTACCCGAGGACGAACCCATTCACCTCGAGGTCTGTAACACGGGGTTCGAGGACAACGTCACTCAGCGGTTAACCGGCGCGAAGACCAGGGGCGACTACTCCCAGGTGCTCGATCCCCGGGGCGTCTGTCTGTGGGTCGACGGGCAACGAAGCCCGACCGCCTTCGAGAAGCTCCGGGCCGGGGAATACGCCTTTCCGACGCTGGCCGAGTCACTCGAAATGCTCGGCCTCGACCCCGGGGAGGCCGCCGATGCAGCCGAGGCCGTCAGCGAATACCGGGCTGACCAAGCCGGCCGGTCGGTCCGGGGCGAGGTCATCTGACCCAGCCTACACGGATCCAACCGTCACGTAGAACGGCGTGATCTCCTCGCGTTCGTAGTCATCGTCCTGCATCTGGTCGATGACACGTCGACCCATCGCCCGCCACTCCTCCCGGAACTCGTCGAAGTCACCTGGATCGAACGACTCAAGCAGGGTTTCTTCGTGGTCCGTTAACCGGCTTCCGCTGGCCTTCTTCGCCGCCCCGGACACCGCGTTATCGGAGTAGGGGGGTTCGATCCGTTGCCGGTGGGGGTGATAGCGGACCGTGACATCACGGAGGCCAGTATCCTTGAACAGATCACGGGTTCGGTGGCCCAGGCCGACGTCGGTATCGATCCCCCCGATGAAGGCTTCCCGTGCTCGCTCGGACAGATCGGCCTCAGCCTGGACCGTCGAGTTCACCCGAACGGCCGTGTTGTCCGGTTCGATACTCGCCACGAGGTCGTTCGAAACGCGGGCGAACTCGGTCACGGCGGCCGACGGCGAGGGGAGGTTGATCAGCAGCGCCTGGCCGATCACGAGGTCGAACGCATCGTCCACGAAGGGGAGGCGGGTGGCATCGCCCGCCACGCGGGTCGCCGAGGTGACCTGTTCGAGCAAGCGACGGTCGGCGTCGAGCGCGACGATCTCGGCCTCCGACTCCTCGGCGAGGACTCGCGTAAATTCACCCGAACCACACCCGACCTCCAGAATCCGGCTCCGTTGGGCTAGATCGGCGTCGACGAGCGCCGATCGATCGTCCCAAAGGCCACGTCGGGTTTCGGCCAGGTAGGCCGCGGAAAACCGTCGCACGGTGCCCCCTTATGGGGTAACGCGGTAAAAGGCCCCTGCCGGGCTAGCAGCGGCGAATCCACCCATCGGCGCCGAATCGATCGTCGACCTTGGTCGTGGCAGCAGCCAACTCCTCGTCGGACCACGTCCCATCCGTCGGCGCGGCCCACTCCCGGAAGGCGGCCTCGAGCGCTCCGATTGCTTCCTCTCGGGCGATACCGACCTCGTTTCGGATCGACGTGACCCGGTCACGGAACCCCGCCTCGTCAACCCCCGGCTCGGCGAAGACGCCGAGGTGTCGGTCGACGACGCGCGAATACGTGATAGATCCGTGTTGGATGACGGCGTCCTTTCGTCGGTATTGTGCGTTCCCGCTGAGTTTCCGGCCGTCGACAACGACATCGTGGGCCGGATTGACGGCCCGGAGGTAACAAGCCGGTTCGTGCAACGGGGGTTTTGCGGCTTCGGCCAAGCCCGCGTCGACGCCCATACTCTTGAGAGCATCGAGGACGGGCGTGAGGAGTCGATCGTAGGTCTCCATCAGGTCACCCGGGAGTTCCGCGGCCGGCGCGGCGATAGAGTATGAGATGTCGCCGACTACGTCGTGGTAGATCCCGCCGCCCCCGGTCGGCCGCCGGGTCACGTCGATCCCGGCATCGCGACAGAACGACCAATCGACCGTGTCGGCGGGTTGGCCGTAGCCAAGCGAGAGCGTGCTCGGTTGCCATCGATAGAGCCGGATGGTCCGTGGGCCTCCGTTCGCGGCCGTGTCCGCGGCGGTGGCATCGAGCGCCATGTTCATCGCTCCGGGGTGGCCCTCTTCGGTGATGAACCGCCAGTTACGGTCCGCGATGGCCATGCCCCACGTTGGGCGGATGGCCCCTAAGGCGTTCCGAGAACGAACCTTCATTGTGTGATCCACCGAGGTAACCGACATGGGATACGAGCGATCCGTATCGGCCCCTGAGGCCGCACTCACGCCCGAGACCGTGTGGGAACTCCGGATGCCGGAGATCCGGTTCGGGCGGGGGGCGACGGAGGAACTGCCCCGGCAGCTCTCGACGCTCGATGTCGAGCCGCCAGCCCGGGGACTGCTTGTCACCGATACAACCCTGGTCAGCCTCGGCCATGCCGATCGTGTCAGGGCGGTCCTCGAGGACGCTGGCTACGACGTCGATATCTACGACGCCGTCGAACGGGAACCGTCGATCGCGGCGGTCGACGACTGCATCGACGTCGTCCGGGATGCCGGGGACTACGAGTTCTATCTCGGCCTCGGCGGCGGCAGCTGTATGGACACGGCCAAGGCCACCAGGGCGGTCGTCTCCAACGGCGGTGAGCTGATCGACTACATCGCCGAGCCCACCGGACACGGCAAACCGTTGACCGAAGCCGGCCCGCCGCTGGTGCTCATACCCACGACGGCCGGCACGGGAGCGGAAATCTCGCCGTTGGCCATCCTCTCGGTCGAGGAGAAGCAGATCAAGGAGGGGATTTCCGACGACATCGTCCGCGCGGACGCCGCGGTCTTGGATCCACGTCTGACCGTCAGTCTGCCACCTGAGATGACGGCGGCAACGGCCATGGACGCCCTCGGCCACGCGATCGAGGGGTACACCACCCACCGCTATGACGAACTCCGACGGCCCACGGATCCCGCCGCCAGGCCGGTCTACGCCGGTCGGACACCCGTGACCGAAATGTTCTCCGAGCGGGCGATCCGGCTCCTCTCGGGCAACGTCCGCAAGGCCGTCCATAACGGGGATGACCTGGGAGCACGGGAGGCCATGCTCCAGGGGGCGCTGTTCGGGGCGATCGCCGGCCTGACCGCCGGGGCCCATCTCTGCCACGCAATGGCCTATCCCGTCGGGAACCGATATCACACGTATCACGGCGAGACGATCGCCGTACTCACGCCCGCCAGCACCCTCGGTTACAACGTGGCGAGTGACCCCGAACGGTTCGCAACGGTGGCCCGGATGCTCGGTGCCGAGACCGAGGGGATGAGCACCCGCGAGGCGGCGGATGCGGCCAGGGAGGAATACGTCCGGCTCCAACGGGACCTCAATGTCTTACCCTCTGGCCTCTCTGCGCTCGCTGGCATCGACGAGTCCGAGGTCGACTGGCTGGCCGAGCGAACCGTCGAGAGCCAGAAACGGCTGCTCCGGTGTAACCCCCGTCCAGTTACCGAAACCGACGTCCGCGACGTCTTCCTCGATGCGCTTTATAACTGGGAGTAGGGGCTCGAACCGGGGTGGTTAAGAACTCCCGATGAGCTTCTCGAAACCGTGACGGAGCGCTCGGCCCGACGAGCATGGATCGTCCTCGTCGGCTGCTTTCTCGTTTCGACGGGCTACATGGCCTATGCCCTCGCGCCGGCCAGTATCCTCCCGCTGGTGGTCGATCGATTCGGCATCGATAAGGCTGCCGCCGGCCTCTCGATCAGCGCGATCTATCTCGGATGGGGGATACTCCAGCTGCCAGGCGGGTGGCTCATGGACCGGTACGACAACCGGTGGCTCATCGGGTTCGCAATCCTGGTGTTCCTGGGGGCGGCGGTAAGTGGAGTACTGGTCCAAGGGTTCTCGGCCTTCCTCGTAACACGGTTGATCGCCGGGACGACCGCCGTCTTCATTTGGAC
>CAYOLR010000191.1:0-5364 GCA_964404815.1 uncultured Halobacteriales archaeon
TCGAAGTTCCCGTCGACCTCGAGGATGCGTGCGCCGTGGAGGCTGGCCTGGGCGAGCTTGCCGGCCGCCACCTTACCCGCCGGCAGCAGGACGAGGACGGGCATGTCCGCGCGTGCGCCGTACGCCGCGAGGGCGGCGCTAGTGTTCCCCGTCGACGCGCACGCGAGCCGGCCGACGCCCAGCTCCCGGGCCACTTGCACGCCGACCGTCATCCCGCGATCCTTGAAGCTCCCGGTTGGGTTCATGCCCTCGTGTTTGACTCGGAGGTCGCGTACCCCCACGTCGGCCCCGATCGAGGGGACCTGGTAGAGCGGCGTGTTCCCCTCGTCGATCGTGACGCCCCGGTCGACGGGGAGGGCGCTCGAGTACCGCCAGACGCCGGTCCCGGAGAAGTCGTCGAACGTCGGTGCCTCGACGTACCGGACCTCGAGCAATCCGTCGCATTCGGGACACCGGTAGATGACGTCAGCCAGCGGCGGCGAGACGTGGCCGCATTCGATACACGCCAGCCAAGTGCCGTCCGAGGCGACGTCCGGTTCCCGCTCCTCGTCGGGCGGGAGGCGAAGATCAGCCATTAGCTCCGCTGAGGGGTGGTTTCGCTAAAAATCGGCCGATCCGTCCGTTCGGGGACAGGCTTATTCCGGTTCATCATCGAGGACAATCCAATGGCCAAGTCGCTGGCCCCCGAACTCGGGTTCATCCTCCTCGCCTTCACCGTCACCTACTGGGGTACCGTCGCCTGTGCGGAGGTCTGTCTGGAACTCCCCTGGGATCATTGAGGTTACTCCGGGAGCGTCTGATCCTCGAACGAATCTATCCGGCCATGGACGTGTTCGACCCACTGGTCGAGCGCCGCATGCAAACGGTCTTTCGTCTCCGGGAGGGGGGTCGCGGTGTACTGATAGACGTATCCGCCGGGGTCGAGGAGCCGTCGCTCCCGTTCGGCCAGATCCAGCTCGAGCAGCGCGGACAGGGACCGGTTGACGTTACTCCGATCGCGGTCGAGCGCATCCGCGAGCTCTTCGACGGTGCTCCCCGGACGGTCCAGGAGCGCGAGGTAGGTGCGGACCTCCCGACCCTGGACCCCGAACACACAGGCCATCACGACGTCGAAGTCGGGATCGTTCGTTTCGAGCAACCGCCGCATATCCTCGCCCGCGTCCATTTGGGTCATCTCAGTGGTCAACCCCCAAAACCGTTGGCCCCGGCTCAGGCGCTGCCGTATTCCTCGCCCACCAGGCAGTCCCGCATGCCGTCGACGGTTTGGTGCCGATGGAGCGTCGTCGGCGTGTCGCAGTAATAGGTCTCGCCGTCGTACCGGAGGGTGACCTCGTGGACGGAGCCGAGGAAGTCCCGCTCGATGATGACGCGCTGACCCGCCTCGAGGCGTTCGAGAATCTCTTCGACGGTTATCTCGCCCGGTGCGATCCGGAGGGGTCCCTCGCTCATTGCTGTATCCACTCGCTCCGCCGGTTATTGAAAGCTCCGCGTCAGTCGACGAGTTCGACCAGCAACCCGTTCTGGGCGTGCAGACGGTTCTCGGCCTGCCGCCAGACGTCGGCCCGAACGCTCTCGATGACAGCGTCGGTGATCTCCTCGCCCCGATGGGCAGGCAGGCAGTGCATCACCCGGGCGTCGGTCCCTCCCAACAAGCCGTCGTTGAGCTGATAGCCCTCGAAGGCTTCTAGGCGTTCCTCGCGTTCGTCCTCGTCGCCCATGCTGACCCACACGTCGGTATACACCACGTCGGCGTCCCGGACGGCGGTCGCGGGATCATCGACGAGGTCGGGATCGCCCCCAGCGGCGCGAGCACGGGCCAGGACATCCTCGCCCACCCCGTAGCCCTCGGGGGTGACGACCCTGAGGTCGATCCCGAGGATCGAGGCGCCGATCACGAACGAGCGGGCGACGTTGTTGCCGTCGCCGACCCAGGCGACCGTGACGTCGAAGCCGTCGAAGGACTCGCGGATGGTCAGTAGATCGGCGAGCGTCTGGCAGGGATGGGCGACGTCGCTCAGGCCGTTGATCGTCGGGACCGAGGCGTAGTCGGCGAACTCGACGATGTCGGCGTGGTTCGACATGCGGATCATCACCGCATCCACGTAGGCTGACAGCGCCCGCGCGGTGTCCTTGATGGGTTCGCCGCGGCCCAACTGCATGTGGTCGGGACTCAGCATGATCGCGTGGCCCCCCAGGCGGGTCATCCCCGTCTCGAAGGAGATCCGGGTTCGCGTGCTGGGCTTCTGGAACAACATCGCCAGCGTCCGGTCGGGGAGCAGCCGGTAGGGATCGCCGGCGTGGTGGGCCGCCTTCAGCTCGGCGGCCCGGTCCAGCACGGCCAGCAGGCCCTCCCGGTCGAGGTCGTCGATGTCGAGCAGGTGGCGGGTCATGATTCGATGAGGCGGGTACAGGCGTGGTTCAGGACCTCGATCGCCCGGTCGAACTCCTCGAGGGGCAACCGCTCGTTCGGCGTGTGATCGAGCGACGAATCGCCGGGCCCGTACGTCACCATCGGACAGTCCCATACGGTCGCGTAGACGTTCATGTCGCTGGTCCCCGTCTTGCGCAGCTGCCGTGGCTCGCCACCGAGCTCGCGGATCGCGGCCCGGAAGGCTCGGGCCGCCGGCGTCCGTGGGTTCTGCATGGTCGGCGGGATCTCGTATTTCCAGTTGACGGTGCCGACCGCGAGCTCGCCGTCGGCGACCTCGCGGACGGTATCGAGGCTCCAATCCGGGGGGACGCGGAACTGGGCGTCCATGGTGACCTCGACCGAGAGACCGTCCTCGCTCGTCCCGCCGGTGATCCCGACCGGTTTGGGCGTCACCTGATCGAAGACGGCCGTCCACTCATCGGGCGCGAAGGCGTCCTCGACCCGGTCCCACCAGTCGATGGCGTCCTGGATGGCGTTGTTCTCGGGCCGCGAGGTGTGCCCCGATTCGCTCGTCGCGACGTACGTCCCGGTCAGAAAGCCGCGATACCCGAGCGTGACGGCGTCCCACCCGCTGGGCTCGCCGTTCACGACGGCGTCAGGCGCTTCACGCTCGTCGACCAGGTGCCAGGCGCCGCGGGAGTCGGCCTCCTCGCCGACGACGCCCACGAAGCTCGCCCCCGTTTCAACGGCCGCGACGGCCATCGCCGCGAGCGGCCCCTTGGCGTCGACGCTGCCCCGGCCCCAGAGGACATCGTCCTCGACACGGACCGGGATGTCCCCGGGGACGGTATCGACGTGGGAGGTCAGGAGGACGGCGTCGTCAGCGGGCGCCCGGACGTTGCCCACCGCGTCGATCCAGACCTCGCGGCCGTTGTCCTCGAGGAAGCCCGCCAGGGACTCGGCACAGGCGGCTTCGTCACCGCTCACCGACGGCGTCGACACCAGGTCGCGGAGCAGCCCGCGGGCGTCGGCGGCCTGGACGCTCATGATTCACCCTCCGGGGTCACGACGGCCTCGACCGCCTCCACGATCCTGTCGGCGTGTGCCTCTTCGAGGACCAGCGGGGGGAGCAGCCGGACGACGGTGCGGCCGGCCGGCAGCGCCAACAGCCCGTGATCCAATGCGAGGTCACGGAGCATGCGGTTCGCGCCGCGTTTGACCTCGATACCGACCATCAACCCCTGGCCACGGACCTCGCGGACGTGTTCGCCGACGACCTCATCCAGCCGGGAACGGAGATACGCCCCGGTCTCCGCCGCGTTCTCGGCGAGGTCCTCCGACTCGATCACGGAAAGGGTGGCGTTGGCGGCGGCGCTCACCAGCGGGCCGCCGCTGAAGGTCCCTCCATGGTCGCCGGGGTTGTCGGCGATCCAGTCGCGACAGAGCGTCGCGCCCATCGGCAGGCCGTTGGCTAGCCCCTTCGCGGTCGTGAGGACGTCGGGGGTGATCTCCCGGCCGTCGACGGCCCACAGCGACCCGGTCCGCCCGAGGCCGGTCTGGATCTCGTCGACGATCATCGCCGCCCCAGCGTCCTCGGTGACCGACCGGATGTGCCCGAGGTAGCCATCGGGGGCGGGGTTGACGCCACCCTCGCCCTGGACGGGCTCGACGATCACCGCGGCCGTCTCGTCGTCGACCGCGTCGGCCATCGCGGCCTCGTCGCCGTATTCGACGAACTCGAAGCCGCCCGCCACGGGTTCGAAACCGTCGCGGTAGTCCTGTTTCCACGTGGCCGCGAGCGAGCCGAGCGTGCGGCCGTGGAAGCCGCGTGTGGTCGCGATCACCTTCGACCTGCCGGTGGCGTGTCTGGCGAACTTGATGGCGGCCTCGTTCGCCTCCGTCCCCGAATTGCACAGCCAAACATTGCCGATGTCACCCGGGGCGACGTCGGCCAGTCGGGCGTAGAGGTCGGTGCGCGGCGCCGAGGGGTACGAGCCCTGCACGTAGAACAGCCGTTCGGCCTGCGTCGTGACGGCGTCGACCACGGCCGGGTGGCAGTGGCCCGCCGGCACGCACGCGTAGCTCGCCCCCGCATCGAGATATTCGGTCCCCTCGTCGTCGTAGAGGTAGACGCCCTCGCCGCGCTCGATCTCGATCGGTTTCTCCGAGAAGACGAACCCGCTCATGCGATCGCCCCCGGGAGGACCCGCGTCCCGTCGCCGTCGAGGGCGGATCGGATCGGGTCGTCGGCGTTCGCGTTGGCGATGACGACCGATTCGGCACCCGCCTCGAGCGCCTCCGTGGCCGCCATGACCTTCCGGCCCATGAAGCCCTCGGCGGCGGCCTCGAGGCGGTCGTAGTCATCGGGGGTCGCCACGCGCTCGATGAGCGTCGTCGGGTCCTCGGGGTCGGCGTACACGCCGTCGACGTCGGTGAGCGACACGAGCGTCCCGCCCAGTTCGCCGGCGACGGCGGCCGCGGCCCGGTCGGCGTCGGTGTTGACCGCTACGCCGTCGTTGGCCAGCATCGGGGGGCTGGCGACGGGGGTGTACCCGCCATCGAGCAGCGTCCGCAGCAGGTCGCCGTTTACTGCGGTGATCGTCCCCGAGTGATCGCCGCGACGGATCTTCTTCTTCCCGTCCTGGACGACCCGCACGGCGGACTTACGGCGGCCAGTGAACAGGCCGCCGTCGACGCCGGAGAGGCCGACAGCGTCCACGTCGAGGCCCTGTAATCCGGTGACGAGGTCCGTGTTGACGAGCCCGGCCATGGCCATCTTGAAGACGTCCATCGTCTCGGCGTCGGTGAAGCGACCGACGACCCCCGAGGGCGTCTCGACGTACTCCGGTTCAATGTCCATCTCCTCGAGGGTCTCGTCGACCGCGGTCGAGCCGCCGTGGACGACGACGAGGTCGGTCCCCTCCTCGCGGAGGCCGGCGACGTCCGCGAGCGCGCCCGCCGGGTCGACCGCGCGGGCGCCGCCGATCTTGACG
>CAYOLR010000192.1:0-5331 GCA_964404815.1 uncultured Halobacteriales archaeon
ACTCGCCGGCGTGTCCGACCGCGTCGTAGGCGGTCCGGAGGTCGTCGAACACCTCGCCCGCGGTGCCGCCGTCCAGGCCGACCCGGCGGGTAGCCGACAGCGCGGCGGTTTCGACGCCCGCGACCGCACGATACCGGTCCCAGAGCCATGCGGGCGGATCGACCGTGACCGTCCGGGTGAGGCTCGCGTAGAGGCCATCGCGGACCGCGGTGACGGACACGATGGCGTAGTCGTCGATCGGCGCGTCGGTCACGGTGAAGTGGCGATAGGCCAGTGCCCGGGGACCGCTGCCCACGAGGACGACCGGCGTTCGGATCCCCCGCTCCGTCATCCGGGTGGTGACCTCGGCGGCGAGGCCGCGCTCGGTCATCCCGGAAGCAAACCGATCGCAAGCGGTCTCGAGGGCGCTCGCGGTCTCGCGACCGAGCTGGCGGTAGCGGTCGATATCGGCGGCGGTGAGGGGCTGTCTGAGCCCGCTCGGGTCCAGGCGGTCGAACCCGGTGACGGGGAAATCGGCGGCCGCCGGTCGTGGTGAACGCGACCGCACCGCCGAAGCGAGCTCCGACGCGTACCAGTCGAAGGTGGTAACGTCGACCCCGGCCGGCAGCTCCTCGTCGTGGAGCCGATCGGCCTCGATGTTGTCCGTGACGACGGAGAGCGAAGCGCCGTCGTAGCCGACCGCGGCCACGCCGGTCGGGTCCTCCGCCACCACCACGTTGCTGCCGCCGGTTAACCAGGCGAACGAGGCGGGCCGGGCCAGCCACACCGCCTCGAGGTCCTCGGCAGCGAGGAGGGCATCCAACCGCTCCCGTTTGGCGCGTCGGTCCATTGGCTGCCGTTGGTTTCCCGGTGCCGAAAAACCCGCGGCTGGGGGATGGCTGATCGGCCGTAGGATAACCTTTATTGGACGACTCGGTGCAGGTTAGCAACGCTATGCAAATCGGTGTAATCACCGTCTTACTTGGGGGCGAACCGCTCGAGGATGCGCTGGAGTACTTCTCCGGGATCGGCCTCGACCGCGTCGAACTCGGTTGCGGCGGGCATCCCGGCGAGGACCACCTCCCGCGGGGGGAGTACCTCGACAACGACGACGCCCAGTCCGAGCTCCGGGCGCTCCTCGAGGACTACGACATGGCCATCAGCGCGCTCGCGACCCACAACAACCCGCTCCACCCGGACGACGACCACGCCGCGGAGTCGGACACCGAGCTCCGCGAGGCGATCCGGCTGGCCGACCAGCTGGATGTCGACGTGGTGACGTGTTTCTCGGGGCTGCCTGGCGGCGGCCCGAACGACGAGGTTCCGAACTGGGTGACCGCCCCCTGGCCCGGTGAGTTCGCCGATGCGCACGAGTACCAGTGGGAGGTGGCGATCGACTACTGGCAGGACCTCGCCGGGTTCGCCGATGACCACGGCGTGAACATCGGTATCGAGATGCACCCCAACATGCTGGTCTACGAGCCGACCGGGATGGTCGAACTGCGCGAGGCGACCAACGAGCGCGTGGGCTGTAACTTCGATCCGTCGCACCTCTACTGGCAGAACATCGATATCACGGAGGCCATCCGTTACCTCGGCGAACACGACGCCATTCACCACGTTCACGCCAAGGACACGCGGATCTACGAGGCAAACGAGCGGCTCAAGGGCATGCTCGACATGGCACCCTACGACGCCGAGCCGGACCGCTCGTGGCTGTTCCGGTCTGTGGGCTACGGCCACGGCGAGGAGCACTGGAAGGACGTCGTCAGCACGCTCCGGATGGTGGGCTACGACGGTACGCTCAGTATCGAGCACGAGGACGCGCTGACGTCGTCGCGTGAGGGTCTCGAGAAGGCCGTCGAGCTCCTCGAGCGGGCGATCTTCGAAACCCAGCCCGGGGAGGCCTACTGGGCCTAACCATGGCGCTGAAAGCCGGCTTCCTCGGCCACCGGTTTATGGGGCGGGCCCACGCCAACGCGCTAGCGAGGCTGCCCATGTTCTTCCCGGAGGCGCCCGCGGTGGATCGCCACGTCCTCATCGGCCGCGACGAGGCCGCGCTCGCGACGAACGCCGAGCAGCTGGGCTTTTCGCGGACGGCCACCGACTGGCGGGCGGTCATCGACGAGATCGACATACTGTACAACCTCGGGCCGAACTACCTCCACGTCAAACCGTCGGTCGCGGCCCTCGAGGCCGGCGTCCACGTGCTTTCCGAGAAGCCCTTGGCCGCGACGCTCGAGGGGGCCGAGGAAATGGCGTCGGCGGCCGAGTCGAGCGACGCCGTAACGGCGACGGCGTTCAACTACCGATACGTCCCGGCGATCCGGTACGCCAAACGGCTGATCGACGACGGCGACTTGGGCGAGATTCACCACTTCCGCGGCCGGTACCTCCAGGACTGGCTGGTCGACCCCGAGGCGCCGTGGAGCTGGCGGAACGACGAGGAGCTCGCGGGCTCGGGGGCGCTGGGCGACCTCGGCGCCCATACGGTCGACCTCGCGCGGTTCCTCGTCGGCGATGCGACCGGTGGCCTCGACCGCATCAACGGCCAGCTACAGACGTTCGTCGACGAGCGGCCGACCGACGACGGCGAGACGCGGCCGGTGACCGTCGACGACGCCTATACGGCCCAGGCCGAGTTCGAGAGCGGGGCACTCGCCACGTTCGAGGGCTCGCGATTCGCCACCGGGCACAAGAACGACCACTCGGTCACGGTCCATGGGTCGAAGGGGAGCCTACGTTTCTCGCTCGAGCGGTTGAACGAGCTCGAGGTCCAGACGGGCGACGATCGCGGCTACGAGACGGTCATGGTCACCGACCCGGACGACCCGTATATCGAACGGTGGTGGCCGCCCGGCCACATCATCGGCTGGGAACACACGTTCATCCACGAGAACTACGAGTTCCTCACGGCGATCGCCGAGGGCGGGCCCTACTCCCCGAACTTCGCCGACGGCCTCGCCGTCCAACGGGTACTCGATGGCATTGCCCGGAGCGACGAGCGCGGCGAGTGGGTCGAGCTGTAGGCACCACCGGACCACAACCGTTTAGTACGGTACCGGGTGAAATCCCGCGGCATGAAGGCGGCGAGATTCGACGCCCCGGACGCTTCCGTGTCGGTCGAGGACGTCGACGTCCCACCGGTCGGCCCCGACGAGGTCAGGGTCGACCTCCAGGCCGCGAGCCTCTGCGGGTCCGACCTGCACTTCTTCCACGGGACGCTCCCCGAACCGACGGTCAATCCGGTGACGATGGGCCACGAAGGTGCCGGGATCGTCGATGCGGTCGGCGAGGACGTGACGCACGTCACCCCGGGCGATCACGTGGCGATCCACTACGTCGATTCCTGCGGGGTCTGCAAACCCTGTCTCCAGGGCTACGACCAACGGTGTCACGACCGGCGGCATTTCGGCGATCACCGCCACGGGACGTTCGCCGAGTACGTCACCATCCCCGCGAACAACGCCCTCCCGGTCGACGAGGACGTCCCGATGGCGTGGCTGTCCATCTCGGCGTGTGCCGTCGCGACGCCCTATCACGCGATGCAGCGTTCGCAAATAGAGAACGGAGACACGGCCGTCGTCTTCGGCATCGGCGGCATCGGGATGCACGCGGTCCTGTGGGCGAACGACTTCGGTGCCGGGGAGGTCATCGCCGTCGACATCGACGAGCAGAACCTGGCGGGGGCGGCGGACTACGGCGCGGATCGGCTGGTCAATGCCGCCGAGACGGATCCCCTGGCGGTCATCCGTGACGCCACCGACGGGTGGGGTGCCGACGTGGTGCTCGAATGTTCCGGGGCCGAACCAGCGATGGAACAGGCTCTCGAGGCGATCCAGGGCCGCCACCGGTTCGCGACCGGGAACGTCGTCCTCGTCGGTATCCAGGACACCCCGATCCCGTCGATCGACTTCATGGATATCCGGGAGGGTTACCTCACCGTGTCGGGCGATCACACCCGAAACGAGCTCAGACAGCTCCTGCGCCTCCTCGAAGGGGGTAAGGTGGATCTCAGCCCGTCGATCACCCACGAGATGCCGCTCTCGGATATCGAGCGGGCCGTCGAGACGCTCGAGGGGGCCGACGAGCGGGTCGGCCGGATCGTCCTCGACACGACCTGACGGCGCCGGGTCGGACGATGGGTTTTACTCGGCCGCTATCCATCATTCGGGGTACGATGGATCTCCAGGACCGGTTCGACGACTTCACGCCCCGCGACTGGCAGACGGTCGAGGCCGGCGGCCCCGTCCGATTCGCCGTCATCGGGCTGGGGTGGTGGACGCGCGACGAGGCGATCCCGGCCCTCCAGGCGTCATCGCTGTGTGAGACGACGGTGGCGGTGAGTTCGACGACCGCGAAGGCCCAGCGCGTGGCCGACGAGATTTCCTCGATCGAGCACGCACTCACGTACGACGAGTTCACCGACGGAGCCGCCGCCGAGGCCTACGACGCGGTCTATATCGCGACGCCCAACAGCCTGCACCTCCCGTACGTCGAGGCTGCCGCCGACCTCGGGAAGGCTATCCTCTGTGAGAAGCCGATGGAGGAGACCGTGGAGCGGGCCGAGGCCGTCGTCGAGGCGGCCGACGACGTCCCGCTGATGGTGGCCTACCGGATGCAGACCGAGCCAGCCGTTCGGTGGCTACGCGAGTTGATCGCCGACGGCGTCATCGGCGAGCCCACACACGTCCACAGCCACCTGTCCCAGCGGCTGCTCGAGATGATCCCGGCTCCCGACCAGTGGCGGTTGGATCCCGAGTTGACGGGCTATGGCACGTCGGTAATGGACCTCGGACCGTATCCGGTCAACACGACGCGCTTCCTCCTCGGGGCGGATCCGACGCGGGTCCATGCTATGGAAGCCTCGTCCGGCGAGGCTTTCGGGGCGGTGCCGGACGAGACGTCGGCGTTCATGTTGGCCTTTCCCGGGGATTGTTACCTCGTCGCGACCGTGAGCCAGAACGCCACGAAGGCGAGTCACCTCCGGGTCGTGGGGACGGAGGGGCAGGTCTCGCTCGAACCGGCTTATTTCCCCCACGAGCCACGTGGGGTCACGGTCGATGCCGGTGGGAGCACAGTCACGGTGGAGTTCGAGCTGGTCGACCAGATGCTCGAGGAGTTCGATTATTTCGCCGATTGCGTCCTCAGTGGCCGGCGGCCAGCGCCCGACGGCGAGCACGGGTTGATCGACATGCGGATCTTCGAGGCCATCTACGACGCAGCGGAGGCGGGTCGGCCGGTCGACCTGTGATTATCGAGAACTGGCAAGGCTAAAACCCCGCCCTTCAGGGGGGAGGATGTCAATGGTGGATGTACTTGAGCTGGATGACGTTCGCCGTGGATTCAAGC
>CAYOLR010000193.1:0-5324 GCA_964404815.1 uncultured Halobacteriales archaeon
CGGGACGATAACTCCCGCCCGACGCCACGCAAGCCCCGTCCTCAGAACGCCGAAGACGTTCAGGGTGGGGTAGTTGACCCATTCGCCGGGCGACGTTCACGCGAATCGCTTTTGGCCGTCGATGCCGAATCCATGGCCATGCCACACGATCTGGCCTGGGACACGCTGGATTCCGACATCGCCTATTCCTGTCCCGGGTTCGATATCCGACGTGATCGGGTCCGTCTAACCGACGGGACCGAGTCCTATTTCGATTATCTCGTCGATGACCCGGCCGTCGTCATCCTCCCGTTCACGCCCGATGGGATGGTCGTGGTCATCGAGGAATGGCGGCAGGCCGTCGACCGGGTCAACCGGGGCCTCCCGGCGGGTGGGAAGGAGGATCAGGATTCCGACATCGAGGCGACGGCCTATCGCGAACTCACGGAGGAGACGGGCCACGTGGCCGACCGGGTCGAGCCGCTAGTGACGCTCGAACCGGCAAACGGCATCACCGACGCCGTCCACCACTACTTCGTCGCATACGACTGCATCCGAAACGGCAGCCAGGACCTCGATCACAACGAGAGTATCCGGGTCGATCGCATGGAGTACGACCAGCTCAGGGAGCAGGTCCATCGCGGGCAGGTCCGTGACGGCCGGACGGCGCTGGCCGTCCTCTACTACGAGATCTCCCAGTCGGGGCCCTGAGCGGTCCATGAACGAGCACTTCGAGATCAGCGACGCTGATGCCGCCGGCCGGATCGGGTCACTAGAGGTTCCCCGGGCCGGTATGAGCATCGAAACGCCCGCGCTGCTACCGGTGATCAACCCCCATATCGAGACGGTGAGCTCGGCCCGAATGGCCGACCTCGGGGTGTCGATCATCATCACGAACGCCTACATCTTCCACGGGAGCGAGGACCGGCGCGAGGCGGTCGAGGCGGAGGGCCTGCATGACCACCTCGGCTTCGACGGGGTTATCATGACCGACTCGGGATCGTTCCAGCTCGCCGAATACGGCGAACTCGACGTGACGACGGAGGAGATTGTCCGCTTCCAAATCGCGATCGGCTCGGATATCGGCACGCCGGTTGATATCCCCACCCCACCGGACGTCGATCGGGACCGCGCTCAGGCTGAACTCGAAACCACAAAAAAGCGCATCGAATGGGCGGCTGACCTCGACGTCGGCGACATGTTGCTCACCGCCCCCGTCCAGGGATCCACCTTTCCGGACCTCCGGGAAGCGGCCGGCGAACACGCCTACTCGACCGGGCTGGACGTCTTCCCGGTCGGCGCGATGGTCCCCCTCCTGAACGACTATCGGTTCGACGACGTCGTCGACCTCGTGATCGCCGCCAAACGCGGCCTCGGGGCCGACGCGCCCGTCCACCTCTTCGGGGCGGGCCACCCGATGATGTTCGCCCTCGCCGTCGCGATGGGGTGTGACCTGTTCGACTCGGCGGCCTATGCCCTCTATGCGCGTGACGGCCGGTACCTCACGGTCCGGGGCACCCGCCATCTCGACGACCTCGAGTATTTCCCCTGTAGCTGCCCGGTCTGTACGGGAACAACCCCATCGGCCCTCCGGGAGCGTGAGGAGGCGGACCGTGAACGGCTCCTCGCCGAGCACAACCTCCACGTCAGTCTCGCCGAGGTCCGCCGGATCAAACAGGCCATTAGGGCTGGCGACCTCCTCGAACTCGTCGAGACCCGGGCCCGCTCTCATCCGGCGATGCTGGACGGCTACCGGGCCCTCCTCGATCACGCCGCCTGGCTCGAACGGGCCGACCCGGTCGGGGACGGTCCGTTCTTCTCGCTGTCGGCCGAAAGCGCCGACAGACCGGAGGTGAGGCGGCATCAGGACCGGCTGGAGCGCCTCGCCATCGACAGTCGGGTCCTGCTCACGACCGACCCCACGACGGTCGATCCCGACCGCCGGGCGGCCTACGATGCCGTCTGGCGACTCAAGCCGCCCTTCGGGCCGTTCCCGGATGCACTCGTTCAGACCACCCCGCTCACCGCCGAGGTGCCCGGAACGCCGGACCAGCAGTCGATCGACCGGGCGGTCGAAGGAATCCGTCGGCTCGTCGACGCCAACCCGCACGCGACGGTCGCGGTGAACGCCCCCAACTGGGCGACCGACCACCTGTCGTCGCTCCCGGACACCGTTTCGGTCGTCTCGACCGAATCGACGGATAATTCCCCCTCCCGGACCGACGACGGGCGATGACGGACCGGTTCGAGGTGCTCGAGCACGACGGGGCCGCCAGAATCGGCGAACTCCGCCTCTCGGAGCCGGTCACGACGCCCGCAATCGCCGACGACGTCCTCGACGATTCCGGGAGCCGGTGGCCGGCCGACCGCTCGCTACCCGAGGGCCGTGCCGACCGGGTGACGGTGCTCCCCCACCGTGGGTTGCCGGGAGGGACGGACGACCGGGTGGGGGCGGCCTTCGCCCCCGAACCGGTCGACGTCGAGTTCCCGAGCGCGGTCGTCGTTTCCCCGGCGACCGCCGACGATCACGGCGCCGACGCGTACGTCCTTTCCACCAGCCAGTCAATCGTCGGCCACGGGTCGGCCTTCTGTGAGGCGATCGTTCGAACTCGATCGGCAATCCCGCCCGACACGGCGCTTTATCTCTCCGGTATCGCGACGCCGCGGAACGTGGCCACCCTCGTCTATGCCGGCGTCGACCTGATCGACACCGATCGCGCGGTGATCGCGGGGACCCGCGGACGATACCTGACCGGTTCCGACAATCACGACCTCGACCGGCTCACCGAACTGCCGTGTGCGTGCCCGGCCTGCCGGCAGCCGCTCGAGGGCTTCACGGTCGACGACTGTATCGACCACAACGTCAACGCCCTCCGGGCGGCCCTGTCAACCGTCCGCGAGCGCATCCGGGCGGGGCGGCTCCGGGACTATCTCGAAGGGCAAGCGCGCCACGACCAGTGGTGTACCGCGGCCCTTCGAGAGTTCGATTCCCAGTGGGGCTACCTGGAACTGCGCACGCCCGTCGCCCGCCGCGCGGAGATCACGGCGGCCACCGAGGATACCCTCCGTCGGGTCGAGATCCGACGGTTCGCCGATCGCGTCACGACCCGGTACCACAACCAGTTTGACGCCCCCGCCGTCCTGGTCCCGTGTTCGGCCCGCAAACCCTACAGCACCTCCCAGAGCCACGAACAGTTCCGCGACGCCATCGGCTGGCGGGGCCACGTGATCTCGATGACCTCGCCGATCGGCGTCGTCCCGGCAGAGCTGGAATTGACGTACCCCGCTCAGCACTACGACGCCGTGGTGACCGGCCGGTGGAGCGACGGTGAAGTGGGGTTCGTCGCGGACGTCCTCGAGCGGTACCTCGAACGGAACCCCTATCCCCGGGTGATCGCTCACGTGCCCGACGAGGGCTACCGCGAGGTCTGCGACCGTGTCGAATCGACGCTCGGGCTGGACTTCGAATATACGGTCGACAAGCACCCGACGACGGACGCCTCGCTTGCCAACCTCCGGGAGGCGTTGGACGGCGAGCCGAGCTACCGGAAGCGCGAACGCGAACACAACACCGTCCGCGCGATCGCTGACTACCAGTTCGGGAAGGGGGCGGGGATTTCCCTGTTCGACGATATCGAAGTCCGCGGCCGGTATCCCAAACACCGCGTCTTTCAGGACGACGAACAACTCGCCACCCTCGTCCCCCAGTCCGGCCTGCTCGCGCTGACCCTGGCCGGGGGGCGAGCCCTCGCGGCGACGGCGGCGCCGCCGACGGTCGAGATCGACGCGTTCGTCCCCCACGGGAGCGTCCTCGCGCCGGGCGTGGTCGACGCCACCGACGGGATCCGGGAGGGCGACGAGGTGCTCGTCGAGGGCCCTTCGGCCTTCGGTGTCGGCCGGGCGACCATGAGCGGTCCCGAGATGCGGCGGAGCACCCGCGGCATCGCGGTCGACGTCCGGCACGTCGAGGAACGATAGAGCGTCAGGATGATGTCCCCCGGGGGAGAGCGTTCTTCCATGGTCAGGGAATGGGATCACGCCCCGGATTTCACCGTCCCGATGGCCCGCCCCGAGAACGCCGGCGACCGTGGCGCCTACACCGGCGACCACGTCGAGTCGTTCACGCTGAGCGATCGGCTGGTCTACGGCCCGGTCGTCCTCGCGTTCTTCCCCGGCGTATATTCTCGGACCTGTACGCAGGAGCTCGGTGATGTCCGTGACTGGTGGACCGACCTGGCAGACCTCGACGCGCAGGTCTTCGGTGTCAGCGCCGACACGCCCTGGTCTCAACTCGCCTTCATCGACGAATACGATCTCAACTATCCGCTGCTTTCGGGCTTCAACTCCGATCTCATCGAGGACTACGACCTCCGGGTCGATGCGGGCCTCCTGGCCGGGATCGCCGGCCGAGCCGTTTTCGTGATCGACGAGGAGCAGTCAGTGGTCTACCGGTGGGTCGGCGATGACCTGACGACCCTCCCCGACCTTGAGGAGGTCGAGGAGGCCGTCCACACGGCACGGGAGTGAGGCGTCCTCGCCTCGTGGAGCCGAAGTCCCGTCGGTGGGCACCGGTCGTCGTGATCGCGATAGCGATCCTCGTCGGGTCGGTCGTTCCCATCCCGGATGCAGTTGGCCGACCGGTCGGCCCGGTCGGGCTCGATAGCTGGTTGCACGCGCTCGGCTTCGGCTGCCTCGCCGCGACGGTGCTTTTCGCCCTCGAGCCGTCATCCCGACTCACCCTTCGGTTCCTCCTGCTCGTCACCGGTGCCGTGATCGGCTACGGCGTGGCCATCGAACTCATCCAGGTCGCCCTGCCCTACCGACGATTCGCGGTCGTCGACATCGCGGCGGATGCGGCCGGGGCAGTCGTCGTTGCTGGATGGTGGCGCCGTCGGAGACCCTGAGCCGGAGTGGTTTTACGCCGGTACTGACTAGACCGGCCAATGAGCGAACCCGTCCCGGAAACCCGGGAACGCGGCCGCGGGATGGATGCCCACAACGCGGTCATGCGGGAAATTCGGGCCCGCAACGACGCCCAGTACGCGCCCGACGAGCCCACGCGGGTCTGGCTCGACGAGGACAACACGCCCGATGGCATCTACGACTCGCTGACCATCATCCTCAACACCGGCGGCTGCCGGTGGGCCCGGGCGGGCGGCTGTACGATGTGCGGTTACGTCGCCGAGTCCGTCGAGGGCGGGACGGTCGCCCACGAGGCCCTGATGAACCAGATCGAGATCGCCCTCGAGCACGAGGCCGACCACGGAAACGGCGAGAGCGGGCTGATCAAGATCTACACCTCCGGATCGTTCCTCGACGAGCGGGAGGTCCCCGCGAAGACCCGG
>CAYOLR010000194.1:0-5319 GCA_964404815.1 uncultured Halobacteriales archaeon
TCTCCAGTAACGGAACGTACAAGGCCCCTCCGACCGCCGCGCCGCACGATGCTGGACGAGCTGTTGGGTCGGGCCTCGCTCAAGGAGCGGATCGCCG
Organism: uncultured Halobacteriales archaeon; assembly: GCA_964404815.1. Lineage (GTDB taxonomy): Archaea > Halobacteriota > Halobacteria > Halobacteriales > Hikarchaeaceae > CAYOLR01. The sequence goes on from CAYOLR010000194.1 coordinate 98, forward strand.
AGCTGGAGGAGGAACGTGACCGGCTCCAGGCGCAGCTCGATGCCGAGCAGGATCGACGGCGAGAGGCGGTTCGAGATCGCCAGGCGGCAGAGGAACGCGTCAACCGCCTCGAGGATCGGATCGCCGATCTCGAGGGGCAACTTGAGTCCGCGGGGGATGGCGAGGTGGCCCGGACGTTCCGCGGAACGGATCGGCTGAGCGGTGATCGGGTATCGCAGGTTATCGACCGGCTCCGGTCTTTTAGGACCGACTCGGAAGGGGCACTCACCGCCGCCGTGACGGCGAATCTTCCCGAGACAGTCACCGAAACCTTCGGGGATCTGTCCCCCCTCATTGGCAGGGCCGCTCCCTGTCTCGCCGTGACGGACGACGCCGGCCTCGTCGCCCTCGCGCTGGAGCCGCCGCTGCTTCCCGACCCGTTCGTCGAGTGGGCCGACCGGTTTCGCCTTGAGGAGTCCTGGTTCTTGCCCCGGGGTTCGTTCGCCCTTGCGCTGATCCGGTCCGACCTGTTCGCCTATGGCGAGTATTCCGACGACGACCGGGTCCACTTCGAGGGGTTCGAAAGCGACGTGAAGGGCGCCCATTCCAAGGGCGGGTTTTCACAGGCCCGATTCGAGCGGCGGCGGGACGAACAGATCGACTCCCATTTGGACCGCAGTCGGGCCGTCATCGAGGAGCGGACACCCGAGCGGTTGATCCTCGTCGGCGAACGAACGGTGCTCGATGACTTCGAGGCGGACACCGTCGCCTCTGTTCCCGTCGACGCCACGGGCAAGCCCGAGGCGGCACTGGACGACGCGTTTCGGTCCTTCTGGACGACGACAGTGTACCGGTTGTGAGCGGTCAGAAGATGCTGGCCTGTCGATAGACATTGAGCCCGTTGTTCGTGATCTCATACGGCTTCATCTCGCGGGAGTGATTGGCGTTCCGGATCTTCTGGATCTCGATCGCCAACCGGGTCTCCCGGAAGTCCTCAGGGCGGATGTATCGGAGGACGAAAACGGCGTCGGTGAGGTATTCGATGGTTCCGAACCGGGAGTGATACGGGTCGTTCTCGCTTGCCTCGCTCGTGAGGAGAATGGTGACGCCGGCCCGTTTGAGGCCGACCGAGAAGTCGAAGATCTGGTTTCGACGGACGGCAGGGTCATCGTACATCATTTCGAGCAGCGACACGGAGTCGACGACAACCCGGGTGGCCCCGAAGTCTTTGATGAGGCCCGGGAGCTCGTTGCGGATACTGGTTAAGCTGTTGGCCATTTCGACCGGGTCCAGGTCGAGGACGATCAACTGATCGCGGTCGACGTACTCGGAGAAGCCCCACCCGCGGTCGTCCGCGGTGCTGACGATCTTTTCCTGGGATTCCTCGAGGGCGATGAAAACCGCCTTCTCGTCGTTAAGAAGGGCGTGGTGGAGGAACTGCAGGGCGAACGTGGTCTTGCCGGTTCCGGCGTCGCCGATCGTTACGATCAGCGCCCGTTCAGGGATCCCACCCTGTACCATCGCGTCGAGGCCCTGAATCCCGATGTCGATCCTCGGGAGGGTCGAGTCGAACTCCTCGGCCTCGAAGTCGGACTCGCCGTCGTACTGCTCGACACCATCCGGCATCGGGGCGTTCTGGAAGGCCGTGGCGAAGTCCTCCCCGAAGATTTCGTCCGCCGGGTTCTCCGGCATCGGCTCCGCGAGGTCCTCCTCCTGGGGGTCCCCGACGGCCTGTTCGAACCAGTCGTCGTCTTCCTCGCTCATTGGCAGTGCCCCGTCTGAACGGCCCGTTTCGGGGGTGTCTACAGGCATGTCAACAGTCAAGGGCAAAGTATGTTACTGCCAAGCAACCCCCTCGGGTGGGTGACAGCGGCTTTTTGGTACCCCGGAACCGAACCCCGGCCATGCGCCTCGGTGTGGTTGCCCAGAAAGGGAACGACCGGGCGGTCGAGGTGGCGACCGATCTGGCCGACGAACTCGGCCAGGGCGACGTCGAAATCCACCTCGACTCCGTGACGGCCGAGGCGGCCGATCGCGATGGAGTGGCGTTGTCGAAGCTTTCCGAGTGCCCGCTCGTGATCAGCGTCGGCGGCGACGGTACCTTCCTGTTCACGGCACGGCACGTGGGTTCGACGCCGATCCTGGGGGTGAACCTCGGCGAGGTCGGCTTTCTCAACGGGGTTTCACCGGGCGAGGCCACCGATCGGGTCCGGGACGAGATCGATCGGATCCGCGAAACGGGGGAACCGCAATACCGTGAGGTGCCACGGATCAAAGCGTGGGGGGACGAGTGGTCGCTCACACCGGGGCTCAACGAGATCGTCGTCCAGGGTCCACAACGGGGCCACGGCCAGGGGGTCGACCTCGAGGTCCGTGTGGCGGGATCGCTCTATGCTGGCGGTCATGCGGATGGCGTCCTCGTGGCGACACAGACGGGGAGCACGGCGTACAATATGAGCGAAGGCGGGCCGCTCCTGCATCCCGACGTTCGGGGGTTCGTCATCACCGACATGAACGCCGAGGCGGCCATGCCGCCGCTGGTGATCGCGCCCGAGCAGTCGATCACGGTCCGGGTATCGGGGACCGACCGGGTCGCGGTTTCCAGCGACGGGAACACCCGGTGGATCGACGCGCCGACGGAGATCAGCGTCGGGATGGCCGACGCCCCCGGGCGGATCGCCGGGCCGCCATCCGATTTTTTCCGGGCGCTCAACAAGATCGATTAGAAAACCCTAATCCCGGCCATCCCGTAGGACGCGGGTAATGGGCCAGCAGCTCCCCGACATTCAGGCGACCCGGCCGGAGGTTTCGGTCGGCCTGAACCGCGTGGGCGTGACCGGCGTCGAGAAACTCGTCGAGGTCCCGCGTCCCGACAAGCGACCCTACATCCTGATCGCCTCGTTCGACGTGTTCGTCGACCTTCCGAAGTGGCGGAAGGGGGCGGACATGAGCCGGAACATGGAGGTCGTCGACGAGATCCTGGAGGAGCTCGTGTCCGACGCAAACCGACGGGTCGAGGACCTCTGTGGGGACGCCGCCGAACGGTTGCTCGAAAAGCACGACTACACCTCCAAAGCGGAGGTCAAAATGGAGGCGGAGTTCGCCATCCGGGAGCAGACCCCCGTCTCGGAACGCCCGACACAGAGCACCGCGACCATCCTCGCCGGCGCGACGGCGACGCCGGATGGGACGACCGAAATGGTCGGAGTCAGGGTCACCGGCATGACCGTCTGTCCGTGTTCGCAGGGCATGATGGAGGGGCATGCTAGGGAAGCGCTGCACGAGCTCGGCGTCGGCGAGGACGAGGTCCGGGAGTTCCTCCAGCGGGTCCCCCAGGCCGGGCACGCCCAGCGGGGCCACGCCACGCTGACCGTCGAGTACGACGGCACCCCACACGTCGATTTCAATCACCTCATCGACGTCGCCCGTGACGCGATGTCCGCCCGGATCTACAACCTCGCCAAGCGCCCCGACGAGGACCACATGACCTACCGAGCCCACCTCAACGCGAAGTTCGTTGAAGACTGCGTTCGCTCGATGGCCCGTGGCGTCGTCGAGACCTTCACCGACCTGGCGAACGATGCCGTGGTGACGATGAAACAGTCCAACGACGAGTCGATCCACCAGCACAACGCTCACGCCGAACGGGTCGCCGAGATGTCGACGCTCCGCCAGGAAGTCGACGAGGCGACCTGATCAGAGCTCGAGTTCGTCGGCGTCGGCCCATCGGGGTTCGAACTCCTCGGTGACGGTCGCGGCGAACTCCGGATCCGTCAGCGCGATGAGTGCGAACGCCCGGTCTGGTGCGAGGGGGTTGGGGACCTCGATACACACCTCGGTTCGATCCAGGAGCGTGAACGATCCCTGAATCCCTTCGTCGGTTCGGAGCTCGACGTTGGGATGGGTCGTGATGCCCCGTTGGTAGCGCCGGTGGACCGCCTCGGGGACCGCTTGAATGAGGTCCTGGGAGACCAGGATCGAGACGTCGACGCCTCTGTCGAGCGCCTCTTCGATGGCCCCGGCCATCCGTTCGCCGACCTCGCCGAGGTCGAACTGTGCGGACGGCTTGTCGGCTACCATGACGATCCGCTCGGTGGCCGCCGTCATCCGTTCGGTCAACAGGTCGACCGTATCCTCCGGCCCGAACGCGACGGTCCAGAACTGCTCGCCGGTCGGCTCGCCGGCGTCGAGCTGGTCGGCGAGTTCGTCGACCGCGGATTCGTACTGTTGGATCTCCGCCTCGAGCTCGGCCCGCTTGTCCTCGAGGAGCCGCTCCAGCGCGGTCTCCGGTTCGATCGGCGCGTACTTCTTCGGCCGGCTGGCGTTCTGGCTACGGATCATTTCGGCCGCCTGGAGGCCGTTGAGGACGTCGTAAATCCGGCCCATCGGCACGTCGCTCGCCCGGGAGAGTTCCTTGGCGGTGGTGGGGCCGGTCGAGAGCAGGGAACGATACACCCGGGCCTCGTACTCGGAGAGGCCGAGGTCCCGTAGCGTGGTCATAGCGGGGGTAGGCCGTCCAACCGATATAAACGCACCGAGGGTTCACCGGATGTTCAATTCAACCATTTACCGGGCGCGACCGATTCCCGAGGCAGAAAGTGTATGGGGCGTGGCCGGATATCCCGGATCATGCTGCGTCGGGTCCTGGTCCTGCTCCTCCTCATCCCCCTGCTCGACGCCCTGCTGTTGGTTTACGTGGCGAGCCTGATCGGGGCCGTGCCCACGGTCGCCCTGGTGGTGCTTACCGCCCTGATCGGGCTGCTTTTGGTGCGGGCGGAAGGTCGCCATACGCTCCGTCGGCTCCAGGAACAGATCGCCATCGGGGAGGTCCCGACGGATCCGTTGTTGGACGGAGGCCTGTTGATCGCGGCGGGGGCGTTCCTCCTCACGCCCGGACTGGTCACCGACGCGATCGGCTTCCTCTTGGTGCTCCCGCCCTCCCGGTATCTGATCAGGACGCTAATGAAGCGGTGGGTCGTCGTTCCCGTGCTCGACGACCGAACCGGGGGGTTCGTCACGGGCAACGTCTACTCCGTCGGCTACCCTGACGCGGGGCCCAGTGGCGACGATTCGGTCGATCTCGGCCCGGACTCGTACAACATCGATATCGACGACGAGGAGGGGAAAGGAAATGCTTAACCGAGACGACGGGGTACGATTCGAACGCGTGGGCCAATAGCTCAACCAGGTAGAGCGCCACTCTGATAAGGTGGAGGTCTGCGGTTCAAATCCGCATTGGCCCA
>CAYOLR010000195.1:0-5310 GCA_964404815.1 uncultured Halobacteriales archaeon
GGAGAAGCTCGCGGAGATGGCAACCGGGATCACGCTCGGCCAACTCCTCGTCTACCGCCTCGCCGAGTTGAAGGAGCGTGGCGACCTCCGACCCCAGCAGGTGTCGATGGCCAAACGGAACAACGTCGAGATGGCCCGTGAGGTCTCCCGGACGGCCAGAGAAATGCTCGGCGGGAACGGGATCTCGACCGACTATTCACCAATGCGCCATCTGGCGAACATCGAGACGGTGTACACCTACGAGGGGACCCACGACATCCACTCGCTCATCCTCGGTCACGACCTGACCGGCATCCAGGCATTCGAGTAGCTACGCCTCGCCGTGAGTGAACCGGCCGGTCACGCCGCCGCAGTCCTCACAGACCGTCACGAGGGCGTCGCCGTCCTCGCTTCGCTCGATCCCCTGTGGCGTGCGATTGCCGCAGTCGTCACACTCGCGTAAAAGCGTCAGCTCGCCGCCGTCCTTCGGGGCGCCGATGGCCAGGCCGACGACGCGCTCGTCGTCCTCGTTGACACCGCGCTGGAACTCGCCCGGGCCGAACCGCACGGCTTCGCCGGCCCCGACCGTCACCGGGCCGTCCTCGGTCTCGAAGGTGACGGTCCCCTCCTGAATGTAGAAGACCTCCTCCTGATCGCTATGGCTATGATAGCCGAACGAGAACGCGTCGCCCGGCTCGAGTTCGTAGTAGTTGAGTCCCATGTGCTCGGTCTCGAGGCTCCGGGCGACGGGGCGTTTGACCGTCGCCGGTCCCATGAACCGCTGGAGTTCGTCGATCCGGACCTTCTTCATGGGGTCGAAGTCGACCCGGATCGGTAAAAATCCGCGTGCTCACTCCTCCTCGCCTTCCCAGTAGGAGACGTCGCTGTCGACGGGGTAGTAGCCCTCGACGATCCGTTCCTCGCGACCGCCCGGTGGTGCGCCAGCGTAGACGCCGAACTTCTCGGAATCCGGGTAGACGGTCACGTCGGGGTCGATCATCGTCGAGAACACGAGAAACGCCAGTGGTTCGTCACCGTCGGTGCTGACACGGTGCGCCCCTGTCTCGCCAGGCGGAAACGGAACGTAGTCACCGGGGGCGACGGTATGGGTCTCGCCATCGAGGCGGAGACGGCCAGTGCCCGCCAGGACGTACATAGCCTCGGCATTGCCGACGTGGAAGTGATACGGCCAGGTTCGGCCGCCGGGCGGGAGCTCGTACCGACTACAGCCGAGCTCTGGGTCCCCGTCCTCTGCCGCCGCCCGGCTCAGCGGGGCGCGCGAAAATTCCGTTTGGCCGCACTCGACGGTCTGTTCGTCGACTTCGGCGTCGTTGACGATTGGCATACGGCAACAACGAGTGGCGCGGGAATAGGCGTTGCCGACTCCGGAGAAACCGAACCCTCAGGCGCGGTCGATGTCGAGCTCCTCTCGGAGGTCATCAAAGGTCTCCGAGTCCGCGAGCTCCTGGAAGCGAGAGCGGAAATGCCCCTTGCACAGCCCGACACGGACGCCGTCCTTCTCCGCCGTGAAGGCGGCGTCCTGGTCGCAATAATGGCACCGCATGAAACGGGCTTTGGGCCCACCCCGTTTGAACCCTGCGGCAGGGGCGATAGTGAGAAGGCTTATTGCCTCGGGCAACTCCCCGGACCGTCAGTCGATTCCGAGCCGCTCACGGAGCTGTTCGTAGGCGGTTTCGGGGGTGCCGGCCCGGCCGAGCACGTCGTCGTGAGCGTCGCTCCCGCCCGTTGTCAGGAGGTCGTTGGCCTCGATCACGTCATCGAGCAGCGAGCAGTCGACGGGTTCCTCATAAGGGTACCACCGCTCGACCGCGTCGAGCTCGACCGTGCGGGATAGCGCCGTTTCCGGCTCGTCGTACCGTAACGGGTGGGCCAACCCGACGACGGCACAAGCCTCTCCGAGCAGCCGCCGGCCGCGGTCGAAGGGCGTGACATCTCGGGGGACGAAACAGGGTCGGCCGTCGCCGATCAGCTCGTCGAACGCCCCCTGAAAGTCCAGGTCGGCCCCCGGATGGGCCTCGATCGCCCGGGCAATATGTGGACGGCCCAGTCCCGCCCGCACCTCGAGCTCGAGATCGATCCCCAGTTCGGCTTCGACGTTGTCGATGATCTCGGCACCACGTTCGACCCGGTTGCGCTGTAACCGGTCGATTTCGGCGATCAGCGGATCGGTGGACGTGACGCCGTACCCCAGGAGGTCCACCCGCTCTTCAGCCTCGACTTTGAGTTCGATCCCGTGGATGACGGTAAGGCCGTCGATCTTTTGAATGGCGGAATCGAGGCCGGGATGGAGCCGGTCGTGGTCAGTGACCGCGACCGCGTCGAGGCCGGCCCGATCGGCCGCCGCAGGAAGGGTCCCGAGCGTGAGTTCGCCGTCCGAGTTCGTCGTGTGGAGGTGGAGGTCGGCCACGTAATCCATCGATACCGCGGGGTTCGGCGGCCGTACCCAAGTAGCCCGCCGTTCCAAATGTCTGTTCTGATACAGGAGGCGATACATTAATAATAAACAATCGATAACTGTGGGTGTGGTTGACATGGCTATGGGTGACTATGACGAGGACGAGCACGAGCGTCGTGAGCGGAAAACCAGCGCCATCGACGCTGATTTCTCCGACGACCGTACGGTCTACGAGGGCAAGGTTGAATACGACGCCGGCGAGTCCACCGAGGACCTTCTCGCGCAGTTCAACGAGATCAAATCGCGGTAACTGACCGTTTTCCAGCAGCCGACCGCTCACGGGGAGAGCTGACGCGCTGCCGGTACGGTTTTCTCCCGCCGTCGCCACCGACCGGTATGGTCAAGGCCGCTGGGTTGGAGGGCCTCCGAGCGTACCTCGCCGGCGGACTGTTCGCCATTATCGTATTCGTGGTCGGCCTCTGGATCCTGTTGACCTACGGCGACCTCCCCATCAACTCGGGGGGCTTGCTCACCTTCGTCACCGGCTTCCTGGTGTTCATGCTGGTCTACTTCGTCTCGATGGTGTTCGTGGACCGGTTCATCGACTGACCGTCAGTCGTCCCACCCGGGAGTTGAAGGGGCGTCGGTCGCCGTTTCGATCCGCCGGGCGATCGCCGGGTCCGCGGTCCCCTCGGAGTTGACCGCCGTCCATTCCTCGAGCGACCGGCCCGCCCAGGAATCCGCTCGTCGGGCCGTCTCGAACGCCGATTCGAAGGCGTCCTCGTTGATTTCCGTGGTTCCCGGGGACCCCGCGGCCGCCGCTGCGGCGAACTCCGCTCGGTCGGCCTGCGTCAGTTCATCGGCCAGCAGCCGCTCGAGCACCGGTTCCAAACGGTCTGGCCACGGGTGGACGAACACTGTGAACCCGATCGCCTGCGGACCCAGGAGGGGTTTGCCCATCTCGTCGGGGAGTTCGGGGTCGACGAGGCGCTCGCCGGCGAACTCGGCTTCGACGCGTTCGCACTCCGTCTCGGCCCCGAGTTCGAGGTTGTGACCGGGATAATCGGCACACTCCGTCGGGTAGACATCCTCGCCGTGAATCCGACACTGGAGGGTCGTCGGATCGAGGAAAACGCACGTCGGCAGCCACGTCGGCTCGATGCCGAACGGGTCCACCGGCTTGCGGGCCGTCCGCAGCCCTACGAAGAACGCGGGGTACCCGTCGATAGCGGCGAGGGTATGGTCGCCGATTCGGACCCCTTCGGGGTCGGTCCAGAGCCGGGGGCGAAGGGCGTCGGCGAGACCAGCGTCGATGAAGGCGGTGACGTCGTCGCCGGTGAGCGGAACGAGATTGTAGGCGTCGTCGATCGGTCGCCGGGGTCCCCGTCGCTCGTGGTCCGGGGGATCCTCCGCCACGGGTCGCCAGTCCAGACAGCAGCCGGCACACCCCTCGCAGTTGACCTCCATGAAGTGGTCATCGGTACCATTCAACGCGGAATAAGGATGACGGGGGAACCGCTTTGGGCGTCCGACCCGGAACCGCCACCATGGGCGACGTGTGCGATGGCTGCGGGGCGGAGGTGCCGGTGGCCGGCGGTATCGCGAACTTCTGGACGCTTGAGGGGACGGAAACGGGCGGGATGACGCTCGAGTTCGACGACGGGACGGAACACTTCCTCTGTTTCGTGTGCATCGAGGCGCTCCCGGACTACCCGACGGCCGAGGACGTCGACGCGCTGGAGGAACGCTGATCCCCGGTCAGTGGACGACGGCGTCGATCACGACGTGGGAGACGCCCTCGGCATGGGTTTTCACCGTCCGCGTCGCCTCGATATCGACCCGCCGGCCCCGCTCCGCCGCCGTCATTTCGAGGCGCTCGATGGCCCGATAGGGAATCTGCGCATTCGGCGCCGCCTCGTGGAGATGGAGTGTACCATTAGTTGCGAGCGCGTTGAGGGCGGCGTCGACGTAGTCACGGGCGTCGTAGTACCCCATGACGACCCGATCGAACAACCGCGCATCGGCCGGAAAGGCCTCGATCACCTCACGGCAGTCGCCGAGGATCGGGGTGAGCCGCTCCTCGACGTCGTTAAGTGCCGCGTTCTCCACGAGAAATCCGAACGCCACCGGGTTCCGTTCGATTGCCGTCACCCGGGCGCCGGCCCGGGCCATCGGGAGGGCAAAGTAGCCGATGCCGGCGAACATGTCCAGGACGCGTTCGTCACTCGATACGGCCTCACCCATCCGCACACGTTCGGCCTTGTTCCCCGGCGAGAACATGACGCGGTCGAGATCGAGCGCGTATTTCGTGCCGTGTTCGGTATGGACGGTCTCGGTATCGCCGGATCCGGCGACGACCTCGACATCGGGTTCACGATGCGGTCCATCGATGCCGTTCCTGGCGAGGACCGTGTCCGCCCCCTGGAGTTCGAGCAGCGCTTCGGCCACGGCGACCCGATCCGGACTGTCCTGGGGGAATCTGACCAGGACGACGTCCCCGATGACGGCCCACGAGGCCGGCAAGCGGTCCAGCTCATCGTCGGTCCAACCATCCGCCGCGAGGCGGTCTTCGAGCGTGCGTTTGCGGTGGACCGGATCGGCCTGTTCGACGAGCTCGCCCTCGAGATCGTTCGGCTCGCCGGTAACGGGGATCGCGATCGACCCGCTATCGGTTTCCTGGATGCCCCGATCGGGATCGTAGAGCCCCTGGGACCGGAGGTCGGCGAGGGCGGCGTCTACCCGCTCGGGGTGAACCACGAACGCGTATTCAGTCATCGGGGAGGATGTGGAGGCCGGCCCGGCTCTTCAGCACCGTTACGGTGTCCGCGTCCGGGTCGAGGTAATCCGGCCGCGGTACGGTCGAGGACTCGTAGGTCTCCGGGTCGAGTACCTGGACGGCGTGGCCGTCCTCGACG
>CAYOLR010000196.1:0-5297 GCA_964404815.1 uncultured Halobacteriales archaeon
CCCACGGGGAGTATCCAGCCTCGCCGGATCACATCGAGATGGAGATGCCGAGTGGGGAGCACATGGAGATGGAGGCCGTCACGATCCGAACGACGGCGGGCACGGACGACTCCAACAACTACCACTTCATGCCCCACGTGGCGTGGGTCGAGCCGGGCCAGATGGTCTTCTGGGAACACTTCTCGGCGCCGGGCGTCTCCGAGAAACGGACCCACACGGTGACGTCGTTCGGGGCGACGGGGCAGTTCATGCGGCTGATCCCGGAGGCTGCCGCCCATTTCGACTCCGGGTTCCGGGCCGGCACCCACGGCGAGGGGTACCTCATCGACGAACGGTTCAACCGCAAGATGGTCCGCCTGTTGGGTACCGAGGGTGGCTTCGGGATCAAGTTCCAGGAACCCGGCGTCTACCTCTACTTCTGCGAGAACCACCACATGTTCAAGATGGCCGGCGCGGTCGTCGTCACGGAACTCTGGGGGGATCATGGCGACAAAGCCGTGTCCGACCCGCAGGGCTGGGCGCCGGCGATGGAGGCCGATTTCGACCGGATACCCGAACTGGATCCGCTACACGGCAAGGTCCTCAAGGACCAGCTCCACGAGCTGGAGGAGATGATCGTCACCGGCGGGGAGTCGATGGGCCACGGGATGGGCGGCGGCGAGGAAAGCGGTGGCGACGAGGACCATTCTGAGGAAGAGGAGGACCACGAGGGATGACCGCTTCGTGTCGTCCCCGACCGGGTGCCACATACATCGAGGAGGGTAACCAATGAGCACTGAAACGGCGACGGGACACGAGACCGATCACGACGACCACGACGACCATCACGGCCCGACGGGCTGGCGCTATTGGCTGTACACGACCGACCACAAGGTCATCGGAATCATCTACCTGTGGCACGCGCTGTTTGCCTTCGCCCTTGGCGGGTTGGCGGCGCTCATCTTCCGGACCGACCTCGCGGTCGCCCCGGATACGGTCTATCTGAGCCTGCTCGGGTATAACTCGCTCGTGAGCGTGCACGCGCTCACGATGATCTTTTTCGTCATCCTCCCGCTGCAGGGGGCCTTCTTCAACTACTTCATCCCGCTCTTTTTGGGGGTCGAGGAGATGGCCTGGCCCCGCATGAACGCCCTCGGGGCGTGGGGGATCAGCGCGGGGTTGATCCTACTCTACACGCCGATGGTCGGCAACCTCATCGGCGCTACGGGCGTTCCAACGGCCGCCGGCTGGTTCCAGTACCCGCCGTTGAACTCGATGATGCACGGCATCGGCCAGGACGCCGGGATCATCGGGATCGCGGTCTTCGGGATCACCTCGACCGGGAGCGCGGCGAACTTCTTCGTGACCATCCTGAACGAGCGTGACCCGAGCCTCGGCTGGTTCGACCTTCCGCCCTTCATCTGGTTCACGGTCTTTACGAACATCCTCGCGCTCTACTCGATCCCGTGGTTGCTCGACGCGTGGGGCATGGTGTGGCTCGAGCGGAACCTCTCGATGGCCTTCTTCACGCCCCGCGCGGGCGGCGACGCGCTACTGTATCAGTGGCTCTTCTGGACGTTCGGTCATCCCGAGGTCTACGTGCTGGTCCTGCCGGGAATGGGCATCGCGGCCGAGGTGATCTCGCGGTTCTCCGAACGGCCGATCTACGGGTACAAGGCGCTGATCGGGGCGATCACGTTCGTCTCCGTGGCTTCGATCGGCGTCTGGGCCCACCACATGTTCGCGACCGGGCTCGCTGCGAGCCGGTACGCCTTCATGATCTTCTCGATGGCGATCTTCGTCGGGTTCGGCATCTACATCTTCTGCATGATCGCGACGATGTGGAAGGGCCGGATCCACCTCACGACGCCGATGTTGTTCTCGATCGCGGTCGTCGTGGGGCTGCTGTATTCGGGCATGGACGGCGCCTTCTTCGGTCAGCCGGCCACCGATCTGCAGTTCCACTCGACCTACTTCGTGGTTGGCCACTTCCACTTCACCATCGTGACCGTCGGGCTGTTCGGCCTCCTCGCGGGCATCTACTACTGGTACCCGCGGATGACCGGCCGGATGTATAACACGAAGCTGGCCAAGTTCCACGCCTTCGCGACCATCTTCGGCATGATGGGGCTGTTCTTCACGATGAGCATGCTCGGCGACGGCTCGTTCCCCGGCACGGGTGGGGAGATCATGATGCGACGCTATGCCACCTACGTCTACGCGCCGAGCCTGCAGACCGGCCACATCATCGCGACCGGGCTGGCCTATCTCGCCGGCCTCGGCCAGATCGCGTTCTTCGTGAACCTCCTGTGGAGCCTTCGCGCTGGCGAGGCGATCGAGAACCCCTGGGAGGACCTCCTCTCCGGGCAGCGGATGCCCTCGCCCGAATGGGACGGCCTCCCGTACACCCCGCCGACGCCGCTCGCCGTTCGCGAGGCGGCAGCTGACGGCGGTGATATCAAAGGTGCGGCCGCGGCCAACGGGGGCGTCCCCGATGGCGGCAAGGACACCGAGCCTCCAGAAGGGGGTGATGACTGATGGCGATCGGTGATAGCATCGGGACGCTCCGTGATGAACGGGGGGATGCCCTGGAGGCGATCTTCTGGGGAGCGGTTTTCCTCTCCACGCTCGCCCTGTTCTATTATGAGTTCATCCTCGGCGTTATCGAACCCGAGGAGGAGGGGCTCTTCCCAGTCGCGACGATTATCGACTTCAAACAGGGGATGTTCCTGGCCGCGTTAGTGGGCGGTGGCGGCGTCGTCGCATTGATCGTATATGCGATGTTCCGCTACTCCGCCGGCGTCCGGGAACGGCCGTCCCCATTGTCCCCCGGTCAGGGTCGGTTCAAGCTCTGGGTCTACGTACTGGCCGTCCTGATGGTCGTCACGACGACCATGTTCGTCGGGGCGGCGACCCTCGCCCAGACGGACGAGGCGACCCCGACCGAGGCAGCCGAACGGATCGGTGCCAGCCAGCAGCTCGACATGGACGTCCAGGCCGGGCAGTGGTTCTGGCGGTTCGACGTGGCGGGCATTCCGATGACGCAGGGTGAACGGGTGATCCTGCCCTCGGAGACGCTCATCGTCTTCGAGACGACCTCCGCGGACGTGATCCATAGCTTCGCGATCAAGGACCTCGGGATCACCAAGGACGCGGTACCCGGGCAATCCAACAGCGCGTGGTTCTACGTCGGCGAGGTCCACGGCGAGACCCAGGTGAACGTCGGCGGCGAGACGGTGCCCGCAGACGCCTACGAGGTCCGGTGTGCGGAGCTATGTGGCAAGGGCCACTCGAAGATGATTTCGACCATCTACATCGTCTCGCCCGGGGCCTACGAGGAGTTCGCCCACGCCAACGGCGGCGAAGCGGCGTTCGAACACACCGGGTTCGGTGAGGAGGAAGGCGGTCATTCCGAAGAGGAGGAAGGGGGTCACTGATGCGAGCCAACACTGCAATCGACACGAACGGAGGGATCGTTCATGGGTGAAGCCGAAACCGACCGACCGGGCGAGCCCGTACACCACGGCGACGGTGCCGAGGGCTTCCCGCACGGGAGCAAGTACCCGCTCTTCGTCGGCGCGGGCTTCCTGTTCATCGGGTGGGGGCTGATGTGGGCGCCGGTGTTGATCGTCGGCGTCCCCGTCATGCTCTACGGGATCCTCGGGTGGGTCTACGAGTACTCGATCAAGGAGTTCGAGTCAGGCGTCATTCCGGAGCAGAAACGCCAGCTCCTCGGGATGGAGACCGGCCTCTTGGGGATGTATATCCTCATCTTCAGCGAGATACTGGTGTTCGCGGGGTTCTTCGTAGCGTGGTTCTACCTCGACGCGACCCGCGGCCCGTTCCCCCCCGACGGGCTGGCCGGGCCCCAGTATACCTACGGGGTGATGATGACGGCGATCATGCTGGTCGGGAGCGTCACGGCGCTTTACGGCCGGCGGGGCATTACGAAAGGCAACCGGAGCGCCCTCGTGACGGGCTACGCCGCCACCTTCGTGACGGGCGTGGCCTTCCTGGTCGTGCTCGGCCTCGAGTACCAAGGGCTCCTCGCCGAGGGGGTCTCGTGGACGACCGGGCCCTACGGCGCGGCCTACTACGGGCTGACCGGGCTGCACGCGGCGCACCTGCTCGGCGGCTTGGCGATGCTGCTGATCGTGCTCTATCGCGCGGTCGCTCGTGGCCACTTCAGCGCCGCCCGCAACCTCATGGTAAAAACGACCGAGGCGTACTGGTATTTCCTGACGACGCTCTCGCTGCTGATCTTCGCGTTCATCTACTTCGGTACGGCGTAAACGATGGACCGGTATTTCCCACGACGACGCGGCGATGTGGGCTTGACCGAGCTGCTGGTCGCGGTAGCGATCGGCGTCTACCTGCTGGTGATCGTCGGCGCCGGAACCGCCCTGCTCGATGGAGCGGCCGCCTGCTCGACGTGGCCGGCGTGTGACGGACCGCTCCTCGCCGAAGCTGGCGTGGCCGTCGCCGTTGCCCACCGGGTCGTGGCCCTGCTCGTGGCCGGGGTGCTCCTCGCCGCGGCCATCATCGCTCGCCGGGAAACGGTCGATCGCCGCGTGCGGGTGTCGATCTGGCTCTCGACCGGGTTGTATCCCGGGCAGGTCGCCCTCGGTGCGCTCGTGGCCACCACGGGGGCACCGACGCTGCTCGCCGGGCTGCACCTCCTCGTCGCCATGAGCATCTTCTCCGGCGTTCTCGTGGCGATCCTTTGGCACCTCGAATCGGCCGTCCCCGCCGCCGGTGATCCGACGCCGGTCGATCCCGGGACCGAGGTCCCGTCGACGGCGCCCGAGACGCCGTCGCCCGACGGCGTAATCGACCGCGCGAAGGCCTACCTGGAGCTCACCAAACCCAAGCTGTGGTGGCTGCTCTGCCTGGTCGCCCTGGCGGCCATGGGCCTGGCGGGTGGTTCGAGCCTCGACCCCGTGCTCGTCGCCGCCACGGTGACGGGTGGCGTCCTGGCGATCGCTGCCAGCGGGACGTTCAACAACGTCCTCGAGCGCGATCGTGACGAACGGATGGCCCGGACGGCCGACCGGCCGCTGGTCCGCGAGCGGATTCCGACGCGCCGGGCGATCGCGTTCGGACTCCTATTGACCGTCACGTCGGTCGGGGTCTTTCTGGCCTTCACGAACGCCCTGGCGGCGGTTCTCGGCCTGTTGGCTATCCTGTTCTACAGCGTGATCTACACGCTCGTCCTGAAGCCGAACACCACGCAGAACATCGTCATCGGCGGGGCAGTCGGGGCGTTTCCGGCGCTGATCGGGTGGGCGGCCGTCGAGGCCACCGTCGGCATCCCGGCG
>CAYOLR010000197.1:0-5265 GCA_964404815.1 uncultured Halobacteriales archaeon
TCGCGAAACACCCAAAGCGGTATAGTGTGTCACTCCGTATCACACGCTAGCCTATGTGCCATCACTACGAGATCACCGACCTCCGAGGGCGCCGTGACGCCAAGGACGCAGCCGAACCCGAGGAGGAAGAGGGGACGGAACCGGTGACCCCCGTCGCCGACGACTGAGGCTCCCCGAAGCCACGTGGGAAACAGTCATGTCGAGCCGTGCGGATGGCTTTTCGCATGGGAATCGTCGGGGCCGACGAGGCCGGCAAGGGGCCGGTGCTCGGATCGATGTTCGCCGCCGCGGTCCGCATCCCCGACGACGCCGTCCTGCCCAATGGGGTCCGCGACTCGAAGGCGCTCAAGCCCGAGCGGCGTGAGGAACTGGCCGACGCGCTCCGGAACGACGATCGGGTCGCCATCGCCGTAGCCGAGATACCGGTGGCCAGGATCGATGATCCCGCGACGGACATGAACACGCTGACTGTGGTAGGACAGGCCGCGGCGCTGAACCAGGTCATCGAGCCGTCGGATCGATGTGTCGTCGACGCCAGCGATGTCCGCCCGGAGCGGTTCGGCATACGAGTCGCCGATCGGCTCGAGCATCCGGTCGACATGACCGCCCAACATCGGGCCGACGAGGACCACCCGGTCGTCGCAGCCGCGAGCATCGTCGCGAAGGTCGAACGCGACACGCACGTCGCCGAGTTGGAAACCGAGTATGGCCAGGTGGGGAATGGGTACCCGAGCGATCCGGCGACGCGAACGTTTCTCGAGGACTTCGTTGCCGACCAAGGGTGCCTCCCCGAGTGCGCCCGTGCAACATGGGCCACCGCCGGCGACGTACTCGCCGAGACCGAACAGGTCGAGCTCGCGGACTACCGGTAGGGGCCGAGCTGGAACTGTTTGAGTACCTGGAAGACGGAAACCAACACGAGGACGGCGCCGACCGCGAGGCTTGCCAGACCGGGGATCGATCCGGGCCGTGCGGCACCGATGCGGAGCAACCCGAGGCCCACGACGAACAGGATAACCCCGACGAGTATCGTGATCAGGACCTCGAGAACGTCCCATATCGCGTCGCGGACGCCGCGGCGCACGACTCGGTACAGGTCTTCATCGTCGAAATCAGCAGCCATGGTCTAGACGAGTGGCGCCCACCCCATGAACGGTTCGCCTGGGTTACGTCCGAGTTACGAGGTTCCGGAGGATGTCGCCGTACGCCGGTCGTGTAATGAGTACGCCGATGAATACCCCGAGGATGGTCACAATGGCGAAGCCCCGGAGGTCGCCAAGCGAGAGGATGGCCAGCGGGCTCATCGCGATCACGGTCGTGACTGCGGCGGCCCCGATGACCCAGAACGCTTTTCGGAAGCGGTTGGAGAAAACGCGGTCGCTCGAGACGTCACCCTCGGCCATCACTTCATCGGCGATGATGATGAGGTCGTCCACCCCGGTCCCAATGACGGCGATGAGGCCGGCGATGTGTGAGAGGTTGAGCGCCAGGCCCACCGTGGCGGCGAAGCCGAGGAGGATCACCACTTCGGAGAGCGCCGTGACCACCATCGGCGCCGCCACCTTGGGGTCGCCGTACCGGAGAAAGACCACGATAGCGACGGCCAGGACGGCGATGATTCCGGTGATCAGCGAGTAGAGGCGGAACTGCGTCCCGAGGCTGGCGGCGACGAATTGGACGTCCCCACCCTGGATATCGAGCCGTGCCGGGAGCGCGCCGGCGCGGAGGTGGACGGCGAGCTCACGAGCCTCCGTGATGTTCGTCGTCTGGAGGACGAAACCGGGGTCCTTAGCCCATTCGCCCGACCGCATCGAGTCGGCGAGGCGGGGCGCCATCCCGGCCGAATAGACGACCTTGCCGTCGACGACGGTGAGCAGGCACGGTCCGTTGCCGCCGGGCCACCCGCAGTCGGTCCCGCCGCTCGAGGCGATCCCGGTTTCGACCATGTCTTGCTGGAAGGCTTCCGCCTCTCCCGTGCCGTCGCCGTCGACATCCTCGGCCTTCACCCGAACGGGGACGTGTGGCCCCAATCGGTCGCCTGACTGGGCGATGCCGATGTCCTCGAAGTCACCCTGTTCGAGGACCGTGCGGTTGAGGAAGACGGTCGAGCCGTTCCGCTGCACCGAGTGGTAGGCGTAGACCTGCACCTCCCCGCGGGTGTTCACGAGGTCGACCACGGCCGAGCGGTTCTCGTTGGGGACCTCGATCCGGGCGTAGTAGCGCTGGTCGCCGGTCGAGTAGACAGTCTGGGCGGTCCCTCCCGAGAGGCCGGCCTCGTTGATCTTGCTCGTGATGACACGAATGGTCTCCTCCCGGGTCGGCTGAGTCACGCCCCGGCGGATATTGTCCGGTTGAAACTCCACGCCGGCCGCCGATAGCGCGTCAGCGAAGGCCGACCGCTCGACGTCGGCGGCCACCTCGACCGCGACGCTGTTCTCGCCGGTCCTGACGACGGCGACATCACCACGCTCGACGCCCTCGAGGTCGGCCGCGACGCCCGCTTCCACGTCGGCGGCGGAGTTGCCGCCCAGCGAAGCACTCTCGACCGTGTGGCCGACGAACGGCGCCTGGATCCGGGTCCCCCCGGAGAGCTCGAGGCCGTAGGCGAGGTTGGTCGGCCCACTAGCCTTCGTGTCCCCCAGCCCGACGCCGGGGACGAACAGCATGACGCCGCTCACGATGAGGAGAAGGACCAGTGCGAATACCCGCCAGTTCTCACGGATCACACCTCGACCCCCCGGTACCAACGGAGCAACGCCATGTTGAGCAGGTAGGTGTTCATAAGGTCGGCCACCAGCCCGAACGCAAGGACGATACCAATAGCCGTCAGGAGGTCGATCCCGAAGAGGAAGGCCACGATCGCCATCACGATGACCGCCGAAAGCGAGGTCAATGTCATCGTGACACCCGTCCGCATCGCCCGGTAGGCGCTCTCGTAAAACCCGCCCCGGCGGCGGAGGATGTGGTTGTTGAGGAGGATGTCCGAGTCGACGCTATACCCGATGAGCATGAGGAGGGCGGCGACGGTCCCCAGCGAGAGCTTGATCCCGAGGAGGTCCATGAGCGCGACCGGGATCATGATGTCCGAGAAGGCCGAAGTGACAACTGCCACGGACGGGATGAACGTGCGAAAGAGGAGGAACACGATGATGCTCATCCCGATGAACGCCGCGATGACGCCGTAGAGGGCGAGCCGCTGGGTGCCGGCGCCGAAGCTCGCGGACGTGCTCTGGAAGTCCAACACCTCGTAGCCGGCGGCCTGGGCCTCGCGTTCCAGGGCTTCACCGTCCGTCGACTGGAAGGTCACCACGGCGGCGTCTTCCGCGGGGATCTGTCTGACGGCGGCCACCTCCGTGTCGAAGTTGGCGCGGATCTCCGCCGGACTGTCGGCGGTGGCGATCTGGATTTCGGTGCCCCCGGTGAATTCGAGGCCTGGGTTGACGGGGGCGCCGGTCATGACGTACCACCCGGCAATGACGAGGATCGCGAGCCCGAGGACCGCTAATGGCACCACGAGGAGTTGTCGATTCGAATACTGGGTATAATCGACCCACTCCTCGACCTCGAGCGTTACCATGGCGTCCGGTCTGAAGCGACCTTGAATAAGCCTTCTCAAAACGCTCGCGAGCGCCAAAGCGGGTTTGTGGGCCCGGTCCTTACTATGGCGTATGGCTGCAGCGAGCCGCGTCGTTATCTCCTATCCCGAAGACCTGTCGGACTGGAGCCGCCGACAGGTCGACACCCGGTGGTTCAAGGCCTACCTCCGGAAGACGATAGGCGACGCCACCGTCGGCAAGGAATGGAACGAGTTCGTTGACGTTGGGTGCTGCGGCAGCGCCCACGATGTCCCGCTCAGGATCGAATCGGCCCACGACGGCGACGAGGTCGGCCCGAAAACCCGGATCGAGTACACGGTCCGGGAGGCCTGTGGCGTGGAGGGCGGCTGGCAGGTCCAGAGCGCCGACGGCCCGACCACCTGACCGGGGTCAATCGGCTGTCGCGGGCCGCGTATACCACGCCACGAGCAGGATGCCGACCGCGGCGACGACCGGGGGAACCAGCCCGTATAGCCGCGGCAGGCTATCGAGGACCCCGACGAGCCCCTGAAGAGGTCCGCCGACGGCGTGGGGGTTTGGATCGGTGATGAGGAGCGCGAGGTAGATCGAGGAGACGAACGTGTAGCCCACGAGGGCGAACAGCCGGTCGACCCGCGGCCGGTCGTCGTCGAAGCGGTGGCGGCGGGCCACGAAGAGCACCGGCGCGACGAGTGGCGCGAGGATCAGGATACCGAGCACCCCCAGGAGAGCGTTCTGTCCGGCGAGGCCGCCAGGTTCGGCGAGCCACGAGACGAGGCCGAGCAGGAGCAACAGGCCGATAAACACGCTTACGAGTGCGCTGACAAGGACGTACGACCGGAGGAACCACGATCCCGACTGTCGGAAGGCGTACGGGTAGGCGCCGACCAGTCCTCGATAGTCCGCGGCCATCGGCGACGGTTCGGCCCGACCTGATGTTAACGCACCGTTCCCGCACGGGGGAACGGTTTTGCCGGCGCCCCTCGGTCGGTCAGCCATGCGTGTCGATCTGGGCAATGCCCTGGGGACGGATCCGGGTGTCTCGAGGGCGGCGCTGGACGAGTTGGACGGCGATGTGGCCGAGGCCCACGGGCGGATCGACGAAGGTCGGGGGGACGGGACGTTCGGCTTCGCCACCCTGAACTTGCCGACGACGACCGACCTCGACGACATCCGGTCGGCCGTCGACCAGGTTCCCGACGCCTCGACGGTCCTGACGGTGGGGATCGGCGGGAGCGCCCTGGGGGCCCGCACGCTCACGGCCGCGCTCGGCGGCGAGCACGTCGCCCTCGACAACGTCGATCCCGCCCATACTCGTCGGGTTCTGGCCGCGGTCGATTTCGACGACATCGCCGTCCACGTCGTCTCCCGATCGGGGACGACCGTGGAGACGCTCGCGAACTTCCTCGTCGTCCGGGAGGCCATGGCGGACGCCGGGGTCGACTGGACCCGGCGGACGATCGTGACGACCGGCGACTCGGGACCGCTCCGGTCGCTCGCCGCGGAGCACGACCTGCCGACGGTCCCCGTGCCGATCGGCGTCCCCGGCCGGTTCTCCGTCCTCTCGAGCATGGGCCTGGTCCCCAGCGCGATCCTCGGCCACGACCTGAACGGGCTCATGGCGGGGGCGGCCGGTGCCGGCCGCCCGCCCACCCGATCGCTTGTTGACTGTTCCCCCCACCGTTAAGGC
>CAYOLR010000198.1:0-5265 GCA_964404815.1 uncultured Halobacteriales archaeon
TTCTGTGACGAGTGCGGCTCGATGATGAAACCCGACGACGGGAGCTGGGTATGTGGGAGTTGTGGGCACGAACAGGCCCGCGATTCCGAGGCGGAGGCCGGCATGGTGACTACGCAGGGGCAGGTCGAGAGTGAGGTGGTCGACACCTCCGACGTGAGCGCCGAGGACATCGGACCGACGACGAACGCCTCCTGTCCGGAGTGTGGCAACGATCGAGCGTTCTGGGAGATGAAACAGATCCGGGCGGCCGACGAGTCGGAGACGCGATTTTTTACCTGCACCGAGTGCGGCCACAAGTGGCGCGAAGACGACCACTGACGCCCGGCAGCAGCGTGACGGGAGATCCGTTCAATCTAGGCGTCCGACCGTGAGGTACCCCGTGTGGCCGACCCCCGCCGTGGTCGGCCGGGACCCCCGCCCGTCGAAATCCATCTCGCGCTGGATGGTCTCGTAGGTCTCGACGCTCCCGAGGGGCGCCCCCGTCGCCGCTTCGTAGACGGCACGTGCGTTCTCGACGAACGGTGAATAGACGCCAATGACCCCACCGGGGTCGAGCAGGTCGTCGGCCCGTTCGACCACCGCGGGCGCGTCCTCCGTATCCAGTGTGAGGGCGTCGAAACCATCGAGGTCGTCGAGCGCCTCGGTGACGTCGCCCGTCCTGATGTCAACCCGGTCGGCGACATCCGCAAGCCGCATGTTCTCCCGGGCGACCTCCGCGAACTCGGCGTCTCGCTCATAGGTTACGACGTCGACTCCCAGCCGGCCTAACCAGGCCGAGAGGACACCGCTCCCGGTCCCCGCGTCGAGGACGCGATCCCCCGATTCGATCCCCGTGTGGCCGAGCAACAGTCCGATATCCCGGGGGAGCATCGGGGCCCCCGTGCGGTCGAGGTGATGAAAGAGGTCAGGCGGACGAAGCCGTCGCACCCGGAAGGCTTCACCGAGGTGGGTCTCCACCGTGTCGCCGGGCTCGACACCAGGGGGCACCTGGAGGACCCCGAGATCGGTCTGAAGCTCGTCCCCTGGCTCGCACAGGAACTCGCGGCCGTCCTTGACCAGCAGGACCGTCACTCTAATCGGCTGATGGCCGCCGCGAGGTCGCCGTCCTCGGCTTCGAGGGCCTCGCGGGCTGCTTCGGCGCTCGCGCCGGTCCGCTGGGTCACCAGCTGGATGTCGTCGTCGGGGATCGCTCCCGCCTCCGACCCTTCATCGGCTGGGTCGGCCGACTCGCTCGCCCCGCCGGACTGCCGTTCCGGCGATCCGACGATCTGGTAGGTCTCCTGACCCTTGGCCTCCATCATCGTGACATCGGCGTCGCTGAAGACTAGGGCATCGCCGTCGGTCAGTGTGATCACTACCTCCTCGGCATCGATCTCCTCCATCTCGATTCCCATCTGTTCCATCATCTTCTGCATCTTGCGCGGGTTCAGCCCGCCGCCGCCTCCAAACATACAGACGGGGTCGGTCCGGGCCGAGAAAAGCGTGGCGTTCAGTGCTCAGAGCCGCTTTTCCAGACAGGCCGCGCTGTCAGGACAGACAGCCGCGAGGGCCGAGGTTTCCCGGAGGTCGGCCGGTTGGGCGGACCACTCGGCCGACTCGTATCCCAACCCCTGGAAGAACGGAGCGGCGTCGGTCGTCAGGAGCACCAACCGTCGGATGCCATCCCCGGCAGCCTCGGCTTCGATCGATCGGACCATATCGCTACCGAGGCCACCGCCCTGGGCCGACGGCACGATCGCGACCGATCGGAGCAGGCCGGTCTCGCCGTACCGCTCGTAGCCGCCGACGCCGACCCGTTGCCCGTCCTCCTCGGCGAGGTAGAGGCTGACCGACGCGTCCCCGAGCCCCGCCGTCGGTAAGCCGACCTCGCGGAGCACCCCGTGGACGTACGGGAAATCCTCGTCGGTCGCCTTGGTGATCGAGAGTGTCATTCCGGAACCCCCTCCCGGATCTCGACGGCCATCCCCCGGTCGAAGTCCTCCATGGCATCGGCGCCGAGCTCAGCCCGGCCCACGCCGAGGAGATCGTCATCGGCCGTGACGACCAAGACTTCGTCACCCCGGCGGACCACCGGATCGACCCCGCGAACGAACTTCGCGAAGGCGTTCTTGCCGTCCCGGACGAACGGCTCGCTTTCCTCCCCGACGACGACCCGATACCCGGGAGCCGATAGTGCGGTTCGGAGTCGACGGCCGCCTTCGGCACCGAGAGTAAATCGGCCACTCGTCGTGTAGGTCACGATCCGTCCCCCGTCGGCGATCACCTGTCGTGGCCGGCCGGACCGGGACCGTTCGACCTGCAGGTCCTCGTCGGCCGGGAAGAACACCGGACCGGTGCCAGCCCCGAACTGGTAATCCGCAATGGTCCGGAGCGTCGCCAGGGAGGACCCCTCGTCCGTCATTACCTGCCGTTCTCCGGGGATCAGTGAAAGGGCTTCGGCTCTACCAATGCGACGTGATGACACGCGACAGACGGCGACGAGAACGGCTCGTTTAAGTGGGGCAGTCGGGTACCGGCCAAGTGACGATGGATCGTCGGCAAATCGGCATCGGCGCGATGTTGTTGTTCCTCAGCAGTGTCGTCAGCCTCCAGACGGGCCTCATCGGTTCGCGGGTCCCGGTCGCCATCGCCGGGATGACCGCGCTTGGCGTCGCCGCCGGTGCGGTCGTCCTTTCGGCGACGGCGAAGCCGGAGCGGGCCTGAGAAATCCCCCTATTATAGCAGGAACGTCTCCGTCTCGGCGCCCATATCGGTGAACGTATCGGCCGCTTCGACAAGCGAATCCGCCGTCGACGATTCGAAGGCCATTACCTCGACCCGGACCCCCTCGTGGCGGAGGTGCGAACAGAGGCGGGTGAAGTCGCCGTCGCCCGTACAGAGCACGATCGCATCAACGTGGTCAGCGAGAGTCACCGCGTCGAGGCTCATGCCGACGTCCCAATCGGCCTTCTTCGTGCCATCGGCGTAGGTTCGGATCGGCTTGATCCGGGTTTCGAAGCCGATGTCCGAGAGCGCTTCGAAGAACTTGTCCTCGTCAGTACTGTCGGCGCGGATGACGTACGCGATCGACCGGACGAGCGATCGACCGCCGACGGCTTCCTCGAGCAGGGCCGCGTAATCGATATTCCGGGTGAAGAGGCTCTGGGCGGTGTGATAGAGGTTCTGGGAGTCGACCAACACGCCGACACGTTGTGCCGTGTGTGCGGATTCCATGGGAGCGACCTCGTCGGCCGGGGGCAAAGGCGTTCCCGCCCTCCGCAATCGATAAGTAACCGGCCGTCGCAATTCCCGCTAATGTCACGTGCCACGGCCGGCCAGGACCGTGATGCCACCAGCTGTGGCACGGGCTCTTCTCCCGGTCGTAAACCCGGCAAACGTGACTAGCGGCTCCCGGCAGGCATGGCTAACCTGTCAGGGGTCGACCCGAACCCGCACCGTGAGCTTACCGACTTCGACCAACCACAGCAACCATGACACACCACGAGTTCGCCGGCGTCTATCCGGCGATGACGACCCCGTTCAACGAGGACCTCAGTATCGACTTCGAAACGCTTCAGGCCGACGCCCAACGCCTCGAATCGGCGGGCGTTGACGGCCTCGTGCCCGTCGGCTCGACCGGCGAGAGCGCGACGCTGTCTCACGACGAACATATCGAAGTGGTCGACGCCGTGATCGACGCCGTCGACGACGTCCCGGTGATCGCCGGCGCCGGGAGCAACTCCACCCGGGAGGCCGTCTCGCTTTCCGAACGGTCCGAGGCCGCTGGCGCCGACGCCCTCCTTCACATCTCGCCCTACTACAACAAGCCCGAACCCGCCGGGATGGAACACCACTACACCGCGATCGCCGATGCGGTGGACATCCCGGTCATCCTCTACAATGTCCCCTCCCGGACCGGCCGGAACATCGAGATCGAGTCCGCCGAGCGGCTCGCCCAGCACCCGAACATCACGGGTTACAAGGCCGCGAGCGGGGACATGGGCCGGATCAGCGAGGTCATCGAACGGACGGCCGACGAGGACTTCGCCGTCATCTCGGGCGACGACGGAATGACCTATCCCATCCTCGCGGCCGGCGGCACCGGCGTGATCAGCGTCGCGGCGAACGTCTTCCCCGAGCCGCACGTGGAAATGGTCCACGCGGCCCTCGATGGCGATTACGAGCGGGCCCGTACCCTCCACCACGAGCTCGCACCGCTGTTCCGCGCCATGTTCGTCGAGACCAATCCGATTCCCGTAAAGGAGGCCATGGCGGTGGAACACGACGCCCCGCCCTACGTCAGGCCGCCCTTGACGCGACTGGCCGAGGAGAACCGCGACGAACTCGCAGAGGTTTTGGATGCGGTGGGCAGACTGGCCGCCACGGCATGAATATCGCAGTCACCGGCGCGACGGGGACCATGGGTCGGACCGTCATCGAGACGGCCAACGACCGTCCGGACGTGACCGTCGCCTTCGGCATCGACGCGGCGGCCGCTGACGGCCCGGTCGACGGCGTCAGGGTCTACGACCCGAGCGAATTCCCGGCGCTTCTCGACGAGCAGCGGCCGAACGTCATCGTGGACTTCAGCGCCCCGCCGGGCACCCGTTCCTTCGTCGAGGCGGCGGCCGAGGCCGGCATCGCCGTCGTCATCGGAACGACCGGCTTCGACGAGGACGGCCTGACCGACCTCCGAGCGGCCAGCGACTCGGTGCCCGTACTCAAGGCATCGAACTTCGCCCGTGGGGTCTGGGCCCTCCTTCGGGCGGTCGAGGACGCCGTCGAGGCGCTCCCGGGCTACGACATCGAGGTCATGGAGACCCACCACAACCGGAAGGTAGATGCCCCGAGCGGGACGGCGAACACCATCCTCGACCGGATCGACGACGTCCGCGGCGAAGCCGAGAAGGTGTACGGCCGAGAGGGGAATCAACCCCGTGACGGCGACGAGATCGGTGTCTTCGCCCGCCGGGCGGGGAACATCCGCGGGGAACACGAGGTGCTCCTCGCCGGGAACGATGAGGTGGTGACGCTCACCCATCGGGCCGAGTCCCGGCGGGTTTTCGCCGAGGGTGCGCTCGACGCCGCGGTCTGGCTGGCCGGGAAACACCCGGGCTGGTACGGCTTCGACGACGTGTTGGGGGACGCATGAACCTGGAAAGCGAGGTCGCCGCCCTCTGGGAGCGCTACGACGCCGGCGAGGTCGACGCCGCCTCGGCCACCGCTGACGACCGAGAGACGCTCAAGGCGTTCCTGGCGGCCCTCGAAGCCGGCGAGGTCCGCGCC